>CASFNK010000024.1 GCA_949295995.1 uncultured Pseudomonadota bacterium
AGAAATTGAGAATACGTCTTCAATCGGCATCAAGAACGGTTGATCTTTCGGACGTTCCGGTTGCGGAATGTAGCTATCTACTGCTTTCATCAATTCAATAATGGAATCATGACCAATCTTCTTATCGCCATCTTCCAATACAGCCAAGGCTGAACCTTTAATGATAGGGATTTCATCGCCTGGGAAGTCGTATGATTTCAACAAATCACGGATTTCCATTTCTACCAAATCCAACAATTCCGGATCATCTACTTGGTCAACTTTGTTCATATAAACAACCAATGCCGGTACACCTACTTGACGAGCCAACAAAATGTGCTCACGAGTTTGCGGCATCGGACCATCTGCTGAAGATACTACCAAAATTGCACCATCCATTTGAGCGGCACCGGTAATCATGTTCTTTACATAGTCAGCGTGGCCCGGGCAATCTACGTGGGCATAGTGGCGATTCGGGGTCTCATATTCTACGTGTGAGGTAGAAATGGTAATACCACGTGCTTTTTCTTCAGGAGCTTTATCGATTTGATCATATGCGGTAAAGCTTGCGCCACCTTCTTCTGCCAATACTTTCGTAATCGCAGCTGTCAAGGTGGTCTTACCGTGGTCTACGTGACCAATGGTTCCAATGTTACAGTGAGGCTTTGTGCGCTCAAATTTCTCTTTTGCCATTTTAAATTTCTCCAAAATGAAATTAATAAAATTAAATTTACAAATATAAAACGAACAAGAGGCAAGAGTGAAAACAAGGTATAATCTGCTCCACTCTCACACCTCATTCACCTGATTAAACGTTTTTCGCTTTAATACCTTCGGCAATTTCCCGAGGAACTTCAGCATAGTGGTCAAAGACCATCGTAAACTGAGCACGACCTTGAGAAAGAGAACGCAAGGTATTAACATAACCAAACATATTGGCCAAAGGAACGCTGGCATCAACAACGCGAGCATTACCTCTCTGATCCATACCGCTGACCAAACCACGACGAGAGTTCAAATCACCGATAATATCGCCCATATATTCTTCTGGAGTAACGACTTCCACTTTCATAATCGGCTCTAACAATCTGGCATCAGCTTGTCTCATACCTTCACGGAAGGCAGCACGAGCAGCGATTTCAAAGCACATAACGTTAGAGTCAACTTCGTGGTAAGCGCCATCATACAAGGTAGCTTTAACACCGGTAACCGGATATCCAGCCAATACACCGGCATCCATAGCGGTACGCAAACCTTTTTCAACACCCGGAATATATTCTTTAGGAACATTACCGCCAACAACCGTATTGTTAAATTCAAATCCGTTGTAGCCATCCATCGGCTCGAATTTGATTTTAACTTTAGCGAATTGACCGGCACCACCGGATTGTTTTTTGTGAGTATATTCGATATCACAAGGTTTGGTGATGGTTTCACGATAAGCAACTTGCGGATCACCGACATTGCAATCAACTTTGAATTCACGTTTCAAACGGTCAACAATGATTTCCAAGTGCAATTCACCCATACCACTGATGATGGTTTGACCGGAATCTGGATCAGAAGAAACACGGAAAGAAGGATCTTCCATAGCCAAACGAGACAAAGCCAATCCCATTTTTTCAACATCGGCTTTAGTCTTCGGTTCAACAGCCAATTGAATAACCGGATCAGGGAATTCCATATTTTCCAAAACAATCGGATTTGCAGGATCACACAAAGTATCACCGGTGGTGGTATCTTTCAAACCTGCCAAAGCGATAATATCGCCTGCGTGAGCTTCTTTCAAATCTTCACGTTTGTTAGCATGCATCAAGAGCATACGACCAACGCGTTCTTTCTTATCTTTAACAGAATTATAGATATAAGAACCGGCAGTCATGGTACCTGAATAAATACGGGTAAAGGTCAGAGAACCGACGAATGGGTCATTCATAATTTTGAATGCCAAAGCGGCCAAAGGAGCATTATCCTCTGGATGACGTTCAATAACTTCATCCGTACCGGGTTTAACACCGTCAATAGCCGGAATATCCAGCGGAGACGGCAAATAATCAATAACGGCATCCAACAACGGTTGTACACCTTTGTTTTTGAATGCAGTACCGCACAAGACAGGAACGAATGATTGAGAAATAGTACCTTTACGAATACATTTTTTCAAAGTATCAATAGAAATTTCTTTTCCTTCAAAGAAATCTTCCATAGCTTTTTCGTCTTGTTCGACAGCAGCTTCAACCAACTGAGCATGAAATTCTTCAGCTTTATCTTTCAAATCAGCCGGAATTTCTTCAACGTTAATCGGAGAATCTGCAGTATCACCGGTATAGATGATGGCTTTCATTTGCAACAAATCGATAACGCCTTTGAAATCAGCTTCTGCACCGATTGGTAATTGCAAAGCCAAAGGCTGAGCACCCAAACGGTCTTTAATCATATCTAAGCAACGATAGAAGTTAGCACCGATACGGTCCATTTTGTTGCAGAAGCAAATACGAGGAACGCCGTATTTGTCAGCTTGACGCCAAACGGTTTCAGATTGCGGTTCAACACCGGCAACGGAGTCGAATACGGTAATAGCACCATCCAATACGCGGAGAGAACGTTCAACTTCAACGGTGAAGTCAACGTGACCCGGAGTATCGATAATGTTAATACGATGACCTTTCCAATAGCAGGTAGTAGCAGCAGAAGTAATGGTAATACCACGTTCTTGCTCTTGCTCCATCCAGTCCATGGTAGCAGCACCGTCGTGTGTTTCACCGATTTTGTGATTTACACCGGTATAATACAGAATACGTTCAGTGGTCGTTGTTTTACCGGCATCGATGTGAGCCATGATACCGATGTTTCTATACATTTCCAATTTATGTGTACGAGCCATTGTATTAATCCTATATTAGAATTTGTAGTGAGAGAAAGCTTTGTTAGCTTCAGCCATTTTGTGGGTATCTTCGCGTTTTTTAACGGCAGAACCTTTATTGGCATAAGCATCTAACAATTCGTTAGCAAGTCTTTCAGTCATGGTTGTTTCAGAACGTTTTTGAGCGGCGGCAATGATCCAACGAATAGCCAGAGCTTGACGACGATCGGCACGAACTTCACAAGGAACCTGGTAAGTAGCACCACCGACGCGGCGAGATTTAACTTCAACAACAGGTTTTACATTATCAATAGCTTCATTAAAAACGCTCAAAGCATCTTGCTTGGTTTTAGCGGCCAAAATGTCGAAAGCAGAATAAACGATTTTTTCTGCAACGGCTTTTTTACCGTCTTCCATAACGTTATTAATAAATTTTGCGACTACCTTATCATTATACTTAGCATCAGGCAGTACGATTCTTTTTACAGCACTATGACGACGTGACATTATCTTTATCTCCTATTTAGGTCTCTTTGCGCCGTACAAAGAACGACGTTGACGACGTTTAGAAACACCTTGAGTATCCAAGGTACCACGAATGATATGATAACGAACACCAGGCAAGTCTTTTACACGGCCTCCTCTAATCAGCACCACTGAGTGTTCTTGTAGGTTGTGACCTTCACCAGGGATATAGCTGATTACTTCAAAGCCGTTTGTCAAGCGTACACGAGCAACCTTACGCAAAGCGGAGTTCGGTTTTTTCGGGGTAGTTGTATAAACCCTTGTACAAACACCACGTTTTTGCGGGCACGCTTTCAAAGCAGGAACTTTGTTTCTTTTCACTTTGGGTGTTCGTGATTTACGAATTAACTGATTAATTGTAGGCATCACTAATTTCCTTAAATTAAAATTACATCTTGTTTACATAAAAAACCCGATTCACAAAAGCCTTAAGCCTTGCAAACGGGGAAAAAACAACTTCCAAGTCCAATATTTACAGGGGCTTGCGTTATTTTAATTAAACTTACCTCCTTGTTCCAAAAGTACAAAGATTGAGCGCATAGTAGATTAAGGACGCGCAATAGTCAACTAGTTTTTACAAAAAATTTCATAAATTTGAGTCTAAAAAACTTTTACCTTTCATTAACCTTTAGGAGAGGCTCTTTTTCTGAGCTTTTCTCAGATTCAAAAGGATAGATTTCACGAGTCGTCGCTTGAGATGAAGAATTTCTCCTTTTGAGTCAATTTGAGTCCAACAGAGCACAAAAAAAGGCTGCCGAAGCAACCTTAATTCAAAATAAAACCTTTAATCTCCTTAGTTGTCAGAAACAAACGCTTTTTGTGCACGTTTTTCTTCCGCCCTAGAGATGAGATAAAACACGGCAAAGACAGCACAAAATATTCCCATAAACACATTTGACACCTGACGATTGTTTTGCACTTGCTCATCAATCAACGTTTGTTCGTGAATTTCCCCCTTATAAAAAAGGACATCATCATCGCCGACAAATTCTATGGCTGTAACCATATCATCTTTTTGAGGCTTAGCATCATCATTTTGATAATATTTTACCGAGATAATAGATTGCCTCACACCGGTTTCTGATTGCGCAACCATCTCTAAGACTTCGTCCAATCGTCCTTGATAACACCCCTGAACGGCAACATCCTTAAAAAGGAACAAATACAAAACCAACCAAATACAAATGTTCATTAAGAGCATAAACAAACTAAATGTGCTCCTTTTAATAGTTTTAGACTTCATAATTGTATAAAATTAAATGTTAATAATAAAATTTTGGCTTAAACTAATATTTTCGATAGCGAAAGTCAATATTAAAATCTCATCAAAAAGCGTGCCCAAAAGAATAACCTCTAAAAAAAACTTGCGTTTTAAAGGATAAGATATTACGTTCAAAACATCTTACAATCTAAACAGAAGGATGTGTTATGACGAACGATAAAGATTTACAATCTGCACGTAGAACAATAGATAAAGAAATAGAAGCTCTCCGCATGATGGAAGACGAGCTTAACGGCAACTTGACACAAGCCTTAGATTTAATGCAAAGCACCAAAGGTCGAGTTATTGTAACGGGCATGGGAAAATCAGGTCATGTTGGCTCCAAGATTGCCGCCACCTTAGCTTCAACCGGTACGCCTGCATTTTTTGTTCACCCCGGAGAAGCCAGCCATGGTGATTTAGGAATGGTAACAACTAATGACATAGTCTTAGCAATATCTAACTCTGGGGAGACGAGAGAACTTTCTGATATAATAACCTACAGCAAACGCTATGGTATTCCTTTAATAGCCATAACCAAAAATCCTGAAAGTTCTTTGGGAAAGAACGGAGATATTTTGCTAAAACTTCCCGATGACGGAGAAGCATGTCCGTTAGGATTAGCCCCGACATCATCAACAACGGCAACTATGGTTTTAGGGGATATTTTAGCAATTTGCCTGCTTGAACGCAAAGGTTTCTCCAAAACAGACTTTAAGCAACGCCACCCGGGAGGAAAACTCGGAGCTTTCTTACAAAAAGTATCAGATTTAATGCATAAAGGTAATGAACTCCCCTTAGTATACGACACAGCACTCATGCAAGAAGCCCTTTTAATGATGACATCAAAAATGTTGGGCTGTGTTGGAATTATAGATAAAGACCGTCGTTTATTGGGAATAATCACTGACGGTGATTTAAGACGTAATTTATCAGCCGATTTATTTTCCAAAAAAGCCATTGATATTATGACAAAATCACCCAAAGTAACATCTCCAAACACTCTTGTAGCCGAAGCTGTAAAAGAAATGAATGAAAAGAAAATCACCCAATTGTTTGTAATTGACAATAATCAACCGGTAGGAATAATTCATTTACACGATTGCTTAAAAGCCGGAGTTGCTTAGTTTGGTTGACATCAAAAAGATAGATGAATATTTTAATGGCGAACAGGAGTTAGCGACCCCTAAAGAAAGCCCACTGTCTCACCGCGCCAAAATAATGCGATGGATTAAGATTGCTTTACCAAGCATGGCAGCTCTGCTCATTGGTTTACTTATTGTTATGCCGGGGCTTCAAACCGAAAGTGAAAGGCTAGCGATTGATGTTACCCGCCCCAAAAAAGGTGAAATTGAAAAGCTCCACATGGAACAAACATCTTTTTACATCACGGATGCCAATAACAAAGTCAATAATTTCAATGCCGATAACATTGATGAAACCGAGCCTGGATCAAAACTCTTAAAATTAAAAAACCCCAGCGGAATCTTGCCCAATGCGGATAATACGTGGGTCAATATACAATCACCGATTGGCTATTACAATCAAAACACATCTTTGCTCCGATTACTGGATGGGGTTGAATTATTTTATAGTAATGGAGCCACCGCCACCAGTGAAGAGATGTTTTTTGATTTTAAGCTTTCAAAAGCATACAGCGTAAAACCTACGACGGTTGATGGAGAAAGCGGTCATATAGAGGCACAAGGGTTTGAATATTATCAAGATAAAGATTTACTGATTTTTACGGGTAAAACCCACATTACCATGCCCGAAGAACAAGTTAAAGGGGACAATTAATGCGCATTTCATTTACATCACTGGCTTTTATACTAACGCTCATTTCAATGGCTCATGCCGAAGATATTCACCTAACGGCAGATGAAAGAGTTGAATGGTATCGCTCGGAACAAAAAATGGTTGCTATCGGTAATGCCGTTGCCACCAAGCAAGATATGAATGTCCGTGCAGATGAAATGACAGCTTTTTATGAACAAACTTCAGGGCAAAGCGGCACTAACATCAAAGACGTTCATGCCATTGGCAATATCATTATGACCTCTCCCTCTGCCAAAGCATACGGCGACACCCTCGACTATGACCTCCGTACAGATAAAATGATATTAAGAGGTAAGCCGTTTGCTAAAATTATCACCACCGACAACAAAACCATTACCGCCACGGATAACATAACCTATTATCCCTCACAAAACAAAGCCATAGCCCTTGGCGATGTTGTAGCCAAAGACCAAGACAGTACAATTTACTCCAATAAAATGGTAAGTTACTTTACCAAAAACGACCAAGGACAATCCTCTCTTGAAAAAGTAGAAATTTACTCAGACAACAAACAAGTCAAAATTGTCAACAAACAAGCGGTTGTAACTGGAGAATGGGGCGTTTATTTGCCGCAAATTAACAAAGTTCGCTTATATAATAATGTCGTCATTAATCAAGATGGTAACATTTTACATGGCGACTATGCCGAAACCGACCTAAAAACCAGCATCAGCCGCGTTTTATCAAACAAAAAGAATGGCAAACGAGTTTCCGGTGTTTTCATAGAAAAAGATAAAGACGAGAAAAAAGCAGAAACGCCCCAAGAAACGGCGAAGGAGCCAGCAATAGAAAAGGAGCCAGCTCCTCAAACCAACCAATGGCAATTAAAAGAATAACAGGATAACCCCATGAACAAATATGACGCCTCACAAGTATCCACACTGGAAGTTTTCAATATCGGTAAAAAATACAAAAATCGTCCGGTATTGCGCAATGTTTCCCTTAATGTCAAGAGGGGGGAAGCTGTTGGTCTTTTAGGTCCGAACGGAGCCGGGAAGACCACATGTTTTTATTGTGTAACGGGATTGATTACACCTGACTACGGCGATGTTCATATTGACGGACATGACATTACCAATTTACCGATGTATCGCCGCGCGCGTATGGGCATTGGCTATCTGCCGCAAGAAGCCTCTATTTTCCGCGCCTTAACGGTTGAAGAAAACATCAAAGCCATTTTGGAGATTGTGATTGATGATGAAAGTCAAAGAGAAAATATGTTGGAAGAACTTTTATCCGAATTCTCCATTGCCCACTTACGCAAATCCCCGGCAATTGCCCTGTCAGGTGGTGAGCGTCGCCGTCTGGAAATTGCCCGCGCTCTGGCGAGCCAACCCCACTTTATATTGCTGGACGAGCCATTAGCCGGTATTGACCCAATTGCCGTAGGCGAAATCCGCAATTTGGTTTCTCAGCTAAAACACCGCGGCTTAGGGGTTTTAATTACCGACCACAACGTTCGTGAGACCCTAGACATTACCGACCGTGCCTATATTTTACATGGCGGTACGGTTTTAATGGAAGGCAACCCTGAAGAAATCGTCAACAATCAAGAAGTTCGCAAAGTCTATCTGGGTGATAACTTCTCTATGTAACCAACAGAGAAGGTAAATTTATGGCATTAACCCCAAAAATAGAAATTAAGCAGTCGCAATCGCTGTTAATGACGCCGCAACTTCGGCAAGCGATAAACCTTCTGCAAATGAACAATTTGGAGTTAAGCGAATTAGTCTCTGAGGAACTAAACAGCAATCCTTTTCTTGAAAGGGAAGATGACCATCTCAACCAATTACCTGACGAAAACTTACCCTCTATTGATGATAATATTTCACATTCTTCTTCTGAGGAAGAACTCTCCACAAGCAACGACATTGATTATGATAACAACTTTGAAGACGACTTTGGGAGCGACCGTGCCGGCTATGATGATATCCCGACCGATGCGGATTGGAAAGACTATCATCAACAAAAAATAGCCAATTCAGATGAAGACTTTGACTATTTCGAGCAAAGACTAGCCGCTCAAAAATCATTATATACTTTTTTAGACGAGCAAATCACTCAAAAGTTTGATACGCCCAAAGAGCGTCTGATTGCTTCTCGCATGATGGAGTTTTTAGATGCTGCCGGCTATTTTCGAGGAAACCTTGCCGAAATTTCAGCCAAACTAAATATCCAACAAGATTATCTGCAAAATATCTTATCCCGCCTTCAAACTTGTGAACCTTCGGGAATTTTTGCCACTTCGGTTGCCGAATGCTTAAGAATTCAGCTCCAAGACAAAGACCGTTACGACCCCTACATGGCCTTTTTGTTAGATAATCTGGAATTGGTAGCCGAACACAAATATAAAGAGCTCAAAAAAACCGGCTCTTTCTCGGATGAAGATTTAAACGATATGCTAAGTGAAATAAAAGCATTAAATCCCAAACCCGCCGCCGACTATGACTTTGACCTGACCACATACATCATTCCCGATGTATTTGTTCGCACCAACAAATACGGGGAATACATTATTGAACTAAACTCAAAATCCTTACCCAAAGTTTTAATCAATCAAGACTATTACAGCGAAATAAAAACTTTAAGCTCTCACAACAAAGAAGCCAAAAGATACCTCAAAGACAAATTAAGCTCTGCCAATTTTCTAATCAAAGCACTTCATCAAAGAGCCACCACCATCTTAAGAGTCAGTGAAGAAATCGTCAAATTCCAGCGCGATTTTTTTGAAAAAGGGATTGACTATCTCAAACCGATGCTTTTGCGAGATGTTGCCGAAAAGCTGGAAATGCACGAAAGTACGATTAGCCGGGTTACAACTCGCAAATATATGCATACGCCACGAGGAATATTTGAGCTGAAATATTTCTTCTCCACCGCGGCCGGAAGCTACACCGGAGATGAAAATACATCAGTAACTGCCATCAAACACAAAATCAAACAATTAATTGAAGAAGAAGCACCCGACAAGATTCTCTCAGATGATATGATAGTTGAGCTTTTAGCACGCCTTGGAATCAAGATAGCCAGACGAACGGTCGCCAAATATCGCGAAGGAATGAACATTCCCTCATCCGCCCAAAGGAAAAGGGAGAAGCGTCGAAATTCTTAATAGTTTCCACAGATGACTTGCTTTTGTAAGAAAGATAATATATATTGACTTTTAGAGAAATATAGAGTTATCTCTCAAAAGAAAAGTTTTAATAATTTAATTTGCAAGGTAAAGATTATGAAAATTACATTGACAGGTAAACAGGTTGATATCGGGGACAGACTCCGTAAGCACGTTGAAGAGAATGTTTTAAATTCTGTAAACAAATATTTTCCGGCTCCTATTAGCTGCACCGTAGCATTTTCTAAAGATGGTGATGAATTCGGAGCGGAAGTAACGGTTCACCCTGCCAAAAACATTGTCTTAAAAGGCTCTGGCTTTGCAGGTGATCCTTATACCGCATTTGACAATGCCAATGCCCACATAGCAACCCGCTTACGCCGCCATAAAAACAAATTAAATGACCACAAAGGCAAGACCGGCTTAGCTGAAATGGCTAATGAAGCCGTATTTCCGCTTCATGAAACCGAAGATGAAATGGATATTGATGAGAGTGCACCATTAACGATTGCTGAAACCGAAGCTAACATTCCGGTCTGCACCGTTAGTGAAGCTGTTATGTACATGGACTTGGTTAACGAAGCCGCCATTATGTTCCGTAACAGTGCAAACAATCACATCAGCATGGTATATCGTCGCAAAGACGGCAACATCGGTTGGGTTGAACCCAAAGCTGACAAATAAGCAACAATATAAGGCGTAAAAAAAGATGAGACTTTCCGACATAATGTCCGCAAATTCGGTTGTGCTTTCATTAAAAGCCAACAATAAGAGACAATTGCTTCAAGAGTTGGCTCAAAAAGCATCAGAATTAACGGGAATTAACGATCGCACTATATTTGATACCATTCTTGAAAGAGAAAACTTAGGTTCAACCGGCTTTGGCGGCGGCACAGCTTTGCCCCACGGACGCTTAAGTGAACTGCAACAAGTATTTGGTTTATTTGCACGTCTAAATTCTCCGATAGATTTTGATGCCATTGACAATAAGCCGATTGATTTAGTTTTTCTGCTTTTATCTCCGGAAAGTAATGGAGCTGATCATTTAACGGCTTTAGCCCAAATTTCTCGAATTTTAAAAGATGAAGAAACTTGTACGAAATTACGAGCAGCAAGTTCCAAAGAAGAAATTCAAGCCTTATTAACCAACTAAAAAAGCTCCGAACTAATCCGTCCCCCTGAGTTTGGACAATAAAAAAGTTCCCGAAGATTGTGATAGCAATATTCGGGAACTTTTTTTAAGCAATTAATGAACCGATGTTGGCTTTAAATCATTCTGCTTAGCCATAACAAAAGCAAAATCTCGATTATCTGTTGCGGCAATTTTTGTTCCGTCCGCCGCACAAATCAACCACATTTCTTTTCCATCCATAACGTCATTTTTAATAAAGGCCACATCTTCATCATTCCAACAACGCAATTCTTCCTCCACTTCCGGAGAGAGATGCATTTTCTCTAATTTAATATTATTTTTAGTCATAAAAAAACCTCAAAACATTTTACATTTGTTAAGATAATAACGTTATATTTATTAAATAATAGCTAATAAAAAACCAACGCAAGTATATTGAGGCTTAAAATGTTTTTCAGCTTGAATAAAAAATTTATATATACAATATCCTTTTTCTTCATAATAGTTTCCGTAATCTTTTTATATACATTTTACGTCATAAATCTATCGAAGACCCAAGAAGAACAAAAATCCGTCATTAGCCGCAACCAACAATACATAGAAATGCTTTATGAAAATATAGCATTACGCAAAGAATTAGTAGGTTTAGAAGAAAATTACCCACAAATACAACTTAGTAAAAAAATAAAAGAACTAACCAAATCATCACAATTAAATGCGAAACAAGAACAAATTTCGCAAGAGAGACAAAGAGCCGATGAGGTAATAAAAAGTTATAATGAACGCTACCAAACACTAGAAGAAAGTTTTCGTATTATTTTAATAAGTACACTACTATTCTTTTTTGCCATGATTGTTTTATGGCTTCTGGTAAAGATATGGGTTCTGACTCCCATTGATAAACTTTCACATGTCAGCACCTTAGTTTCCAAAGGAGATTATTCTCCAAGAATCAAAAATTCCGCCAGCTATTTTCAAGATGAATTTGACAATCTAATAAACACCTTTAACCTAATGCTTAAAAGTATTGAAGACAGCATCAAAGAAATTCATCGCGCCGAATTTTTCTTACAATCCATTATAGACTCCATTCCTGATGGTATCAGAGTCTTACAAGAAGATGGCACCATCATTCTGGCTAATAAAGAATATTACCGTCAAATAAATTCATCACAAAACTGTGTCGGACAAAAGTGTTACTACTCGTCTCAAAAACAAGATTACCCCTGTCCATTGAGTAAATTTACTTGTCCTCTGGAAAATTTAAAAAACAATAAAGACAACAATATAAAATTCATTCAACAGTTTGCCGCTTATCCCAATCGTCCGTTATCTGTTAACGCAGCCGCCATGATATTCAATGATAACAAAGACGCACCACAAAAATACATTGTTGAATCTATAAGAGATTTAAGTGAAGACATTCACTTTTCACATCAACAAAAGGTTTCTTCGCTAGGATTTTTATCAACATCTGTAGCCCATGAAATGAAGAATCACTTAGGTTCCATTCGCATGATTTTAGAAGGTCTGATAAAGAAATACCACCCACAAGACAGCGAAGAAAAATCTTATTTAGAATTAATCTATAAGCAATTAGTCGAATGTATTCTGGTTCCGGAAAGGTTATTAAAATTAGCCCAATTTGCACCTGATGAACAACAAACATACCAACTGAAAGACAACATTCAAGACATTATTTCTATTCTTGATTATGAAACCAAAAATAACGGCATTACGATTAATTTCAAGAAAAGTCGCCACAATATATCTGCACGAGGCAATGCTTCTGACTTCAAAATGGTCATACTCAATTTAATGCAAAACGCCATCAAAGCCATGCCGCAGGGAGGAACAATAACCATAAATTTATCCGAAAACAAAATCGATAACTCTGCATGCATATCCGTTCAAGATACGGGAATAGGAATAGAAGAAGATAAATTAAACCATATATTTGAGCCATTTTATTCGCAAGGACATTCGACCAAAAATTCAGGAACCGGTCTCGGATTGGCAATTGTCAAATCCATAATTGAGAAACAAAACGGCACCATATCCGTAACCAGTACTCCCGGAATTGGCACCTGTTTCAGCATAAAAATACCACTTAATAGTGAGAAATAAATTGCAAAAATAAAAATTAAGGTTTATACAGAAGAAAAATAATAAACAAGTAAAGGAAATTTTATGAGTAAAGAAGAACTGCTTGAACTAACAGGAGAAGTCATAGAAAAACTTCCCAATGCTATGTTTCGGGTAAGATTAGAAAATGGTGTTGAAATATTGGCTCATACTGCTGGCAAAATGCGTAAGTTTAGAATACGCGTCATGGTTGGAGACAAAGTTGATATTGAAATGACGCCATACGACCTTACCAAAGGACGAATTACCTTTCGCCATAAAGAATAATCAAAAACCTCCCATTTGGGAGGTTTTTTCCTTAAATAAATTTAATGGCAGCAAATCCGCCCACCAAAAGCAACACAAAGACAACGGAAAGCATCCCCAAATTTTTTTCAATATAGTCTTTCATAGGCTCACCGAATTTTTTCAAAAGCCAAGCCACCAAAAAGAACCGTCCGCCTCTAGCTAAAATTGATGCAATTGTAAATACCACTAAATCCAGATGCACCACACCGCTGGCAATAGTTACCACTTTATAAGGAAAAGGGGTTAAACCGGCAGCAAACACAATCCATGCCCCCCATTCATGGTAATATCCCTTAAAGACATCAAATTGTGCCATATAACCATAAAATTCCAAAATTGGCTTAGCAAGAAATTCATAACCGAACACCCCGATACAATAACCGAAGCAGCCGCCGATAACGCTGGCAATAGTCGCCAGTCCGGCAATTCGGTAAGCCTTTTGAGGAGTTGCTAACACCATGGGAATAAGCATAACATCAGGCGGAATAGGAAAGAAAGAGCTTTCCGTAAAAGCCACAATAAACAAAAACAACATGGCATATTTGCTAGAAGCCAAATCTAACATATAGTTATAAGTCGCATGAATTAAATTATGAATTTTACCGCAGGCTTTCGTGAGTATCATTTTCACCCTCTAACAAAATTTATCATTACGCAAATAGGATAAACGACAAATCATCAATGACAAATAAAACCTCAGATTTTCCACAGAAAAAAAATTACTCCACCAAAGGATTTTGTTTTTTATAGGCATTCCAGGTATTTTTCAGCAACATAGCCACGGTCATCGGTCCAATTCCTCCAGGAACGGGAGTAATATAAGAAGCAACTTCTTTCACTTCGTCAAAAGCCACATCGCCACACAAATGACCATCAACACGATTAATTCCAACATCAATCACCACTGCGCCATTTTTAACCCAATCAGCTTTCACCATTTTAGGACATCCGCAAGCAGCGACTAAAATATCGGCTTGTTTGCAAATACTAGGTAAATCGATTGTTTTTGAATGAGTAACCGTTACCGTACAATCTTGATTTAACAACAAATCAGCTAAAGGACGACCAACGATATTGGAACGGCCGATAATCACGGCATGTTTTCCGCGCAACTCAGAGACATAATGCTTCAACAAATCCAAAATTCCTTGAGGTGTAGCCGCCACAACGGCTTCAGGACTGTTCATTTGAAGCAATCCGGCATTAATCGGACTAAAACCATCAACATCTTTTGAATGCTTAATCCAAGACAAAACTCTTAACTCATCAAATTGCTTCGGCAAAGGCAACTGCACAATAATTCCATTAATATCATCATTATCATTTAACTCAAGAATTAAATCTCGCAACTCATTTTCCGTTGCAGTTTCAGGAACATAACAAATTCGGCATTTCATACCAATTTCAGCCGCCGCTTTGTGCTTGTTACGCACATAGACCTGACTGGCGGGATTATCTCCGACCTGCACCACCGCCAATACCGGAGACGAATGAGTAGCCGCAATTTCTTCTGCCAAAATTTTGCGCACATTTAAGGCTTCTTGTTTTCCGTCCATAATGATTGCCGTCATTTTTCATCTCCCAATTTCATAAGTTTCTCTAAGATTTGCTCGTCTGCATCTAACAAAAGTTTTTTATAGCGCTCGGTTTCTCCGCTAATAAGTTCAATCTTGCTTTTTGAGAGCTTCAAACTTTTTGAGAGTAAATCGATTAGTTCTTTATTTGCTTTTCCTTTTTCGGGCACGCTGATAACGGACACCTTCAAAAATTCCGCACCGTCAGCCCCAACAAAACACCCTTTTATTTGCGCAGCAGAAGCATTCGGCGTCAAACGCACATTGAGTAAAATCCCCTTGTCTGTCAGATAAGCAAACATAACTCCATCTCTCAAACTCAAAAAGGAATCCCCTAAAGATTCCTTTTTGCCAAAACTCTGATTTTTCTTTTTTAACTACATAACCAATTCAGAAAGTCTGGTAAACAGTCTGCTGACAAACAGCAACACTAATAACAAGATAAACGGAGAAAAATCAAATCCGGACACGGGCGGAACTTTTTCACCGATTTTCTTATAAACGGGTTGAGTGGCTTTTTCCAAAATCTCCATAGTTTTTTGAGCGTACTTATTATTAGCTTCCAAGATTTTGAAATAAATCAGCCAATGAAGCACAATTTCAACCACAACCACCTTAAAATAAAGGCTAACAACCAAATTAATAATATAGAAAAAAGGTTCTAACAAAGCACCCATAAATTTTCTCCTTAAAAACACAACATTGCTTTAGGTATAAACCAGCTTCTTTAGATACGCAACAAATTTATTCAACTTGTTAAGCATGCGTTAAAATTTCTTCTCTTGCCTGACGTTCCAAAGCGGCCTGAATTCCCTCACGCGTCAAAGCTCTTTGACGTAACCGAGTTGCATCATATTGAGGAACATCTTTAAGCGGCGGTCTGAGCCCGCGCAAACGCTCAATACGGGTACGAATATCTTCTTGTTTGGTTGAAACGTGCTTTGCCATATAAATAAATTCGCCGGGACTTCTGTTATAAGACAAGCTATGGTCAAAACTCCGTTCTTGAGCATTTCTCTCAAGCACATCTGCCCGTCTGACATCTTCCAACAATCTGGTGTAAAAGCTATATCCGGGCAACATTTCCACATCCATATCATGCTCGACTTGCAGTTCTTTTGCTCTCATACGAAATTCAGCCAGTTGATTTTGCGTTGGATTTTTTCCCATATCTCTCATAAAGCTGAGAAGACGATAATAATGCAAAGCTCTCTCATATTCTTCGCGTTCAACCTTTTTATCAGCTTCACTTTTGGTAGTTGTTAAAATTGAGCTTCTGATTTCTCTTAATTTTTGGAGTTTGAGACGGAGTTCGTCATATTTAACTTTTGCTTCTTGATTTCCGAGTTGCACACTTTTTTCATACAAACCCAGACAAGTAATCAATTCGGTTTCACGCTGAAAAGACATATCAATAAAATTATTTTTTTCCGACAAATCTTCCTCGGAAACAAACCCGTCATTCATATGTTTGATAATTTGCTGACCTTCATCAATCCAAGTAAAATATTCGTTCATGGTAGATGTTTCGCAGTTGATTCGTTCAATCGACAACGCTTGGTCAAAATAGAACGTATCTTTTTCGATAGCATCAGCTAACTCATCCACAAAAGCGGATAACTTCTTATCATCTTTTCCGTCATTAATGACTTCATCTTTTGAGGCGTAAAGAGCTTTTTGCACCAGATTCATTCTTTCAGGAGCTTTGAGATTAGAATTTTCTCCTCCCATAGCATTAAACATAATATTTCTGGGATTTTGTTGCGTTTTCTGCTCTTGTTGACGTTGAAAACTTTCCCAAACGGCATTGAGACGATTAACGCGTTGTTGATGTTGTTGTAACCTTTCTTCAGAATTTTCCATGCTTTAATCCTCACCAGAAATTAAACTTCCTCAAAAATAATTTTAGCTTCTTCAAGCCAAATAAGTCTATCAATCACCCAATTACTGATTTGTTCAATTTTTTCTAAATCAACCCCCATAGCCATACCGACTTTACCGATAAAGGCGGTTTCCGCATCGGATAATTCGTCATCGGTATGAGCCAGGACGCACATTTCTTTAATCAATTCCAAAGCGGCGCGGCGATTATCTATTTTTTTCACATCTTCAATAATTTCTTCATCATTATCAATTTTCAAAATTTCATTAACACGCTTTGAGGGAACCCCGAAAGTCATGGCCACATGTTTAATAAACTCTTTCTCATCTTTATCAAAATGCCCGTCTGCCGCGGCCAAACGAGAAAAGGCTTTCAAAAAAGCAATTTTTTGGTCTTCATTAAGTTTTTCCACACAATTCATATCCATCTCCAATTGCAAATCGGTCATTTTTACCTCGTTAAAAATTAATCATCATTTAGAGCATACTCAAAAAACCGACTTTTATCAATCAAAAAGCATAAGCAAATAAAAAATTCCGATAAAAAGCCGACAAAAGCACAAAAAAGATTTGAAAAAAAACCGCATATATCCTACACTAAAGATTAGAACATAATAACACATTAAGAAAACTAATGGATAAGCAAGTGGATACAAAAAAATATTATATTAAAACTTTTGGCTGCCAAATGAATGTTTATGATTCGAGCCGCATAGCCAATATATTACAAACCTTAGGTTACAAAGAAGCCCCCTCTCCCAAAGAGGCTGATTTAATCATTTTCAACACTTGCCACATCCGCGAAAAAGCCGCTGAAAAAGTTTTTTCCGATTTAGGTCGTATTTACTTGATAAAACAAGAACGTGCTTTAGAGGGTAAAGACACTATTATTGGCGTCGCCGGTTGCGTGGTTCAAGCCGAAGATGAACAAATCGCCAAACGCGCTCCGTTTGTTGACTTTGCCACCGGTCCCTTGACTTATCACCGCCTACCTGAAATTTTAGCCAAGGTTCAAAGAAAAAGAGGTCAAAGCATCATAGATACCGAATTCCCGGCAGAATCAAAGTTTGACTTTTTGCCCGAAAACCAATCAACAGGGGGCTGCTCATTTTTAGCCATTCAGGAAGGCTGCAACAATTTTTGCACTTATTGCGTTGTTCCCTACACCCGAGGCATTGAAACTTCGCGTCCGGTAGAACAAGTCTTAGATGAAGCTAAAAGATTAGTTACCACCGGCAGCGTTGAAATTAATTTGCTTGGGCAAAATGTTAACTCCTATCATGGCGAAGACGCTTCGGGCAAAGAACGCAATTTGGCTTATCTTTTACGTAAATTAGCTGAGCTTGATGGTCTCAAACGCATTCGTTATACCACATCTTATCCGGCAGATATGACCGATGATTTAATTGCTTGCCACCATGATTTGGACAAGCTGATGCCTTACTTGCATTTACCGGTTCAATCGGGCTCTGACAAGATTCTCAAAGCCATGAACCGCCGCCATACCCGAGATGACTACCTGCGTGTAATTGAAAAACTATATCTTGCCAATCCTAATTTGAGAATGTCCTCTGACTTTATTGTCGGTTTCCCCGGAGAAAGTGATGAAGATTTTGAGCAAACGCTTGATATTGTCAACCAAGTTAAATACATTCAGGCCTTCTCCTTCAAATACAGCAAGCGCGCCGGAACACCCGCCGCCATTATGCCCAATCAGGTAGAAGAAAAAATCAAAAAAGAACGTTTGGATATTTTGCAAGACCTATTGTTCTCATATCAAGAAAAATTCAATCTCTCCAGTATTGGCAAAACCATGCCGGTTTTGTTTGAGCACAAGGGACGCCACAGCGGACAGCTTATTGGTCGCACGCCGTATATGCAAAATGTCCATGTTGAGATTGCTAAGGAATTTTTAAATAAAATCGTTGATATTAAAATAACCTCCGCAACAGTAAATTCATTGACGGGAGAGCTGGCGGAAACTAACCAAAAAGCGTCATGAAAGGGTGATTACCATGGCAGAAATTAGCTTTGAATTATACAACAACCAACTGGTTCAACAACTGGTCGGTCCGCAAGATTCTAATCTTCGGTTAATAGAAAAACTCCTCAATGTCAGCATCAGCTCTTTTGGCAATCAAATTACGATTCAAGGCGGCGGTGCAGCCATAGAGCAAGCCAAAACAGCGATTGACATGCTCTACACAAAAGTCAGCAAAGGCATTGATGTCAACGAGCAAGAAGTCAAAGCCGCGGTTCGTATGAGCGATGAAGGCTCTGAAAAAATCACCGACCAAAACTTAAACGACATTGTCCTAAAGACAAAAAAACGCCACATTTACCCACGTTCGGCCACTCAAGCCAAATACATTCAGGAAATGATGCAAAATGAGTTAGTTTTTGGACTTGGACCTGCCGGTACCGGTAAAACTTACCTGGCGGTTGCCTTAGCGGTTTCCATGATGTTGGAAGGCAGAATTGATAAAATCATTTTATCTCGTCCGGCGGTTGAAGCCGGCGAAAACTTAGGTTTCTTGCCCGGCGACTTAAAAGACAAAGTTGACCCATACCTTCGTCCGCTCTATGATGCTTTGTACGAGATGTTACCGGCCGAACAAGTCGATAAAAAATTGGCCATCGGCGAAATTGAGATTGCCCCGCTTGCCTTTATGCGTGGTCGCACCTTATCCAACGCTTTTGTCATTTTGGATGAGGCGCAAAACACCACCCCGATGCAAATGAAAATGTTTTTAACCCGTTTGGGTGAAAACTCCCGCATGGTTGTCAACGGGGACTTAAGTCAGGTTGACTTGCCGCGAGGTGTCATCTCCGGCTTAAAAGATGCTTTGGATACGCTCAAAAACATCACCAACATTTCTTCCGTAACCTTTAGTGCTTCGGACGTTGTCCGTCATGGATTGGTTGCCAAGATTGTTAAAGCCTATGAAGAAAGAACACAAAAACAGCAAACTCATGATTAAACATCAACTTGAAATATCAATTAATGAGCCCTTGTGGCACAAAGCCCTCCCCGAAGCAGAGACCATCTCCGGGGAGGTCTTTTCGCAAGTATTAGACTATGTTTCAACCCACGAAGAGATAGATTTTTTGAATTTGAACAAATCCATCAATGTTAATCTCTGTTTGAGTAATGATACTGAAGTTCACGCTCTGAATAAAGAATTTCGCAATATGGATAAACCCACCAATGTCTTATCTTTTGCCAATATTGATGACGATTCTTTTGATGATTTATGCCAATCTGAACCAGAAATTGAATTAGGCGACATCATCATTGCGCTTGAAACTATGGAGCGTGAAGCCAAAGAGCAAGAAATCTCTTTTCATGACCACTATTGCCACCTCTTGGCTCATGGGCTGTTACATCTTTTAGGATACGACCATATTGAGGAAGACGAAGCCCGCCACATGGAGAGTTTTGAAATTGCCATTTTACAACAACTTAACATTGCCAACCCTTATGAGGAAGAAGAATGAACCAACTCCGCACCTTGCTGATGAACAATCCCCTTTCAACAGCCTTTGCTCTTGGCGTTTTAAGTATCACGGCTCTTCCGCCGTATTTTTGTTTTCCGATTCTTTTCATCACTTTGAGTGGACTTTTTTACTTAATGCAAAAAGCCCAAACAGGAAAAGAATGGTTTAACTTAGGTTATTGGTTTGGCTTTGGCTTTTATGCTTTCGGCTTGGCTTGGATTGGTAATGCCTTATTGATAGACGCCAAAACATTCGGCTGGCTCTACCCGATTGTTTTAATGGCTTCGGGGGGATTTTTTGGATTATTCATAGCTTTCCCTGCCTATTTCAGCTTCTACTTTAAGAATATTTATGCCCGCTATTTAGCCTTTAGTGCGTTTTGGGTAATTTTTGAATGGATAAGAAGTTTCATTTTCACTGGTTTTCCATGGAATTTATTAGGAACAACTCTGGCATTGTCCCCTCAAACAATGCAACTAGCCTCTGTTATCGGCACTTATGGTTTATCATTGCTTGTGCTTTTAACCTGCCTTGCCCCTGCCCTCTGGTTCTGCCATAAAAGCCACCGAAATACCGTTCTCTCTCTTAGCATCATCTGTTTTGTTTCAATACTCAACCTTAGCTATGGCTTTTGGCGAGTAAGCACTCTAGGCGATTCGCAAGAAAGCGACATCAAGATCCGCCTTGTTCAACCCGCCATTCCGCAAACCATAAAATGGTCTCCGGTTTCTTTAGATGAAAACCTCAACAAATACATTGCACTCAGCCGAGAGAAAGGATTAGAGGATATAGATTTTGTTATTTGGGGAGAAACAGCCAGCCCCTTTCCGTTAGATTATGATAACTACTATCGCGAACTGGTTACCAATGCCATTTCCGATAAAGGACACTTAATTACCGGCTCTCTACGCTATGAAGCCGACGAAAATAATTTTTATCAACCGCTAAACTCCATGTTTATCATAAACAAACACGGCATTATTGAAGCCCATTACGACAAAAGCCACCTTGTGCCGTTCGGCGAATATATTCCCTTCAGAGAATACCTACCGCAATGGGTTCGCCCCATCACCAACACCATAGCCAATTTCAAAGCCGGAATGGGCTTACAAAACATCAAAATTGCCGACTATCCGAGTCTTGGAGCACTCATCTGCTATGAAGTCATATTTCCCGCCCAGGTAGTAAACGAGGAGCAAAAACCGCAATGGCTCGTAAACCTCACCAATGACGGATGGTATGGGGACAGTTCGGGTCCATATCAACATTTAGTCAGCGCACAAATGCGAGCCGTAGAAGAAGGAATAACAATTGTTAGAGTTGCCAACACGGGTATAAGCGCACTTATCGACCGTTTAGGCACCATTCGCCAATCATTAGGGCTTAATCAAATAGGAATTTTAGATATAAATCTTCCTCAACAATTAATAACGCCGACAATATATGGAAAATATAAGAATATCATACCATTAATATTATGTTTTTTGAATTTAGCATTTGCTGTTATAATAAAAGTAAAAGCAAAATAGTTTATTGAAAAACAACAAAAAATTGTATTTTATAGATTTTTTTGTTAAACAATATAAAATATTATATAAATATTTGTTGACGAATACGGTCTAAAATCCTATTTATAGGATATGAACGAAATCAAAAGGAAACAAAAATGACGACAGAAACTATCAAAAAATCTAGCCGAGGTAGAACTCCTACCGGGCAACCTAATCCGATTGATGTCCATGTAGGAAACCGTATCAGATTAAGACGTACTTTATTAGGCTTAAGTCAAGAAAAATTGGCAAGTCTATTAGGTTTAACGTTTCAACAGGTTCAAAAATATGAACGTGGAATGAATCGTGTAGGAGCTAGCCGTCTGTGGGATATAGGCAAAGTATTGGAAGTTCCTGTCGGCTTTTTCTATGAAGATATGGATAAATCCGTAGCCAGCCAAAGTCCGAGAATGTTCAGCTTATCAGATGCGGCACCTGAATGTTTGGCTGAAGATGATGCCGAATTTGACTCTGACCCGATGAACCGCCAAGAGACCATCGAGTTGGTTAAGGCTTACTACAAAATTCCAAACCGCAAAGCCGCCAAACACATGTTTGACTTGATTATCGCCATGTCCAAAACCACTTATAACAACAATGATGAAGACGATAAGGAATAAAACTTAAAACAATTAAAAAAAGCTGGTAAAACGCCGGCTTTTTTTTTATACTCAGCTCAAATTAAATAAAAGGATTGAGAAGATGAGTATATTATTCACCAGCGAAGCCGTATCAGAAGGACATCCTGATAAAGTCTGCGACCAAATTTCTGATGCGCTTGTTGATTTGTTTTTAACATCAGATGACAAAGCACGCACGGCAATTGAAGTATTAGCGACCACGAACCGTGTAATTATTTCTGGCGAAACCAAATGTAATGCCTATATTTCTGCCGAACAAATTGAAGAAAGAGTCCGTCAAACCATTCGCAAAATAGGCTACGACCCAAAAGGCTTCAGCTGGCAAACAGTAAAAATATCCAACTACCTGCACCACCAATCGGAAGACATAGCCTTAGGTGTTGACAAAGAAGGGGCCGGCGACCAAGGCATCATGTTTGGTTACGCCAAAAAAGAACAAGGAATAGAAAGTAATTATATGCCTCTGGCAATCTATCTTTCGAACAAAATTTTATACAATTTAAGCCAAGCCCGCCACAACCAAGAAATTATCGGTATTGAGCCGGATGCCAAAAGCCAAGTTACTTTGGAATATGATGAGACAGGAAAACCCATCGCAATCAAAAAATTGGTTTTATCCACGCAACATAAAGAAAATCTTTCTCAAGAACAAGTTCGCGAGATTGCAAAAAAATACATTGCGCAAAGTATTCCGCAAGGCTGGATGCCCAAAGATGAAGACATTTTAATTAACCCCACGGGACGCTTTGTCATTGGTGGTCCGGACGGAGATACAGGACTAACCGGACGCAAAATCATTGTAGATACTTATGGCGGTTACGCGCCGCACGGCGGCGGAGCCTTTTCGGGCAAAGACCCAACCAAGGTTGACCGCTCCGCTGCCTATATGTTGCGCTACCTTGCCAAGAACATAGTTGCCGCCGGATTGGCTGAAGAATGCCTGTTGCAAATTTCTTATGCGATTGGTATTGCCGAGCCCCTCTCTTTATATATCAACACCAACCACACAAACCATACGGATGAAAATAAAATTTTAGCTTTCATCAAAAAAAATATTGATTTAACTCCGTCAGGAATTATAAAACATCTGAACCTCAACCGTCCGATATACGCTCCTACTGCCGCCTACGGACATTTTGGCAGGACTGCCGGAGAACAAGGAAGTTTCAGTTGGGAAAAATTAGATTTAACGGAAGCACTCAAATCATGTTTATAGAAGACAGACCGCACTTTTTCGGACGCCGCAAAGGACGCGTCATTCGCAAAACCAAAACCACCTTATTGGAAAGCTTTTTGCCGGCCTTAAAAATCGAAGAAGACACAAATTTTAAAGCCCCTGATTTATTTGGCGTACCCGTAAAACAAATTTGCTTAGAAATTGGTTTTGGCAATGGTGAACATCTGGCCGGACAAGCCAAAAACAATCCTGATATCGGCTATATCGGGGCTGAAGTCTTTCAAAACGGCGTAGCCAATCTTCTCTCACTCATTACCGGCATAAAAGTAACTTCCGACCTTCCCGAAACCATCACTTTGGAAAAAGGTCGCGTTGACAACATTCGTATTTGGGACAATGACATCCGTCTGCTATTTAAGAGTATGCCGAATAATTTTTTAGATAAGGTCTATCTTTTGTTTCCGGACCCGTGGCCCAAAAAACGCCATGCATCCAGACGCTTTGTAAACCAAGAAAACCTCAAAGAATTGGCACGCATCTTAAAAAAAGGCGGTATTTTAAGAATAGCCACCGATCACAAGGTTTACAAATCATGGACTTTGCACCAAATGCACGATTGCCCACTGTTTCGCTGGACGGCAACTTGCGGCAACGATTGGAAACACGAACCCCAAGATTGGGTTCAAACCAAATACCAAAGGAAAGCCATCAAAGAAGGTCGCCGAGCCGTTTTCCTTGATTATGAAAAGCTCTGATTAATAAGAAGGAACGGTTGAAATCGTCGGATTAATATTTGGTTCTTCTATGGTGTTAACATCACTGTCGGGATAAGATTGCACATCATAAATTCGCCCACCGGACTCATAGAGCGTATCCTGAATTTGGTTATTGGTTTGCTGAGGTGTTTCAGATGAAACAGACGGATTCTGCGGCAAACTTTCTTGAATTGCACCTTGAGGTAATTGCTGCCCCATCAATTGTTGAGGCCCCGACAAAGGCTTAGTCTTTTGCAAGGATTGCTCAGGCATATTTTCCGCCAAATTAGGGTCAACAATTGGGTCGCCCAAAGGATTTACATTTCCGTTTGACTGTTCCACTTTAAAAGTATTTACCTGCCCATCAGCGGTTTGTGCCGCACCATAAACCGTAACATCACCTGAGCCGGTATCATCAACATCATTGAGATTTTGAGCCTGCACCAAGCCACTTCCCAAAACGAAAGTCATCATCACCCAAAAACTTTTTTGCAACATTTTTGTTTCCTCATTTTAAACAAACCTACAACAAAGATAATCCTTATCAGCACAAAAACAAGGCGGAGAAACAAAATTTCTCCGTCTTGTTTTTCTGAAGTTTCACTAGAATTAGATTAAACGCATTGTATCTTGAGCAATGACCAATTCTTCATTAGTCGGAACCACAAACACTCTGACTTGAGAGCCTTTCTTTGAAATTTCAATTTTTTCACCACGTTTGCTATTGGCCTCTTCATCAAGTTCGATTCCCAAATAAGCCAAACGTTCGCACAGCATTTTACGAACCAGTGAAGAATTTTCACCAATACCGGCCGTAAAAGCAATCGCATCAACACCACCCAAAACGGCAATATAGCTACCGATAAAGCGCAAAATCGTGTGAATATAAACATTGGTAGCGGTAATAGCGTCTTCATGATCGGCCAAGCAAGCAGTTTCCACATCGCGGTTGTCAGAATAACCGCAAAGGCCGAGCATTCCGCTTTCTTTATTCAGCAAATGGTTAACTTCATCAACACTTTTGCCTTGAGTTTTCATAATGTGCAACGGAATATAAGGGTCAATATCACCACAACGAGTTCCCATCATCACCCCGGCCAAAGGTGTAAAGCCCATAGAGGTATCTACACACTTACCGTTTTCAACCGCTGAAATTGAAGCCCCGTTACCGATATGACAAACAATAATTTTACCTTCTTTACCGATTAATTTTGCAACTTCTCTGGAAACATAATAGTGAGAAGTACCATGAGCCCCGTAACGACGAATTTGGTGTTTGGTGTATTGTTCCAAAGGCAACGGATAAAGATAAGCCTCCGGCTTCATACTTTGGTGGAAAGCCGTGTCAAAAACCACCACTTGCTTAACATCAGGAATTAAGGCTTTCATAGCTTTCAAACCAAGAACGGCAGCCGGATTGTGCAACGGAGCAAGAGCGGAGAGCTCATCAATCTGCTCAATAACTTTATCGGTAACGAAAGTCGATTCTTTGAAGATAGAACCGCCTTGAACCACCCTGTGTCCGACACCGGCCAATTCGCTCATACTATTAAGCGCACCGTTCAACAACAAAGCAAACACTTCGCGAATAGCTTCTTGGTGAGAGGGCAAATCAACATTTTTGGTAATTTTATCATTATCACCGATTTTAATGGTCACAAAAGAATTATCGATACCGATACGGTCAGCCAAACCTTTGGCAATAACCTCGTAATTATCGCCATCAACACCAAAGAGTTGATACTTCAAAGAAGACGACCCTGAGTTCAAAACTAAAATTTTTTTCATACCACTATCCTTATAAGTAAGATTAAGACAAATGAACCGATTGCAAAGCGGTAATAGCAATCATACCGACAATATCTTCAACCAAAGCACCGCGAGATAAATCATTAACCGGAGCATTTAAGCCCTGCAACATTGGGCCGTAAGATTCGCAACCACCGATTCTTTGTAAGAGTTTATAACCGATATTACCTGCATCCAAATTAGGAAAGATTAAAACTTTTGCTTTTCCGGCAACATGGCTATCGGGTGCTTTTTTATGAGCGACAACGGCGTCTAAAGCGGCATCGGCTTGCATTTCACCATCCAATTCAATACCTTTACCGGTATATTCATCAGTTTTCAGAGCCTCTTGCGCCATAAGAGTTGCACGTTTAACCTTATCAACCGAGTCGCCTTTACCGGAACTTCTGGTCGAATAAGACAACATAGCGATTCTTGGCTCAATTCCGAATTGCAAAGCAGTTTCGACACTGGTCAAAGCAATATCGCATAATTCTTTATCGGTCGGGTCAATCACCACGGCACAATCTGAGAGCAAGTAAGCCTCACCGTCTTTAACCGAAATCAAAGCTGCCGAGACGCCACGTTCCTTGTGAGCTGATTTAATAATCTGTAAAGCCGGACGAACGGTATCAGCGGTTGAGTGATTAGCACCCGACAACATACCGTCGGCATCACCGGCCTTAACCATTAATGTTCCGAAATAATTATAATTTTTGGCTGTCTCAAGAGCTTGCTCTTCAGTCATACCTTTAGCTTTTCTGAGTTCAAACAACAAGTTTGCATAATCTTGCAATTTTGGGGACGTTTCGGGTTTAATGATTGAAATACGGTTCATGCTCCAATTATTCTTGGCAAAATATTCTTTAATTTGGGTTTCATCTCCCAAAATAATTAAGTTAGCAGCCTCTTCTTCGGCAATAACATGTGCAGCTTTTAAGATACGCTCGTCTTCACCTTCTGGCAAAACGATAGTTTTTTGATATTGTTTGGCTTTTTGCACCAAATTACTCAAATAATTGCTAGTAATCATAACAATGAACCTTTTCAAATGAAAATTAAGAGATTATTTTTTTTAGTAATAAACAACAAACTCTCATAAAAGTCCACCAAGAAATTACCTCTTGCATATACAAATATAGGATTTATCGGAAAAAACTTTTGCTTTTTATAACAAACTGCACTATCATCGGCACAAAATCAAACCTGACAAACATAAGGATAGAAAAAATGGAAAGAACACTCTCTATCATCAAACCTGATGCCACCACCCGCAACATCACGGGCAAAGTCAATGCTATGATTGAGGAAACAGGCTTGAAGATTGTTGCTCAAAAGCGTCTATGGCTGTCTGAGTCTCAGGCAGAAGAGTTTTACATTGAGCATAAAGATAAAGCCTTTTTTTCCGGTTTGGTAGAGTTTATGACCTCAGCCCCGATTGTCGTTCAGGTTTTAGAAGGCGAAAACGCCATTGAACAATATCGCAAAATTATGGGAGCGACCAATCCGGCCGTTGCCGAAGAAGGCACAATCCGCAAAACTTTTGCTTTATCAATTGATAAAAACACCGTCCATGGTTCCGATTCTCCTGAATCGGCTCAAAGAGAAATCAACTTTTTCTTCTCTAAAGTAGAAATTGTCGGATAAGGAAGAGATTCGTGCCTAAACTTTTCGCCTCTTTTATATTTTTAACTCTGATGATTTTCAGCTCCCCGCTCCGAGCTGAAGATATGAGCTTATACGATGTTGAAATAAGAGTAGATATCACTGCCGAAAATGCTTCCGTTGCAAGAGAAAAAGGCATGAGTGATGCCAACCGCCAAGCGGTTATGACAGTAGCCGGCAGATTAACCACTCCCGAAGGCACGAAAGTACTTGAACAATTAAACAACAATCAAATATTAAACTTCATCAAAGAAGTTACCGTTGGCGAGGAAAAAGTCTCCGATGTCCGTTATATGGCAAAACTAAAAATCACCATCAATGCCGACATCTTAAAAGCCTACCTGTCTGAAAAGAACGCTCCTTTTGCCATGGTGGAAGAAAGCAAAATCATCATAATCCCGTTGTTTAGAGAATTTCGCACAGATTCGCCTCTATTATGGGAAGGAAACAACACTTGGCGTGAGGCTTGGATAAACAACCCGCTCACCACCGGTCCGATAAAAATTTCAGCCTTAGGCAATGAAGCCAGCCAACAAATCACTGCCGCTCAAGCTCTGCAAATGAATGGGATTATCCTTGACCAAATCGCCGGCAACAATCAAACCCGCAACATTTATATTGCCGATGCCACCTATGACGGCATTGATGGATTAGAGATTACCTTATCAAGCTATGCCAACGGCTCGCAAAATATCATCAAAGTTCCGGGGATAAGAAGTCCGCAACTCTTTACGGACGGCGTCCAAAAGGTAAAAGAATATCTGATTGGTCAAGCCCAACAACAAACTTTGGCTGTAAACACAGCCGCTCAAGAGATTACGGTTTTATACACCTATACCAATTTGCGTGATTGGGTTAATTTACAAAAGACCATTAAATCCTCAGCCGGTGTTAACGACTTAACAACTGATGCTCTTGGCAACGGCAACGCCCAATTCAAAATCAAATTTAACGGCACTTTTGACAGACTACAAAGAGCTTTAAGAGATAAAAGATTAAACTTAACCGCCTATGACGGATTTTATAATCTGGAACGCTACTAAACAAAAGAGGAGAAAAGACCATGGTTTTTCAAAAAAAAGAAAACCGCAACTGGGTATTTTGGCTAACGCTTTTTGTTTTATTTTGCATAGCGGTTTACGCCCTCAAATCGGTACTTCTCCCCTTTGTTGCCGGCATTATTATCGGTTATTTGCTCGACCCCTGGGCATCATATTTTGAAAAACATGGCATGAGCCGAACCTTAGCAACATTTTTGGTTTTGTTTTTGGTTATTATCATCATGATACCGGCTCTTCTGATTCTCTTTGGAATCATTGATGAGCAAATCGGTCGTTTTTTAAATGCGCTTCCGCAATACATCTCCAGTTTCTTAAAAAAGATTGAGCCGATTATCCAAGAACTGCAATCACGCATTCCCTCACTTGAGGCCGATAAGATTAAAGAATACATCCGGAGTAATATGTCAAACGGTCTTAAGATTTTTGGCTCTCTGGTAAGAAGTATTATCAGCAGTGGATTTGCCTTTTTTAACCTCCTATCATTATTGCTGATTACACCGGTTGTAGCTTTTTATATGCTCCGAGATTGGGACACTTTCATTGCCAAAGTTGATAGTTTGCTTCCGGTAAAATCACAAGATTCAATCAGAGCTCAAGCCAAAGAAATTGATAGGACTCTCGCCGGATTTATCCGTGGACAATTAAGCGTCTGCCTCATTTTGGGAACATATTATTCTCTTGGTCTTTATTTTGTCGGCTTAGAACTTGGGGTTGTCGTCGGCTTTATGGCTGGTATCATTTCCTTTATTCCTTATATCGGTAGTATTTCAGGTTTTGTCGTCAGCATGGGCATTGCGCTTGCTCAGTTTGACAGTCTAACGCCGATTCTCCAAGTTGTTGCCGTCTTTTTGAGTGGACAATTCATTGAAGGCAACTTTCTCACCCCTAAATTGGTTGGTGACAATGTTGGTCTTCACCCTGTCTGGGTAATGTTTGCCTTGCTTGCCGGCGGTGTTTTATTGGGCTTTTTAGGCTTAATGATAGCTGTTCCCGTTGCTGCCATTATTGGCGTTTTAATCCGCCATGCCATAGACAACTATAAACAAAGTGATCTGTATTTAGAATAAATCTGTGAAAACTCTCAAAAACACTCAGCTTCTTAAGATTTATTTTAGAATTGCCAACTATGATAAACTCCAAAATCATCTATCACCAAAGGGGTTGTCATGTTGTATGCTTTACTCACTTCCGCAGACACGCTCATCATCAGAGCCTTTGCGGCATTTTTCATAGCTTTAGGTCTATCTTTAGCTTTCGGCGGAAAATTAATTAATTTTCTGCACCATCACCAAAGCAAAGGACAACCCATCCGAGAAGACGGTCCGCAAAGTCATTTATTGACCAAAAAGGGCACCCCAACCATGGGTGGATTGCTTATTTTAGGCACCACCACGCTTGCCACTTTGCTCTGTGCCGACTTGCAAAATCCCTTTATTTGGATTTGTTTACTGGTATTGCTCATTTTTGGCACAACCGGTTTTGTTGATGACTATGTCAAAGTAACCAAACAAACCGCTAACGCTATGACCGCCAAAATGAAATTGGTTTTGCAGTTCAGTACAGCTTTGATTGCCGTCGGCGTTATTTCTTATGCCACCCCCGAGCCTTATCGTTATAGTCTGACAATTCCCTATTTTAAGAATTTGGCACTAAATTTGTGTTGGTTTTATATTCCCTTTGCAATGATTGTAATTGCCGGCACGTCCAATGCCGTTAATTTAACCGACGGGCTGGACGGCTTAGCCTCAGGCTTGCTCATCTTGAGTTTTGGCACCTTTTTAATTTTTGCCTACACTTGCGGTTCTGCGATTGCACCGGAATTTACCTCTTTTGTAATTCCTTCAGCCGGAGAAATCTGCGTTTTGTGCGCTGCCGTAATTGGTGGTTGTTTAGGCTTTTTATGGTTTAATGCTCCCAAAGCCCAAGTATTTATGGGCGATACCGGCTCTCTTTCTTTAGGAGCACTTTTGGGTACCATTGCCGTTATGACCAAGCATGAAATTTTGTTGGCGATTGTCGGTGGCATTTTCGTGCTGGAAACCGTATCGGTTATGATACAAGTTACCTATTTTAAGAAGACCGGCGGCAAACGTTTTTTCAAAATGGCACCGATACACCACCATTTTGAGCAATTAGGCTGGCCGGAAACCACCGTTACCATTCGTTTTTGGATTATCGGTTTTATCTTAGCGGTTTTAGGCTTGTGCAGTTTATTATAAGCGGAGGAGCGAGTGTTTACATTTTCACGCAACAGTCGTTCTCAACTTGCCAACTGGTGGTGGACCGTTGACAAAGTCTTACTCACACTCATCACCATTTTAATACTCATCGGTATATTTCTAAATTTTTCAGCCAGTCCGGCTGTTGCCAGACGCATCGGCGCCGATAGCTTTCACTTTGTCAAACGCCAATTAGTATTCATCCCACTAGCCATTGGTTTAATGCTTTATCTCTCTATGCAAAATTTGCGTTTTATCCGCCGCACCGCCATTATCGGTTATGGAATAGCCATGATTTTAATGGTACTCACCTTGTTTTGGGGTGAAGAGACCAAAGGTGCTTCTCGTTGGATAAGAGTTTTGGGATTTTCATTGCAACCCTCCGAATTCATCAAACCGACTTTTGCTGTTGTCGCCGCCTGGTTATTTGATGCTCAAAAAAAATATCAAGACATTCCAGGAACTTTGCTTTCCTCAATTTTATTTGCGGCAACTTTAACATTATTATTGCTCCAACCAGATATTGGGATGTCTTTTGTCGTAACGGTTATCTGGGGTTTTCAACTTTTCTTAAATGGCTTATCGTTGATATTGGTAGGCTTTGCCATTTTAGCCGGTATTATTGCTCTGGTAGTTGCCTTTTTCGTCTTTCCGCACTTTCATACTCGTGTCATGCAATTTGTAGCCTCAGAAAACGAAGTCAGCTATCAAGTCAAAAAAGCCATGGAAGCCTTTGAAAACGGTAATTTATTCGGACGAGGCCCCGGCGAAGGTGTTGTCAAACTCAATATTCCCGACGCGCATACCGACTTTATTTTTGCGGTAGCAGGTGAAGAATTTGGTTTGATTTTATGTTTAATTTTGGTAGGATTATTTGCAGCCATAGTTATTCGTTCTATGTTGATATCACTCAAGGATAACAATTTATTTATTATTTTATCATCGGCGGCATTATCAGCCTCTTTTGGGTTGCAAGGAATCATCAACATGGCATCAACCCTACACCTAATTCCGACCAAAGGAATGACTTTGCCGTTTATTTCATACGGTGGTTCATCAATTTTAGCCACCTCTTTGGGAATAGGAATGTTATTAGCCATAACACGTAAAAACGTTCACGCGGAGGATAAAGATGAAACAGACTAAAGACCAAAAACCGCTCATTATTTTAACGGCCGGCGGCACGGGAGGACACGTTTTTCCGGCAGAATCTCTGGCCGAAGAACTATCCCTTCGTGGATTTGATTTAGCACTTGTTACCGACGCACGCGGTAAAAACAACTACCATGGCAAATTAAACGAAATTCCTAATTACTCTGTTTTATCAGGTCCTTTAGTTGGCAAATCAAAATTCACTAAAATCAAAAGCCTGATAAAGACCTGCTTCGGCATTTTGCAAGCCGGTTTACTCTTACTGCGCAAAAAGCCGGTATGCGTCGTCGGCTTTGGTGGCTACGCATCTTTTCCATGTTGCATGGCGGCCATTTTATTAGGGGTTGACTTGGTTATTCACGAACAAAATTCAGTCATGAGCCGCACCAATCGTTTTCTGAGCAAATATGCCTCACTCATCGCTCAAAGTTTTCGCAATGCCAAATACACGCCCCTACATGTCAAAAGCGTTGTAACCGGCATGCCGATTCGCAAAGCAATATCCTCACTCAATGGCAACGCCTACCCCAAACTCAAAGATGAAAAATTTAATTTATTGATTATCGGCGGCTCTCAGGGAGCAAAAATTTTTGGTGAAATCATTCCGCAAGCCATACAGTTATTACCTGAAGATATACGCCACAATCTCCACATCACCCAACAATGCAAAGCAGAAGACATTACCGCCACACAAGAAACTTATGCCAACAGCGGCTGCCAAGCCAACATTGCTTCCTTTTTTTCCAATATGCCGGAACTCTACACCCAATCACATTTAATCATTTCCCGTGCCGGAGCATCATCGGTATTTGAAATTGCCGCTGCCGGAATTCCTTCGATTCTCATTCCTCTTCCCACCGCAGCCGACGACCACCAAACGGCTAACGCCAAATACATTACGGATTTTAACGGCGGTCTTGCCATTTCACAAAAAGATTTCACCCCTGAAAACTTAGCCAAGATATTGGAAGATTTAATCTCACATCCCGAACGTCTGCAACAAATGTCCTTGAGCATCAAACGCTCAGCCATTACGGATGCCGCCACACGCTTGGCCGATGCAATTGAAAAAGAAATTATATCCCAACGCTAGGAGAGCACCATGTTACACCTATTCCGCCGCAGTCTGATAGATATACTACCCCAAGTCCGTGGCAAATATCAAAAAGACGTTCCTTTAAGCAAGCACACTTGGTTTGGCGTCGGCGGTCCGGCGGAAGTAATGTACCACCCTCAAGACGCGGAAGATTTAAGCCATTTTATCCGCACCAAGCCCTATAATTTGCCGACTTGCATTATAGGCGGCGGGAGCAATCTTTTGGTCAGAGACGGTGGCATTCCGGGCGTGGTTATCAAGCTCGATAGTGCGGCTTTTCGTAAAATTACGATTGAAGGCAACCTCATCACTTGCGGTGCCGGCGTTAAGAATGCCGAGCTCAAAAAGGTCATGCTAGAACACGAATTAGGCGGATTAGAATTTTTATGCTCGATTCCGGGAGTAATCGGCGGTTCGGTCAAGACCAATGCCGGCTGTTTTGGCAGTGAGGTCAAAGATGTAATTGCCAAAGCCACAATCATCAACGGCGCGGGAGAAATTAAAGAAATTGGTGTTGAAGACTTATTGCTTTCCTACCGCAGTAGTTTCTTTCCCGATGATTGGATTATCTTATCTCTAACCCTCAAAGCCACTCCCGCTCCGGCGGAGGAGATTCGCAAAAAATTAGAGGAACAAAAAGCCTACCGCCTCAAGAAACAACCTTGCAATGCCAAAACCGCGGGTTCCACATTCAAAAACCCCGAAGGTTTGAGGGCCTGGGAGCTTATCCAAAAATCGGGTTGTAAAGATTTAAGCGTCGGCGGAGCCAAGGTATCGGAAATACATAGCAATTTTTTAATTAATACCGGCAACGCCACCGCCAAAGATATTGAAACTTTGGGAGAAACCATCATCCAACGCGTCAAACAAAAAACCTCCATCACACTTGAGTGGGAAATCAAACGTTTGGGAATACAAAAATAAGCCATGCCAGAAAAAAAGATACCCACAATCGCATCGGCAGCAGCCGTAAGCATTCCGACCAGCATCAGCCTACCTCAAGAATGGCCGTTTCGCCTTGCGGGTAACATCTTTTTTTTGGCTTTAATTTTTGCATTGGCTTCCGCCATTATCACCATCAAAACCAACCTCATCGGACGCAAGCTGACCGACCTCAGCACAGAGTTCTATGATTACACCAGCCACATTGGTTTTAAGCTGGATGATATTGTTGTTTCAGGCAGACACAAAACCTCGAAAGAAGAGCTCAAAAACATTTTACAGCTCAACCGCGACAGTAATATTCTCACCCTTGATTTGCAAGACATAAAACTCAAACTCGAACAACTCCCGTGGATTCGCAAAGCCGAAGTCAGCCGCCATTACTTTCCCAATATTTTACAAATTAATTTAGAAGAAAGAGAAGTCGAAAGCATCTGGCAAATTAACAATCAATTTCATCCGATAGACCGTGATGGTCATGTCATTAACGCACCTTTCAGCTCTCCTCGTCCGATATTATTGATTGTCGGCGAAGGAGCACCTGAAAACATTCCGCAATTAATGCAAATTATTTCTGCCGACAAAGAAATTTTCTCGCGCATAAAAGTTGCCAATTTCATTTCCGGCAGAAGGTGGAATTTAATCTTAGACGACATAGAAAACGGTATCACCATTAAACTTCCGGCACAAGACATCGAGCAAGCCTGGAAAAAATTGGTAAAATTAAACACCTCGCAAGGACTTCTTAAACGTAAATTAACCATAATTGATTTAAGATTCCCCAATAAAGTAATCGTAAAATTAGGCAAAATGACCAAAGAAGAAAGGGAACACCTTAAAGAAGTCAAAGAAAGCCTAATGTAAGAAATAAAACGAGGGATAAGTTGACACATTCATTTAACCGCTTAACCACCATAGCCGCGCTAGACATAGGCTCATCAAAAGTTTGTTGCCTGATAGCAAAAATCAGCCGCGATAAAAAAATCAACGTTGTTGGTTACGGTTATAATGCCTCCAAAGGCATCAAAAACGGAATTGTAACCGACATTAATCAAGCCACATTATCGGTTTGCAACGCGGTTGAAACAGCGGAACAAATGGCCAATGAGCGTATCAATCGCATCATCGTCAACATCTCCGGCGACAGAATCAAAAGCAGTATCAAAGGAGCAACAATAGCCATCAACCGCAACCGTCCGGTTAATGACATGGATATCAAAAAGGTCATTGAAAAAGGCATCAACAAAATAAACGTTGAAGACAACGAACTCATTCACTGCCTACCGACCAATTATCGCCTTGACTTGGGCGAAGAGATAAAAGACCCGCGCAATATTTATGGCGAGAATTTATCCGTCAACATTTTACTGGGAATGGTACCTGATATTCAGTTCAAAAACCTTTCCACCGTAATGGAAAACGCGCACCTTGAAATTGCCGAAAAAGCCTTTTCGGCTTATGCTTCGGGTTTGGCTTGCTTGGTAGAAGATGAAAAAGAAATCGGAGCTTCAATAGTTGATATCGGTGGCGGCACCACCAATATCGCCACCTTTAAGCACGGATACCCGATTGCTTTCTCTTCCATCGGCGTTGGCGGCAACAATGTAACCAATGATATCGCTTGGGGATTAACCACCTCATTCACCCATGCCGAAAGATTAAAAACCCTGCATGGTTGCGCCTTTATGACCTCGCAAGATAAAGAAGACTTAATCAATGTTTATCCCGTTGGCGAGGAAGACGACAGCCTCATCAAACAAGTTCCCAAAGCTGAATTAATCAGCATTATCACGCCACGCATTGAAGAGATATTTGAACTTGTAAATAAGAAGCTCGCCGAACATGGTCTAAAAGATATTTCCTCACACCGCGTTGTTCTCACCGGTGGTGGTTCACAATTATCAGGGATTCGCGATATTGCCACCATGATACTCGATAAACAAGTTCGCATTGGTCGTCCGAAAAATGTTCTTAATCTTCCCGATAATTTATACAATCCCTGTTTTTCCACCGCCATTGGTTTATTGCTTTTTGCACTAAATTACAGCGAACGAAAGCCCAACAAAATCATCAGCAAACCGGTTGCCGGCAATTCAGGTCTAAGCCGAATTATGACTTGGTTTAAGCAAAGTTTTTAAGTTATTTGAACCTCTTTTGTTTCCTTGCAAAAGAGGTTTTTTTATAAAATATCAAAAAATTTAAAATTAAAAAAAGTTAGTAACCAAAACTTAATTTATTTTCCGTATGCTGTAAGTAACTTAAGTAAAAAAATTTTTTGGAGTAAGAAATACAATGTCAATCAAATTAGCTGTACCAGAAGCCACTGTCATGCACTTAAAACCGAGAATCTCAGTCATCGGCGTAGGCGGAGGCGGAGGCAATGCCGTCAACAACATGATTGACCAAAATTTGGAAGGTGTTGACTTTATCGTTGCCAACACCGATGCTCAAGCCTTGGCCCATTCCAAAGCCAGCCGCAAAATTCAATTAGGTCTGGAAACGACCATGGGTTTGGGTGCCGGTGCTCGTCCCGAAGTCGGACGCATGGCCGCCGAAGAAGCCAAAGAAGAAATTGAAAAAGAATTAGAAGGCGCCAACATGGTATTCATCACTGCCGGTATGGGTGGTGGTACCGGTTCGGGTGCTGCTCCGGTTGTCGCTCGCCTTGCCAAAGCCAAAGGTATTTTAACGGTTGGTGTTGTAACCAAACCTTTCCAATTTGAAGGTCGCAAACGAATGGAAACAGCCGAAGCCGCGGTTGAAGACTTCACCAATTCGGTAGATAGTATCATCATTATTCCGAACCAAAATCTGTTCCGCGTTGCCGATAAAAAAACCACTTTGGCCGACGCTTTTATTATGGCCGATAACGTCTTGTATGCGGGTGTTCGTTCCATTACCGACTTGATGATGATGCCGGGTTTAATCAACTTGGACTTTGCCGATATTAAGAGCATTATGGAAGACAAAGGCAAAGCCATTATGGGTACGGGTGAAGCAGAAGGCGAAGATCGCGCCATCAAAGCCGCCGAACAAGCACTGGCCAATCCTTTGCTTGACGATTGCTCAATGCGTGGAGCTAAAGGTGTATTAATTAACATCACCGGTGGTTCTGATATCACCTTGTTTGAGATTGATGAAGCCGCCAGCCGTATTAAAGAAGAAGTTGACGAAGACGCAAACATCATCTTTGGTTCAAGTTTTGATGAGGCTTTGGCAGGAAAAATCCGTGTTTCTATTGTTGCCACGGGTATTGGGGATAGTGTAGCCAGACAACCCCTTCCCAAACCAGCCGCAAAAGTTGCCGAAGACTATCTCAAAGAAAGTTTTATGCCGGAAGTCAAAACCTTAGACGTTCCGAATGAAGAAACCGATTCCAACTTAGAAAAATTCTCAGCCACCGCTCCTGAAACGAGCGAAGAGGCTGACACACCGGAGGAAACAATCATCAGCGCGCCGATAGTTTCCTTTAATGTCGACGAAGAGGTTTCCTCAAACACGGCAGAGCCTGTTGCTCAAGCTGCGATTGAGGAAGAAAAATTTGAGGATTTCAATAATCTTGACAATTCAACGATTATCAATGATATGCCGCAAGCCTCCTCTTTGTTTAAGGCTATTATTAGCAAGAACGAAGACATAAATGTTGATGACCAACTCGCCAACATTTTATCTTCCAACGAAAATTCTTTCACGGCCAAGACCTCGCTCAAACAAGTAGAGGAAGAGCCGGAATTATTCCCGAACCACAATCCGAAACCTTTTTCAGCTCCTCGCAAAGAAGAGCCGGAAAAACTGATTGTGAACGATGATGATGAAGAATATACCCCAACCCTTATTGAAAGAGTAACGGGCTTCTCCATCGCCAAGAGAAACCGCAAGAAACAGGCAAAAGAAAATGAGCGTTACCAAGAGCCTATTTCTCCCACTTTCTCAGACAACGATTACGACCCTGAAGATAAGTTGAATCTGGAGATTCCGTCATTTTTACGGCGTAAATCGTAACCTTAAGATATTATTATAGGTTATAAACCTGAAAAAACCCTCGATTAATGATCTGTCCCCCATAAATTGGACAAATAAAAAAAGTCCCGAGGAGGATTAAGTCAAGAGGGAGAATTAAGCAAATGGCATCGGCGTTGAGCCGGTGTCATTTTGTTTAAGCTCCACTGACAACGTTCATTATTATAATAA
>CASFNK010000025.1 GCA_949295995.1 uncultured Pseudomonadota bacterium
AAATTCCGCTTGGATTACCATTCGGACAAGAAGTTAGCGTGTAACCAAAGTTTTTGCATTGGTCAACGGAGACATCTGGAAATTCAGGAAAAACAAGTTCACTATTGCCGGTAATAAATGAAACACTAGCCGTTTTGAAATGAAATCTTTTGGGCAGGTTTATGTCCAAACCTGCCCGAGGCAGGGTTTCAAAAAATTGGTTTTGATTCGTATCTATGAGATGGGTGTTTAATAAAAGCTTATCAGATGTTTTAATGTCAAGACCATAAGCGACATTAAAACCAAACAGCAGCGCGCACGCTGACGTGCTTAGACAATAATAGACTCTCATTGCACACCTCGCTATAACTGAAACCATACCTTCTTACAAATTACCACACCAGAACGAATTTGTCAATCGGGTTTGAGCCCCTACTATTTTTTTGGCAATTTAACAAGGAAGAAAATATTGACAAATTTAAAGAAAAGTTACAGTATAGGACAAAATTAAAGAACAAAGAATCGCAGAATTGTAATTAAAACATTTCGAAACCAAAGCAAATCATAGTTAACTCCAAATAATAGAAGGTTTGCGGGGTTTCGGCCCTTCGGCTTCTGCGGAAGTCGAAAAAAAGGTCTGATGAGTTTCATCAGGCCTTTTTTTGTGTCATTTATTTTCTGAGGGGCACTTCTTCAGCCGCTTTCAGAGGTTTGTTTGTAAAAGGTTTTCTAGGCATAGGCGAAGCACTATTGGGCGGATAAGAAGGAACAAGTCTCATTCCTTTTCCGTTTTTTAAAACAAAAATACTTTGTGATTTTCTGTCCCAATGACCTGAGTGTCCAATCACCAGAATTTTTCTATGAGCAAAATTTGTGATTGCACTATGTTTAGGCATTCTGTAACCAACCAATAACTCGCAGGTATAATCATCAGTTAAAAACGATGCCAAAACGCGTTCATTCCAGTCCAACTGGATGGGAATATAAGCACCTTGCAGACTATCCACATTAATTTCTGTAATGACACTATTTTCATAAGTGTTGACATAAACTTTTGTTTCATTGTCTTTTTGACAAGCAAACAAACTAGCTACCAGAGCAATAGCAACCATAACAATAATACTTAAATTTTTCATCTCAAATTGATTTAGAGTTAAACATAAAAATAATAAAATTAGCGACACCTGTATCACAAATTTTTTTATCTGTCAAAATAAAATAAAAAAAGACCGCCGGCTGAAATTCAGCCGAGGCAGGTCTTCTGGCTTAAAGTAACTAACGTGCGATATCAAATCGCAATTTTGTGGTTTCTGTCAAATCCTCATCGGGGTAGTGATACATCAACTGTACCCGAAAAGTCATCTTCAGACTGTCTGCCGCAGCATCAATTTGTCGTTTAATCAAGTCCATATCTTCTGCGACAATACCGTAGGCGCACAAAGTGTTGGTATTAGAGATAGGAACTTTTCTGACTTCAAAAGCCACAGAATCTTGAGCGTAAGTTTTCTCGAAATAAATAACCAAGCTGTCAGATCTGAACTGCAACAGTTTAACACACACATTGTTTGGTTTTTCAGAATTTTTCTGACCGGATGAGCAGCCGCATAAGAGGCTTGCAAAAACCAAAGCCGTAAACATTACTTTTTTCATCTCAAATAACATTTAATAAAACATAAAAATAGCCTTTAGGGGAAACTGTATAACTCTTAAAAAAAGTAAAATGCAAATAAAAAAACTCTTCTCAAAAGAAGAGTTTTCAAAATTAAATAAAATCAGGTTATTCACTATCGCCGATAGGGTTAATGTCAATTGAATATCCCGTTGCGCGCACGGTTCGAATATAATCGGGACCAAAATCGTTCAAAGATTTTCTGAGACGTCTGATATGAACATCAACCGTACGCGATTCGACATAAATATTATCGCCCCAAACGGTTTTGAGTAATACTTCACGAGAGAAAACTTTTCCCGGTGTTTCCATCAACATTTTAAGTAAGCGAAATTCGGTAGGGCCGAGGTGAATATAGTTTTCGCCTCTGAAAACCTTTTTCTCCACCAAATCCATACGAATATCTTCAAATGTAAGTTCCTTTGTGGTGCTGATTTCTGGAGCGCGGCGTAAGTTTGCTTTCACTCTGGCCATCAGTTCAGGGATAGAGAAAGGTTTGGTAACATAGTCGTCGGCACCGGCGCCCAAACCTTTAATTTTATCTTCTTCTTCACCTTTAGCAGTCAGCATAATGATAGGAATATTTTTAATGTCAGGTTTACTGCGAATGAGTTTGCAGATTTCCACACCGGAAATTTCGGGCAGCATCCAGTCTAGCAAAATAACTGAAGGGGCGTATTTTTCCACGTCCGCCAGAGCTTTATTTCCTCTAGTTTCAATTATGACTTCATATCCTTCTTTTTCAAGGTTGTATTTTAAGAGCAAACCTAATGCTTCTTCGTCTTCCACAACCATAACAACCGGTGCCATAGCCCATCTCCTCGTATATAATTTTGAAAGATTATAAGATATTTAGGGTTAAAATTACCTTAAAGCGTCAATGTTTTTGCGGTAATCTTTGCTGGCAAAAACGGATGTTCCCGCCACTAAAATATCAGCACCCGCCGCCACACATTCAGCCGCGGTCAAAGGATTAATCCCTCCGTCAACTTCTATTTGGATATTTCTGTTTCCGATTAAAGATTTTATGCGAGCGATTTTTTGCAATTGTTCAGGAATAAAGACTTGTCCGCCAAAACCTGGATTAACACTCATCACCAAAACTTGGTCAACTTTATCCAAAACATAGGTCAAAACATTCTCACTTGTCGCCGGATTAAGCGAAACGCCGGCTTTGCAACCCTGTTCTTTAATTGAGTTAAGAGTTGCATCTAAATGTTTGCAAGCCTCTGCATGAACAGTTAAAATGTCAGCACCGGCTTGAGTAAACCAATGAATCATTGTTTCCGGTTTTTCTACCATCAAGTGAACATCTAAAGGAAGGTTCGTTAGAGAGCGAATAACCCTGACAATTTCTGGACCAAAAGTCAAATTCGGCACATAATGTCCGTCCATCACGTCGATATGAATCATATCGGCTCCGGCTTTTTCCAAGGCAATAATTTCATTTTTTAGGTTAGAGAAATCAGCGGAAAGAATACTCGGCGCAATTTTAACCATAATTTTTCTCCTGAATGTTTTTTATTAGGATAGCTCAGAGCAAACTAAAAATCCACACATTTTATTTGATTTCAAGCAAAAGCCATAAATAAAATCTTGACAAAATTTTATAAAAGAAGTTTACTTGAAAACCTAATGCGATTTTTTATAAATTATTGTTAAACCCAAAAAACAAGTAAGTTATGGACAAACTTAAAATTAAGTCGGCGCAAGAAGCCCTAAAAGTGGCAAAAGAGTATTTGAGTGGCATGCATCTGAATGCAGAACTGGTAAGCAAAAAGAACAAAGAGATACATTATCTTGCTAATGTTTATCGAACCCCGGATTACCGCAATAAAGTCGGTGGTGTTTGTTTTGTATTTGAATACAAAAACATCATTGGAGCTGAGCCGGAAATGTTTTACATTTACGTAAAATGCAGTGGTAAAACGGAAAAATTCCGTGTCCGCAGCATTAAGAAAGCTGAGAGTTCGCTGGAAGAAATTATGCCCGGTGATAACTTCTCGTGTCTCGGAAATCGCTATCACTACGATGGCAACACCATCACCTTAGGTGAAGAGCCAAAAGAAAGTACGAGCATTCACTAACTGAAATAAGTCCAATGAACTAAAGCCTCCCTTTGCGGAGGTTTTTTTTATGCAAGAAATTGCAAAAATGTTAAAAAAACTTGCAAAACTTGGTTAAAAGTATATATTCAGCACCAGATATAACTACAAATAAGGAGAAACTAATGCCTCTAGTTACTATGCGTCAAATTCTTGACCATGCTGCCGAAAACAACTACGGTGTTCCGGCTTTTAACATTAATGATATGGAGCAAATTATCGCTGTTTTGCAAGCCGCCAAAAAAGTAAACGCTCCGGTTATTTTGCAAACCTCAACCGGTGCTCGTAAATTTGCCGGCGATCCGATGATTCGCCACATGGTTGCCGCCGGAATTGAAATGTTCCCTGAACTTCCGATTTGTTTGCACCAAGACCATGGTTCATCTGTAAACATTTGCCAATCAGCCATTGTTAACGGCTATTCTTCAGTTATGATGGACGGCTCTCTTGAAGCAGACGGTAAAACCCCGTCATCTTTTGAATATAATGTAAATGTTACGAAAGAAGTTGTTGCCAGAGCTCATGCTGTCGGTGCTTCTGTTGAAGGTGAGTTAGGCGTTATCGGCTCATTGGAAACCGGTAAAGGCGACAAAGAAGATGGTCATGGTGCAGAAGGTGTTATTGATAAAAAACGTCTTGTTACCGATCCTGATGAAGCTGCTCGCTTTGTTGAAGAAACCAAGTTGGATGCTTTGGCTGTTGCCGTTGGTACATCTCACGGTGCTTATAAATTCACGCGTAAACCGGATGGTGAAATTTTGGCAATTGACGTTATTGAAAAAATTCACAAGAAATTGCCGAACACCCACATGGTTATGCATGGTTCTTCTTCCGTTCCGCAAGAATTGCAAGACTTAATTAATGCTTATGGCGGTGCAATTCCTCAAACTTACGGTGTTCCGGTAGAAGAAATCGTTCGAGGCATTAAGTCAGGTGTTCGCAAAGTAAACGTTGATACCGACTGCCGTATGGCAATTACCGGTGCGATTCGCAAACTCTTTGCTGAAAATCCGAAAGAGTTTGACCCGCGTAAATATCTCAAACCGGCGATTGAAGAAATGCAAAAAGTCTGTGAAGCACGCTATATTGCCTTTGGAGCAGCCGGTCATGCTGATAAGATTAAAGCTATTCCGATGTCTGTAATGGCAAAACGTTACGCAGACGGAGAAATCTAATCTGTCATAAATATTTAACAAAAAACGGTCTGATGTCAGACCGTTTTTTTTGTGTGTAGAGCTTTGATTTTAAGTGAGTTTAACAGAGAAAGACACGCCTCAACAAAGATGTTTGACAATTTTTACAAATAATGCTACTCTATAAATAGGTTTTGGTTTTGTATATATGAGGTGTATTATGAATACAGTCCGTAAGTATATTCGGACGGGATTGTGCGTATGCGTATCAGTTCTGTCAATTGGAGCGATAAAGCACAGCCATGCGGAGTATTCGCAACAAGTTCTTTTTTCTAATCAAAAAAATCAAGTTCAATCATTATCTTCAGCCGATTTAGGGTTGGAGTTACCTTTACAATCGCTTAAATCATATCCTAAACTGGCAAGTGTTCAATTTATAACCGGTGGAAAAAATCTAACTTTTGAAATTCCTGAATTCCCGGATATCTCTCCAGATCAATGTAAAAACTTCGGTTATACGCTAACTTCTTGTCCAAGTGGTAATCCGAGCGGAATTTGCCCGTATAATTCTGCTTATTTCAAAGAATGTTGCGACGTCCGTTATAAATATAATAAAAATGAATGTACTTATCCAAACACCGTCAGCGGCGATAGCTGCGGCGGTAAATTTATGTGCTATTGCGACAGGAGTTTGTATCCCGAAACAAAATGTACCTCACCGCAAGTTCCGGAAGGAACTGGCTGTGTGGAAGAAGGCGTAACTTATTACAGCAAATGTGTTTGTCCCAGCAACTATAATCAAAAATGTGATGGTCAAAATCAACAAGGAGTGGGGACGGGTTGTACGCAAAACGGCGTAACCTATTATACCTCATGCCAATGCAAGAGCGGCTATAATATGACATGTTCGGACTTAGGACCTGTAACCCCGACCGACTATTGCCTCAAAGATGGGGTGAAATATTACAATAACTGCAAGACCTGTGAAAATAAATGCAAACTGGACAGTTGTCCGTCCGGTTTAGTGTGCAATTTAGAAGAATGTTCTCAGAAATATTGTGCAACCG
>CASFNK010000026.1 GCA_949295995.1 uncultured Pseudomonadota bacterium
GTGTGTTCATAAAAAAACTCCTTTGCTTTTGTTAGACTTGTGCCAAACCGTCTAACTTACTTTAGCAAAGGAGTTTTTTATCTGTAAAGCTATAAGCTCTCCGGAACTACCGGCCTAGCCGGTAGTTTTCTTGTTACAATCAAAAAGCCGCCCTTTGGGACGGCTTTTTTTGTGGGTGAAAGTAAAATAGTGGAGTAGATTTTGAAGATTCCTTAAGAGAATATCAATAGCTGTTGATGTATTTATTTGCATCTTGAAAATTGTATTGTGTTTTGCCATAATGTAAAAGCCACTTGGGTAAAGTGTGCCTAAAATCCGAAGATTAAACTCTTCGGATTTTTTTTGTTGTAAACAATTAGTAAAAGGAAAAATGTATGTCTAATTTAATTCAATACATTATTCAGGAAGACCCTGAAAAAGAAATGAAAAAGAAAACTTATGATAAACAAACTTACACTTCATACATCCCTAATCAAAACACAAGAAAAGAAAGTGATAAGACAACGCCTCAGAATTTGTTAGAAACTGTTTTATCTTCCAATCAGAGCAATCAAACACTAACTCCTTGGGCAAAAAAACAATCAAAAAATTTACTTGAAAGAATGAATAGTTCTAACACATTTGCTTCACAGAGACTTAAACATAATACTTCTAATTTAAGATCTTCATCTGTCGGAGATATTGTTTTAGAAGGAGCAAAAGGTTTTGGAGAAGGAATTGAGCAAGGTTCTCTTGCCTTATTTAACGCGAAAACAGGTGGTTTGTATGACCTTGTAAGTTATCTATGTATGGATGATGATTATGCCAAAAGACAAGATAAGATGCAAAAACGTGCCGAAAGTGTAGGATTAGGGGGAGCAAATAAAGTTGCTAATCTTGCTATTGAAGCAGGTGGAACATCAAAATTATTAAAAAATTTAGGCTTAAAATATATTAAATAAAGCAAATAACTTGACAATTAGGTAGGCTCTTTATAACGTAAAAAAGCCTACCTAATTTCAAATAGAGTGAAGAATGACAAAAGAAAACAATAGTTCAAACGAACCTAGTAATCTGCAACAGATAGTAAAAATATTGCGGGAATACATTTCTTTCAAAGGAACACTAACAAGATTGTATTTTTGGGATTTTCTTGTCTTAGGATATGTGTTTTACCATTTTCTTTCTTTAACAGAAATTCCTTATTTTGATATTATAGGTTGGTTTTGCTATTTTTATATTGCATTAAATAGTTATCAAAAAAGATGCCGCGATTTGAACATAAAAGGAACTTTAGTTATTTTAGTCACTTCTGTATTTTTTATAATGATAGGAACAATTCGCTTTCTTGATATTGCAAAAACAGATGTTTTATTTTCAGCAGGCAAAATTATATTTATATTCTATTTAGGAGTATATCTGTATGCACAATTTATGCCTGGAGCAAAGGAAAAAGATATGAACCTGACTTGTCCTTTGTTAAAACTTCCTAATATGTATTTTATAACTTGTATTGCCATTTTTTGCATTGCTTTTTGGGCAATAAATAGTTTTTATCTTATAAAATAGAGAAAAACAATGTTTCCCGAAGCTCAAAATTTAAACAACAATTTATTTTCTCAAGTAAAGGCTTTTTAGAAAGAGGTGATTTTCTGGAATAGTTGCCTTTTGCCATTTATGCGTGCGATTTGCTATGAAACAATCTTTGCTTCTTAATGATATTGTCTATTGCGTGATTTTTTATATATTATCTGCAGCTATACAAAAAAGGTGTCAAGATATTCAGTGGAAGGGGACAATTTTCCTTCTTCTGTTTTTTATAACCTTTCCGTTATTAAATTATTATCAATATATGAAAACAAATGATATATTTATTCCATCACAACTCAAAAATATTCTTGCAGTTTTGGGCTGCCTATACCTTTTCTGTCACTGTCTGCTGTTGTGTATACCAGGGAAAATGATAAAAGATAAGCAGATGAATAGCGGATTGCTAAAATATCCATATATGTATATGAGTTTGGGTGTCATTGTGTTTTTAGCTGGACAATATTTTTTAGCTCTTTATACTTTTTAAAGAGGAGTATCAACAATGAAATTATGGTCAAAAGAAGCTTTATCTCTAGGCGGAATATATTGTGTTTTAGATACTCCTTTTTTGTTTTTACAGACCCCTATAACTGAAGACATTGGCCTAATTTTATTTTCGATATTTATTATATGTATGTTTCTGCTATATTGGTCGAAATTTTCTTTATATATTGAAAATCAAATCACCAAATTTCCTAATATTTCTTATTATCTGATATCTATTGGCTGGATACCATATTTTGTTATTATTGGAATTGTCTGTTTTATTGGCATAGCTGCAGCTTTTGCTTGGACTGATGACACCATCGAAAAAAAAGCAAACATTTTTAATGCTATCTGTACATGGGGGGTACCCATTTCTCTTGGTATAGCATATCTTAGAGCAAGAATTATAAAATAACTAAGAGATAATACTCAATTCACAGATTGCCCTACTTTAGGCATGTCTCGTTAGAACCAAAATCAGAGCTGAAAAAACAATCGATTATGGAAGGTTGCTTTGTGGCTTAAATAAAATTTAAGGCTTCCTTTTGTAGGTCTAAAGAGCCAAAACATACCTCTTCGGATAAACCAATGAGCTGAGCGACACCTTGCATCCTCTCGCTCCATGGACGTTTTTCTAATTTTTCAAATTCCGAGAGCAACAAGTTAACCGCTTCAAATTTGTTTAGGCCTCGTTGGCTTTCCAAGCGTTTCACATAAGCCAACATCCATAAATAAGCCGAAATGTAAGAAGAACGATATTGAGCTCTGAGCTTTTTATCTTCAGGGTCGGCAAACATTCCGTTCTTGTTCAAAAAGCCTAAGACGGGTAAAGTGTTGACATCAAGGCTCTTTATTTTCTCGTCATGTTTGGAGTTTGGGATATTCATCAAATAATGTGGTAGCAACTCGGCAAAGCCCTCGCTTAAACGCCCCATTTTTTGAAAATAAGCTCCGTGCACTGTATGCGAAAGCTCATGGATAAGGCTGATTTTTTGCTCCTCATCTGGAGTTTTTGAAAATCCTTTTTCAAACCACACTTCATCAACAGCCAAGGCTTCCGTATAAACTTCATCAATAGGTACGAAAATCCCGCACATTCCTTTAGGAAAAGGGCAGTTTGATAACTTTTGAAAAATTTCTCCTTGGGGTAAGACCACAAACCCAAACACAGGTTTTTTCTTAAAATTTAAGGGTAGGGCGGTAACTTCTCGTGCATAACCGCTCATAATTTCTATAAAAGATTTCCCGCAAGTGCCGGTGCGATATTTTTGCGCCATCTCAGGCAACAAAGCCAAACGCAAATCTTCCGCCTCTATCAGTTCAAAAGTAAATTGATTAATATTCATAGTCTTTGGCATATTAAAATCCTTTCTAAAACTTAAACCAAAGGTAGCATAAAAATGAGGGAAAGAAAATAAAATTTTACATCACGCATTAATAGGACTTTACAAAATTCAGAGAAACTTATAACCTAACTCCAGATATATAAAGCATATATCTGGGGCGTCGAAAACCCTAAATTACACAAGTCGCTAGCATACGACTGAAAAATAATGCCGATTTCTGTCATGGACGGATGTCGGCGAATAAGGTCTTGGCCAAATAAGCCGAGCCGTTTTGTGTAATACGGTTTTCGAACATCCGCCCGCCTTTTACTTAAGAAAGTGCGGGTTTTGTTTTAACTTTTATATAAGGATGTTCAAATGAAAAAACTGTTTTTAATTTTAACTTTGGGAATTTTTGTAGGCGTTTTAAGCTCTTGTGCCACCGTCATGAGAGAAAACAACCAATCTATTCCGATAAAAGCCAATGTTGAAGATGTGCAAATCAAGATAACAGATAAAAAAGGAAATGTTGTTTTTGAGGGTACAACCCCGACAACCATTAATCTCAAAACATCTGCAGGTGGATACTTTGACCCACAAAAATACGAGATTATAGCGTCTAAAGATGGCTTTAAAACGCAAAGCTCTATAATCGATTGGCATGTTAGCGGTTGGTATTATGCCGGAAATTTTGTGATTGGCGGGCTAATCGGTTATCTGATAGTTGATCCTTTGACGGGAGATATGTATTATTTGGATGAAGAAGTAAATCTGAATATGCAACCGAGCAAATAATAAAAGGGGCGGAGATTCCTCCGCCCTTATTTCTAAAATTATCGATTGCTGGCCAGAATACGTTGCTTATCGCGATTCCAATCTCTTTCTTTTTGGGTCTCGCGCTTGTCAAAGAGCTTTTTGCCGCGCCCTAAGCCGATTTCAAGTTTGGCGCGTCCTTTATTGTTAAAAAAGAGATTAATTGCCACCAAAGTTGCCCCTTTACGAGACAGCTCACCAATAATGTTGTTGATTTCTTTTTTGGTGAGCAAAAGTTTGCGATCTCTTTTTTCGGCATGGCTTTGGTAACCTTTATTGGCATATTCGGCAATAAACATATTGGAGATATAGAGCTCACCGTCTTTTTCTATACCATAAGCATCATTGATATTGGCATGACCGAGGCGAAGAGATTTAACTTCGGTTCCGGTTAACTCAAGTCCCGCCACAAATTTTTCACTGATTTCATAGTCAAAGAAAGCGCGTCTATTTTGAGCCACGCTTCCTGTACTAATAAAATCAGATTTAATCGCCTTAGCCATGATTAAAGATTACCCTTTATTCTTTTCGTCTTTTTTTGAAGGGCGATTATCGGTAATTAATAAGTCAGGTTTGCTTTGTTCAGCTGGAATTGGAGCCCCGGTACGAATACAATGTCCGTCAATATAAGCCCCCGGTTCAATAGCAATAGAGTTATGTACGGCATCACCGATAAGTTTTGCTGTTTTAGCAATAAACAATTGGTCAACAATAGCTTGTCCTTGCAGAACACCATATAAGTGAAGATGGTTAGCGGTTACTTTACCAATTACCGAACCTTTAATGCCGATAACCAATTCTTCGCAACTGATATCTCCTTCAACATGACCATCAACATGAATAATTCCTTCGCTGAGAATATCTCCGTTTACTTTGGTGTTTTGGCTGATGATGGAAGGAACCGGTAAAGCCTCAGCGTTTTTATTGAACTTACGAGCAAACTTCAGATATAACATTTTTCTTAATTTTTTCATTTTGTTAATCTCCTAAATTTTAGCCTTGATAAAAGGCAACGGGTCAACATCTTTTCCATGAAACAGAATTTCATAATGTAGATGTGGTCCGGTTGAGCGTCCGGTAGTGCCTACTTCTCCTATTGTATCACCAATTTCCAAATATGCACCTTTTTTTACATAAATTTTATTAAGATGAGCATATTTAGTTTGAAAACCGTTTCCATGGTCAACCACCACCAAGTTACCATAACCACCGGCATATTCGGCGCGAGTAACTTTTCCTTTAGCGCGAATATTAATTTTATTTCCGGTTCGACTAGCCAAATCAACCCCTTTATGAGTAGCTTTGGTTTTCTTAAAAGGGTCGGTTCTTTTTCCATATTGAGAAGTAACCCAATAACTCCAAACCGGTTTACCGATAGGAACAGATTTAATAACTTCTTTGTAATATAGTGCATCATCCACATTTTGGAAGATAGCGGAAACTTTATCATTAAGATTCTTATCCTCTACTTTTGATTTTTGGGGAATATAAGGACCACCCTTAGCATTTTTTTTCTTAGAGTTTGCGAGGGGATTAAAGTAGAGACCTTGACGTTTGAGGGGTTTATTAATGTCTGAAAACACACCTTTAATTTTATTAAGTTCCTTAGAAGAAAGGGTTTTAATTTTATCCATAACCTCTAATTCGGCAGCTTTTAATTCTTCAATTGTTTCTTCCAAATCTTCAATTTGTTCACGCAATTCATCTCGCTCTGAAGCTGCCAAGTCGCGTTGCAACAAAGCCTCGGTTAAAGAGGTTTTTTCATCAACTTCTTCAGCGCTAACCCAATCTTTTTTTGATGTAATTTGCTTAATCTTATCTTCTACAAGCAAGGCTTGTTTGCGGTATTTTTCAATATCTTTATTTTTTTTTGCGTCAATAGAATTAAGCATTGCGCCGATATTTTTGTGTAAGGCCATAAAATCAGTCATCAAGTCAACATAAGCATCACGAGTTTCCACCAACTCAATATCTTTATCTTTTAAAATGCGTCCGGACTTATGATATATGTGATAGGAATAAAAACTCCAGCAGGCAATACACAACACAATCGCCAGGAAAATCACCTGCACGCGAGAAGAAATTTGTAAAACTTTAGCGCGTCCTTGCGAGCGAAAAATAATCTCTTTGGTTGAGAATAAAGGTTGTTTTTCGTTGTAAAAATCGCGAGAATTAAAAGGGTCGTTATTCATCCATAACTATTATGCGTTTACAATAGCATAACTCTCAATTAACACAAAACTGCGTTAAATATATCAAACTTTAGCAAAAAATACAGTATTTTTTACAAACTTATCCAGAAAAGTAGATAAAATGTTGATTTTATTTGATTTTTTGTTCTGAAAACTCGTCAAGAATTACAAATTCGTCATCTGCGGCATAGTTTAAGACCATACGAGTTCTTTCTTCAAGCATATCTAAATCTAAGCTGTTTGAAGAGAGTAAACGAACTTTTTGCTCTAAAAGTTTTTTCTCGGTACTATACTTAGCGGCAATTTCTTGAGCGTATTTAATTTCTTTGCTTAAATACATATAGCGCAACAAACCTCGTTCACCGTTAATGGTATAGAAACTGAAATAAATGAAGATAAGAAAAACCACAATCAGCCAAAGAGAGTCTTTTAACTTGGCTTGTAAATCTAAAAATAACCCCATTTCATCAGTCCCATAACAAAAATATAAGAACAAAAATTATTTAAGAAGATTGCACCATATTTAAGTTAAGAATTGGTTACCTCAGGAAATAAATTTGAAATTATTCTGCCAGACAATTATTACCTTTCCACTTCCAACCGGCAACAACATTGTTTTGAATATAAAATGAGGTTTGGCAAATATATTCTTGGGAAATGCCGAGATTTTGTGCGTATGGGGTAAAGGCGTAATCACCGTCAAACGGCGCATAAACGGAAACGTTTCCTTCTAAAGGATAAGGATTATAGAGGTAAAATTCGGAAGGAACGGTAAGAGTTTGCACTTGGGTAAAAGTAATCACTTGCGAGCCATCGGCATTAATTTTTCTGGCACTGGGTGTACCCCAAGTTTTAAGCAAGGCAGATTCGGGCTTGCCAATCCAAGTGTTAAGCATCTGGTCATATTTTTGAGTAGAGGCGCAAGAGCAAAGATAAAAACCAAGCCCGAAAGCGCAAAGAGTTTTGATAAAAGAATGTTTCATAATTTTTCTCCAAAAACAATAATAAGCATACATAATTATTCTTTTAAAAATTTCGACCCCTGACAGAGTTCAAGTTCTTGTCTCAATTTATTAATACGTCCAATCCACTCCCAAGTATAAGGAAAGGAGGCGTAATCGGCATTTTTGAGTTCTTGTGCGACTTTTTCGCCGGCAATCGGATAAACGGGGCAAAAAGAGGCCCCCTCAGAGGATGTTGTTTTGCATGAGCTCAAGCAAAGCATCACGGCTGACATTAGGTTGAGCGTAAATTTTAGCTTTTTGAAGAGATACATTGTGAGTTTTTTCCTGTTGAGAGGTTAAAATTTGGGTTTGGCATTGCTTTTTTCCTAATTGATAAAGAAGTCCTCCGCATAAACCAAGTAAGCAAATGAGAATAATATATTTTGCCATTTTTTTCTCCTAAAGAAGGAAAGCCTTGTAGGACATACAAGGCTTTCTGACAAAGTATTAAGGTTTTGGATATTTATTTTTGATATCTAAACAAGTTTGCACGTATGCGCTGAGTTGTTGTTCACCTGCGGCTTTAAGAGCTTCATCATTAGAATTAAGTTTGACCAAAGCATCACATAAGTCAGCTATCTCGGGATAAGCATTTTTTCGCAAAAAAGCATAACTGTAGGGGTGATAAGTAGCCACTTCAACGATTTTATCATCTAGTTCTTCAAAATGAAAAAGGTAAGTACCTTCGCAGTCGGTATATTTTTCTTTGTTAAGAATTTTTTCAACCGGTTTATAACCGTCTTTTAGAAGTTGAGCATTATTGCTCGCCAGGTTATAACCAAGTATATTACCTTTAGTTGCAGGTGCATAGTTCAAAACACCGTCATTGAGTTTAGCATAATGAGTCATTTATTTTCTCCAAAGTAAAATTAAGGTTCAAGTCTGAGATAAGTAAGTTTCATGTATCCGGAACCTTGGTGTGCGCCATATCTATTTGTACCTTCAAAAAGAGTACCTCCACTACAAGAGCCTCCGGAATAAATTTCCTTTGTTAAGACTTCCATTCCATCCATCAAGGTAGGAGCAGGCGGAGCCCCGGGGCAAGTCGTATTAGCGGAATACCCTCCCGCACATTTAATACAGTTTGTGATATAAGTTGGAAAACCGTTGTAAGCATAAGAAGTTGTACCGCCGCCGACTTGTATTTCCAAAGTTTGGTCTTCATCAAAATAGACCTCGCCTTTAAAAAAAGATCCTGAAGACCCGACATTACATCCGATATAACACCATTGTCCGCCGCCTCCGGAGCAACACATGAGTTCATAAACGCCTTGCTTGATAGGCAGTTCAACATTAGTATTTTTATCAATACCTGGGGCATTTTCAAAAAGGATAGTCCCAGGTTCATAAGAATCGACCCCGGGTTTACCCAAAGGTGAAAATTTACATCTGATTGTCATTGTAACCGCCTTCCATAGATACCAACCACTGAGAGTAATCAGAAGGAACAACATTTCTGAAAGTTAAGATTTTAGTCAGTGTATCATATTGTTCCAAATTAGGTTCTTTCCCATTCAGCCAAATAACAGAAATGTTGGGAAAAGTAATGGTAGCAAACTCGCTGAAACATAAATACAATTCGAAAGTAACCAAATTAGCCGGATTTGTCAGTTGACTAAAATCAAAATTAATTTCGGTAGCCTCAGAGATTAAAGGTGTTTTGTAAACGCTGACTCCATCTTTAAGAGTAATAGTAAAAGAGTCAGCGGTTTCACAATGATTGTAAAGGCTGTTCACGGCATTTGCGGCAGCCTCTTGTGCGGATTCTAAAGCCTCGGCGGCATTTGCTTCAGCTTGGCTCTGAAGTTCAACAACACTATCAGTAAGCTGTTGCACAAGAGAGTGATTTTGGTTAATTTGAATATTTAGCTGTTGAGCCTGATTTAAGTATTGCTGTGTCTGATTGCAATATTGAGAACTGAGATTGACAATATCATCAAATTGAAAATCAGAGTTTACCAAGCGTCCTTCATCTTCACTCCAGATAATTGATTTTCCGGCATCAGGCATGGGGAGGTTGATATTGAGGTTTGTAGGGGCGTATTGCGGGAAGGTAACTGTTCTGCCGATAGAATCTTCGAGTTGCTCCAAACAAGAAAGTTGGTAATCAAATTCGGAGTTGACATTAGAGCTTCTAAAAGGACCGCCTTCTTTGAAATTTGTTGTTCTTTTGAGCTCTAGCTCTCGGTAAATGGTAACGAGTTTTCCGTTCTCAGGTGCTGTATCAAAAGTAATAACACCCCCTTGAACATCTTCCTGAGTTGATAAGATATAACCTGAATTTTGCTCAACATCTTCAATATAGACTTTAACATTTTGAGGTTCATAAATTTTAAAAAAGAATTGGAATTCTTTTTGGACGCCGTCAGCGGTAAATTGGATTCTCGGCTTAATATTACCGGCTTCAATAAGTGTTTGGGTTGACATGAGTTTCTCCTTGTAATTTAAAAACAAAAAGCCTCCGAAATTCGGAGGCGTAACTAAACTGTGATTTGGGCACAAATATCCCAAGTGGCAAAATTAGGAATAGCACAAAAAAAATCAAATGTCAAGGAAAAATTTCCTAAAATTATTGAGAGAAATAAATAAAGAGGTATCCTAATAATAAATCTGGACAGAAGAAGCAGGTTTTGCTAGATTCACAAAAAATTTCCTTAATGGAGCCGATAATGAAAAGATACGATATAATTATTCCGATAGGAAGCGTGTGTAAAACCTCGCAAAATTTGCGCAATTTAAAATTGCAAAACGAGTCTTTGCCGTTTGATTGGGTATTAACACTAGACATCAATCAAATCAAAGAAATGTTGGAAAGCCATTTTTCAGGTTTTTTGGAAAAAGAAAATATGGAGTATAAAGGCAAAGAATCAGAGCAAACCGATGTCTATATGGATACCGAGACCAAAATTGGTTTTTGGCATGATTTTCCGCATAATGTGGCTCTAAATGAAAGTTTTGATGCAATAAAAAACAAATACAATCGTCGTATTTCGCGCCTGTATCAAGAAATAGAAAAAGCGCAAGATATATTGTTTTTCAGAGTTTGCACCATCCGTCCCCAAAGTGGGTATTCAATAGAGGAGGTAATTTACTCCAAAAGCAAAGAAACGGATGAAAAGATTATTCATTGGTTGGAAGACATCAGAAAATTGTTTCCCAACAAAAACATTTCCTTGCTGGAAGTCTCTTTATTTAATGAAGCGCATGAGTATAGCCGGAGAGAAGTGCAAGAAGGTCTGACGAGAATAGAAACCTACTCGGATATCAAATATGAATGGGAAGGAGACCCGCAAGTTTTTAAAAAGCTGTTGAGCGACAGCAAGTTAAAATATGCCGTAATTTTGCGCCACAAATTGACGACCTTAAAGTTTCACTTGCAAAAATTTATGGTAAACCTCGGAGCCAAAGTGGGGGTAAGAAAATGTCAAGAGCGTAAAAAATGGTTGAAAAACCGTTTTAATCGCTGAAAATCAATTGCAAAAAATCATAAAAATTATCATATTGTAAAGAAATGTTATGTATAAATAAAAAATAAGAAGAAGTAAGGACGAATTCAGATGAGTAAAATAGCAGTTGCCGGCGTCCAAAGCAGTATCGGACGCGAGATTTTAAGTTTTTTGGAAGAGAACGGATATAAGGCGAAAGACATTAGTGCATTGGAGCCGGGTTCAGTTTTAGGCAATATGGTTTCTTATGGCGAGGAAGAAGATTTAGATGTCTTAAATCTGAATGATTTTGATTTTTCAAAAGCCGAAATAGTGCTTTTTGCCACGACCGAAACCATCGCCAAACAGTTTGCGCCCAAGGCTTTAGCCAAAGGCTGCAAAGTAATTGATTGTTCTCAGGCTTATGTCGGCGATTCGGATGTTCCTTTGGTTATGTCGGGTTATAATCTGGAGCTTGTTCATCAAGCAGCCAAAGGCTTAATAGCGGTTCCGTCCGCGGCGGTGGCGCAAATTTTGTTGCCATTACAAAAAATTCAAAAAGAATATGGAATAAAAAGAATAGTTGTTTCCACTTATACTTCCACCTCTGTTTATGGCAAAGAAGCCATGGATGAGTTGTTTACGCAAACGCGAAAGATTTATATGAACGATAGTTTGGTCGATGACCAAAAAGTTTTCAATAAGCAAATCGCGTTTAACGTTATTCCGCAGGTTGGAGATTTTATTGGTGAAGAGACGCAAAACGAGTGGACAATGAATGCCGAAGTAAAGAGAATTTTGGGCGGCGATGTTAAAGTTCATGCCAATTGTGCCGTAATTCCGGCATTTATCGGCAATGGGCAGTTTGTTAATGTTGAGTGTGAACACGATGTTGATGTTGATGAAGTCCGTAAACTTATGAAGCAAACATCGGGCGTTGTCGTTTTTGATAAGAATTTGGACGGCGGCTATGTAACCTTGGCTGATGTTCAAGGAGAAGATAATATTTATGTAAGCCGTCTGCGTCAAGATGTATCAATCGAAAACGGTTTTAGTTTTTGGTGCGTGGCGGATGATTTGCGTGCCGGAGTTGCCAAAAATGCTTTTGCTGTTTTGAAAGAACTCACCACCTCAACCACACACTAAGCGGGGGCTTTTATGAATAAATTGGTACGGATTTTGGGTGTCGCATCACTTTTTTTGGGGCTGAGTGCTTCTTTGAGCCATGCCGAAACGCAAAAACTTGAAATTGATGCCGAAACTAAAGTTGTAGATAGTATTCAAGCCAATGAAATTAACTATATGGATATGAGCCGCCAACTTGGGCGAATGGAAGGAATGCTCAAGAATGGTCAATCTATGTCTGATACTTTGTCAGAAGATGTTAAGTTTCTAAGCAATACGCGTACCAAATTGATGGAAGCGAAAAAGCGCAATGAAAAGGAGCTTGAGTTTGTACAGCGTCGCATTGAGGCATTAGGTCCCGAACCGACCGATGGCAGCCAAGAGATAGAAGTAATAGCTCAAAAGCGCAAAGAGTTTAATGAGGAAGCGGCTTATCAAAAAGGACAAATAGCGGAAGTTGATGTTTTGTTGGCTAAAATTGATGAGTTGGATACACTCATAATTAACGTGCGTAACACGGAGCTGTTGGGAAATTTATTAAACTATCAGCAGCCGCTGATTTATCCGAGTAATTTTTTACATTCAACCACGTTATTTGTGGAATATATGGTAGATATCATAAAATCTCCGGTTAATTGGTATCAAGGCCTTAACGAAGACCAAAAAAACTTTGTACATTCCAATATCATTCCAGCCCTTTTGGTTGCTTTGTTATCGTTATGGTTGGGTATTTATTTGCGCTTGTTTATAATGAAGCATTTCGGCTATCGAAATGATATCGAACACCCGCGTTATGGCAGAAAAGTGATAGCCGCCGTCTTTGTCGCCATAGCATACGGCGTTATTCCGGCAACAATCATTGCCGGTTTTATGTTGTGGATGTATTCAACCCAAGTAATGACCACGGGCTTTTTTGGGATAGTTATAAACAGCTTTTTGTTCTATACTTTATTGGTAATTTTGGCGCGGGCGGTATCAAGAGTGTTTTTTGCCCCCTATAATGAGAAATGGCGCTTGATAAATGTTGACACAGACAAAGCCAAGCGAATGACTTCCGCGTTGTATTTCACGGTATTTATGTTCGGATTATGTGGATTTTTGTTACACGTTGCCACCATTTCCAATTATTCGGTGGATTTAATAAATTATATCAGAGCCTGCTCCAATGCGGTTAAAGGAATATGCATATTATTACTGATAAAACGCTATCTCTGGGATGAAATTGAGGATAAAGATTCTGAAGAAGGAGAAGCCGCCGAGAATACCGAAGAAGATGCGGAAGTAAATACGGCATTCAAGATAACCTTTTCAGCGGTTTTGTTTGTTGTAATTACGTTTGGTATGTCTTTGTTTGGCTATGCGCGTTTATCATCGTTTATCTTTGATAGATTTTTGATAACGGTTATAGGAATAGGTGGTTTATTTGTTATCCGAAAAGTTTTGAGTGATTTTTTGCATAGAATATTATTGCTTCGTTTTTGGGTAAAAACCTTTAAGCTCCGCCGTAAAATTGTCTCCAAGATAGATTTCTGGTCAAATTTGGTAATTGACCCGTTATTTATACTTTTTGGCTTGTTTATGGTACTGAGTATCTGGGGTGTATCAACCGATATATTGTTGCAAAGTGCCAAAAAGATTTTATTAGGGTTTAAGGTTGGAGAGGTTGAAATATCCCCCATAGCCATAATAATGGGATTAGTATCGTTTTTCATAGCCTTGGCAGTTGTAAAGGCCATGCGTGTCAGGTTGGTCAATAATGTTCTGGCAAAAATGGACATAGATGATGGAATCAGGCATTCTTTAGCGTCAGGTTTTGGCTTTATCGGATTTATCATAGCCGCGATGATAGCAATAATCGTCATGGGTGGTAATTTATCGAACTTAGCCTTGATAGCGTCAGCCTTATCGGTTGGTATCGGTTTTGGTTTACAAAATGTGATAAATAACTTTGTGTCAGGTATCATTATTTTGTTTGAGCGCCCGATAAAAGTAGGGGATTGGGTAATAGTTTCAGGGGAAGAGGGGCAAGTTAAGCAAATTAATATTCGCTCTACCGAGATAGAAACCTTTAAGAAGTCGAGTATCATCATTCCGAATGCGACCTTGCTTTCAAGTTCGGTAACAAACTTGACCCACGCTAACAATTGGTCGCGTCAATCCATAAATATTGGCGTAGCGTATGGTTCGGATGTCAAAAGGGTAACCGAGATATTACTAGAGATTGCCGCCAAGCATAAATACGTACTGAAGAATCCGGCCCCTTATGTTATATTTAAGGATTTTGGTGCCAGCAGTTTAGATTTTGAATTAAGATGTTATACCAATAATATATGGCAAGGTTGGAGAATTCCGAGTGATATCCGCTATGAAATAAATGAAAGATTCATAGAGGAGGGAATAGAAATACCGTTCCAGCAAGTTGTTGTTCACTCAGGCGAAAAGGTTGCGCAAGAGAATCAATTTTATGCAAAGAAGCACGAAGAAACGGAACAGGAGCAAGCCGGACAGAATACAAAAGCAAAAAAGATTGCTGAAAATGAGAAATAATACTTGCAATTAAGTGAGCAACTATGTAAGTTAACAGCAATGCCGGTTTAGCTCAGTTGGTAGAGCAACGCATTCGTAATGCGTGGGTCGGTAGTTCAAGTCTACTAACCGGCACCATTTTTCAAAGCACCCTACGGGGTGTTTTTTGGTATAAGGATAAGATGGAAGACACAATAGCACAAAAACTTTTGAATTGGTATGAGGGGCAGGGGCGAGATTTGCCTTGGCGGGTTAAAGGCGGAGCCCCCCCGAATCCTTATGTCATTTTGGTATCGGAAGTAATGTTGCAACAAACCACGGTTAAAACGGTTATTCCGTATTTTGAGAGGTTTATGGAGCGTTTCCCGACGGTTGAGAGTTTGGCAGAAGCGGCTATTAACGAAGTCTATTTATATTGGCAGGGATTGGGGTATTATTCTCGTGCCCGTTCATTGCACCAAACAGCGAAACAAATCATCAATGAGTATAAGGGAGTCTTTCCCACCAGCAAAGAAGAAGTTCTAAAGCTCAAAGGCATAGGGTCTTATACGGCGGCAAGTTTTTTGGCGTTAGCCTATAATCAAGCACAAACGGTAGTTGACGGCAATGTCATCCGCGTGATATGCCGAATGTATCATCTAACCAAGCCGACAAAAGAGATAATGCCTCAGATAAGGGAAAAGGCGGAACTTTTGACCGATAAATCTTCTCCGGCGGACTATGCCTCAGCCATTATGGACTTAGGCGCACTCATCTGTACCCCTAAAAATCCGCAATGCTTGCTCTGCCCATGGCAAGCAGAATGTCGCTCGCGAGGAGAGGCAGATTTAGAGGCTATTCCTTACAAAAAACAACTCGCCAAACCGCTCAAACAAGGCAACGTCTATATTATACAAAATTCGCACCACCAAGTTTTTATCCGAAAACGAACACAAAAGGGGTTGCTCTCAGGGCTTTATGAATTTCCTTGGAGTGAGGAGAAGTTGTTTTCAGAACTCCCTCAGCAAGATACACAAAAAGAAATCACCCATGTCTTCACCCATTTTAAGCTGGTGTTGCACATCTATAAAATCCAAACCGAACAAATGAGCGAACCGGGCCAATGGGTAGAAAGAGAGAATTTATCCAACTATCCCTTTTCCACCCTCATGAAAAAAGTAGGAAGATATTTATAATAAAACAAAAGCCTCTCAAAAGAGAGGCTTTTGTGTTCTTTTATTTAGTTTTATCTTCCTTGAGCTTGACGAATTCTATTCAAAGCAGCTTGTCGACCTTGAGTATTAACTCTCGCCATATCTGCGGCATTAGGCGCTTTATGATTTTTTCTCGCCAGATGAGTACGTCCTCTGGCTGTTTGAGCTTCTCTTCTCTCTTCGTATCTGGCAATAATTTCTTGTTGCTCGACCGTCGGATTAGGAGACATGATGGCCTGGTTGTATTTGTCATCTTTATCACGTGTGATTTGAGCCCATTGTTGTGTACGAATTCCATAGTTATAATTCTTTACGATATCTTGAGCTTCTTTAGGCATAAAGCCAAGCGTTTCGGTTTGGAACATTCCCTGAGAGTCTTTATTAACTTCATCCATACCGATAACATTGACACCGGCAGCCTTATAAGCGGCATAGAGCAACGCGGCTGATTTTGGGTCTTTGGCTTTGCTTGTGCGCAAGTCAAAGTCTTTTCCGGGATTAGCTTGTTTATAAGCATCAGCATGAGCTTTTGCAACATTATAAAGTTTTTCAATTGTCTCTGCATTATGGTCTTTCAAATGTTGCTTAGCACTCGTTGGCAGAGCTCTGAGTTGTGCATTGTTCAAAGAATAGAATCCGTTTGCTCCTTGCGGTTTAATACCGGCTTCCCTATAAGCGGCAAACCACTCAGCTTGAGCAACATTGTCATCTTTGAATTTTGCAATATCGGCTTCGGTTGTGCCATGAGCAGCAAAGTCTTTAGCAATGGCAGACTTTTTCTCATAGCTGTTGAGATAAACTTTTTCGCCTTTGTTGTATTTTTCAATATTAGCTTTTTGTTCGGCTGTTAATTGGTCTTCAAATTCATGAATATCAATATTAGTCGGTTGACCTTTCATCTTGAGGCCGTATTTGATACAAGCGGCTGCCAATTTGTTGGCAAATTCAGGGGTCATGCCTTCTTCAAAGTTAATACCAGGTTGCCCATCTAAAGCGGCTTTACGAACCAAAGCATCTAAAAATTCATAGTCAGGTCCTTTGTCATTGCTGCATTCCACATCAACATGCTTAGCATCGCTGTAAAGAGCGCGCGCCGCAGGTTTATCGGCATTTTTATCTTCTTGAGTTTTGTAGTATTTCATCCCATAGGCGGGAGAGGCTTCATTGGTATTTTCATAAACATAAGGCGGATTATGTTCTTTTTCGCACCAATTTTTATAGTAGGCGTCAAGGTCATTGGTTGGTTCATTTCCTGTCCCAGGCTTTCCTTGCGAGAAAGTTATGAAGTTGTTTTCTTCTTGCAACAGATGGTCATTAAAGCGCAGAACCAAATCATCTAAACGAGCATAATCATCGTTATTGATTTGGTCTTGCAAGGCTTTTTTATCAAACCCGATAGAATCCAACCAGTTTAAAAATTCCGGATCTTTCATATATTCAGTATTTTCCATAGCTTTTATCCTACTTTTAATCCTTTATTATCATAACTATAACTCAATTTTGCCTAAAATTCAACACTTTTTGTCTAAAAGTTTTACTTTTTCTCTTTTTTTCTTAAAAAACTCTTTGAGAATCCGCGAGCAGTCTTCTTCTAAAATTCCACCTTCAACATTTGGTTTGTGATGGCAAGTCGCCGCTTCAAAGAATTTAACCCCATTAACAACCGCTCCGCCTTTTTCATCAAAAGCTCCGAAGTACAGATTTTTTATGCGAGAAAAAGAAATAGCCGCCGCACACATGGTGCAAGGTTCAAGCGTTACATATAAATCCATATCTCTCAGACGATTAGTTTTTAGTTTTTCGCAAGCCTTGCGAAGAGCAATCATTTCGGCATGGGCGAGAGCATCACTGCCATGTTCACTCAAATTATGAGCCTCGCTGATAATTTCTCCGCTTTGGGAATCGACCACCACGGCACCGACGGGAACTTCGTCTTGTTCTGCGGCTCTGGCGGCCAAAGATAAGGCTCTTTGCATAAATTTAATATCCAAGTTACATCCTTTTGTTGATTAATATTTGAGAGTATGCTAACAAAAAAGAAAAAAGGAAAAGTTAACATGAGTGAAAGAATTGCAAAATTTATGGCACGTTCAGGCGTTTGCTCCAGAAGAGAGGCGGAGGAATTTATTCGCCAGCAACGCGTAACCGTTAACGGTGAAGTAATTACCTCTCCGGTATTTAATGTAGAGGGGACGGAAAAAATCTTGCTCGATGGTGAAAAATTACCGGCCGTTGAGGGGACGCGTCTGTGGCTCTATTATAAACCCGTGGGCTTGCTGACCACGCATAAAGATACCTCCAATCGCCCGACGGTGTTTGATAATCTGCCGGCAGGTTTACCGCGTGTTATTTCGGTCGGAAGATTGGATTTAAATTCGGAAGGCTTGCTGCTTCTGACCAATAATGGCGAATTATCCCGCAAGTTAGAGCTGCCGCAAAATGGCTGGAGCCGCCGTTATAAAGTAAAGGTTCACGGTAAGGTTGATGTTAAAAAACTGGCAAAGTTAGAAGAAGGTGTAACTATTGACGGTATCAATTACGGACCGGTAAAAATTGTTTTGGAAAGCGAGCAAGGGAGCAATGCTTGGCTGAGTGTTACCTTAAACGAAGGCAAAAATCGTGAAATTCGTAAATTAATGAAATCCATAGACTTGGAAGTTGCGCGCCTTATTCGCCTTTCTTATGGTCCATTCCAATTAGGCAACTTGAAAAAAGGCGAAGTCAGAGAAGTTTCGGGCAAAGTCCTAAAAGAGCAACTTGGGAGCAAATTTCAATTATGAGAATTATCGCGGGTTCTTACCGCGGGAAAAAACTTTTTTCACCGCAAAGCGATAAGGTTCGTCCCACGTCAGACCGAGCCAGAGAAGCCTTGTTTAATATCCTCAATTCCAAACTCTCCTTGCCGTGGAATGAATATTGCTTACTGGATGTTTTTGCCGGAACCGGAGCCTTTGGGCTGGAAGCTCTTTCAAGAGGTTGTGCCGCAATCGGCTTGGTGGATATAGATACCAAAAGTCTGGAAAAAAATGTTGCGCTGTTTGCTAAAGAACAAGACAAAATCAAAATCTATCACCAAAATGCACTCTCCCTACCGCAAGCTCCAAGGCAATATAATTTACTCTTTATGGATGCCCCCTATAACAAAAACTTGAGTGCGCCGGCTCTTGTGAGCTTAGCCAAGCAAAATTGGCTCGTCCCGCAAACATTATGTTTAGTAGAAGTTGAAAAGTCTGAAACGTTAGATATTCCGCCGCAGTATCAATTTTTGGAAGAGCGTATTTACGGCTTAGCCAAAGTTATTTTCTTAACCTACCAAGGACAATAAAGCCTATCTTTACTTTATTTTTGTGCCGGTTGTGAGGTGTCTTTTTTACTTTCCCAAACCGGAATATTCTCCACCAAAATTTGTTTGTTGTTGAGTTTAATAGGTGTGGTTACGGTAAAATATTGGTCAGTAGTGTTTTTCTTAAAGGACTTGTTATTGAGCAAAATTTTAACCACAAATACACCTTTATCTTCCAGCCAACCGTTTTGGTTCATATTTTCCAAGGTATCGGTCAGAGCCATGGAAGAGGTATTAAGCGTTACATCAGGAACTAAATGTTCATTAAAGAACAAATCTCCTTTAGCAACCATAACCAGAGGTTTCCAATTGATAATGAGTTTTTGAATATCAATAAAGCCTTCTTTTTCAATCCAGTTATATAAAGATTCGCTAAAAATATTTTGTTCTTCAATTTCCCCGATAACATTAGCGTTAAGGTAAACGTGGTCAATATGTTTGTTCATCGGCCAAGCGGTATAGTCGTCAATGTGAACGTCTTTGAGCTCAAACAGAGTTTCCATAAAAGGAGATTTTTCATTAATCTGATGTCCGTTACCTCTTCGCAGAGCAAATTTCAAACTACCGATATCAGCTAATTTTTCAATTACAATATCCGCAGCCTGAAGAGTTGCTTCTTGAATCTGATTTTGCTTTGAGAGAGTAAGCTCCGCCAAACTGTTAGGAACACTAACCTCCCATTTTTGGGTTCCGATTTGCAAATTTTGCTTTTGGCTGAAATGGAAACGAATTTTTCTGGTATTAAAAATATCCGAACTAACGGCAAATTCCTCACATTCCCATTGAGCATAATGGTTTATATCCAAAGAATAAATGCGCAAATTTTCGATTCGTAACATCTGCCAAGGAGAGAGATGACTAAAACTTAAATTATCGTATGCAATATCATATCCCATTGCCAAGAGAGAGTTTTCCAATTTAACAATTTCTTCTTTAATAGCGGCAATGGCTTGATTTCTCTCTAAAACCAGCCAAACGGAAGTGAGACACAAAGCAAATGCCAGAACACCGGACCCGATGATTAACAGAAAACGCTGCAAAAAGTTTTCATAAGATTTTGCCAAATTTTTAATCATTATGGTTCCTTTACCAACAAGTGCTCAACAGCCGGATAGTTTTTGATGGTTTCCATATTAAGTTCGTAACATTTTTTTTCAATACGATTTTGCAATTCGTCCATAAATTCTTTTTTATCGGCAATTTGCGGCATAGGCTCCATAAATTCAATAATTACTTTCCCTTTGTGGCGAAGGAATGAATTTTTCTGCCAGAATAAGCCGGTATTGAGAGCCACAGGAATAACGGGGACATTAAGGTTTTGCGCAATGAATAACAAGCCTGGTTTATATCCTTTTACAGTTCCCGGTTGAACTCTGGTTCCCTCAGGGAAAATGATAATCGGACGCCCTTTAGATATTCTGTCTTTTGCCTGTTTTAAGAGGTTTTTCATAGCGGCACCGCCGGCAGAGCGGTCAACGGGAATCATACCGTAAAAATATTGCGCCCAACCAAACAACGGGACGTATGTAAGCTCTTTTTTCAAAACAAAGACCAATTTTTTGATGTAAGCCGACAGAAAATAAGTCTCCAGAGCCGATTCGTGCTTGCCTGCATAGAGAACGCCGTCTTGGCGAATAAATTGTTTGCCCCTGATTTCAATTTCAATACCGGCAATATATTTGAGCATTACCAATAAGAACGGAAGAATAATGTAATTCCACATAACAATAGTGATTTTGCGATTAAAAATGCCGATAATAGATGTCAACAGACAGCCCACAGCCAAAGTGGAATAGCAAATAATATTAAAAATCAAAGAGCGAATATAAAGCATGACCAACCTCATTAAAAATCATAAGAGCCCAAGATATGGCTTCTGAGCCAAACAACCAAAAACTTATTGTATTCTGAAGCGATTAAGAAAAAACTGCCCTCATTTTTCCACCATTGACTGGAAACATTTTCAGAATAGACGGGATGGAGAATAATTTTTAAATTTTTATCCAAGGCTCTGAATTCCTGTTGGCTACGTAAAATATGGTAGTTAGACGTTACCAAACGAATGGAAGAAATATGATTTTTTTTGACCCATTCGATGGCCTCAATGGCATTTTCCACAGTATTGGAAGAGCGCTTTTCAAGGGTAATATCACTTTCGTTATTAAGGACGATATCACCTCTTTTTTTCAAATCCCGCAAGGATGTTTTTTCAGCCACACCGGAAATCAGGAGTTTATCTCCTAATCCTTGGTTTAGGAGTTTAACCGCCTCGCTGATACGATTTTTCCCGCCGGTTAAAACGACAATTGCGTCAGTTTTGCTGTTATTATCGGTTTTGAAATGATAAATAGCATAGCTAAACCAGACAAAGCCGATACTCCAAACCAAAGCGAAGATTACAAGTGCTATGAATATAAATTTTTTTTTCATCATCCCCACAATCTACATAAATTTCTCTAAAGTTTTCTTAACTGTGTAATAAGCGGTAATCATGGCAATCACCATTGAGAGAACCGGCAAACTGAAAATGACGCTCCAGTCAGCGGCGGAGAGTCTCGCCTCGCTGATAATACCGCCTTCAATTTGGCGAGCGAGATTTGCAATAATAAAAATAGTCGGGATAGCCAAGATTAGACCATAGATTCCGCCGACCAAGCCGAGCCAAGCCGTACGTTTAGCATATTGCTGAGCGACGTATGTATCTTTGGCCCCCATGAGATGGAGAATTTCAATAATATACTTGTGAAGCCCCAAACTGGTTTGCGTGCAGTAAAATATTGCCCCAGAGGTAATGAGGACTACCAACACCAATACGGTCAAAGCCAATAATTTTAAGCCATCGGCAAATTTAATGAGCTTATTGAGCCAGAGTTTGTGGTTATCCAAAGAGGCAAGAGGAGCGGCTTGAGCCAGTTCTTCCGCCCATTTCATAAAGTCCACCTCAACACCTTTTTTGAGTTTGACATCAATCAAACGTGGCATAGGCAAATCTTTGACATCAATTCCGTCTCCGAGCCAAGGTTGAATGAGCTTTTGGAGTTGTTCGTTATTCAAAGGAGTAACTTTTTCAACTTCATTTTTTGCTTGCAAAAGTTCGACGGCTTTTTCTTGTTGAGCTAAGATTTCAGCTCTTGCTTTTTCTTCATTAACATCATTAACGGGCATTACCTGTACGGTCAAAGAGCCCAAAATGCTGTTATTCCAAGTAGCCAACATAGAGTTGATGGATAAAACACCGGCCAAGGTAACGCCAAATAAGAAGACGGCAATAGAAATCATAACTTGCAAGAAGAGATTAGAGCTGTCATCTTGCAGAGGGAGTTCTTTTTTTCTGGTTGTTATTGTCTTATATACCATGAGCTCCTCCGGCATTAAGTATATCAATAGGACGATAGATTCTCAAAGTTTTGTTTTGTAAGTGCAAGCGCGGATAAGCAAAATCGGTAATGAGCTTATCACTATGCGTAGCGATGACGACGGTTGTTCCGAGTTTGTTGAGTTCGACAAAGAGTTTCATTAATTTTGCGGCAATATCATTATCAACGTTACCGGTCGGCTCATCGGCAAGGAGCAATTCGGGACGGTTAATGACGGCTCTGGCAATGGCGACGCGTTGTTTTTCACCGCCCGATAAAGTAGAGGTCGGAGCATTAATATGTTTTTCAAGTTCCACCCATTGCAAAAGTTCGGTAACCCGTTTTTTGACTTCTCTTTCATCCATACCGCACACACGCAAAGGCAGAGCGACATTATCAAAGGCGGACAAGTGGTCGAGTAAACGGAAGTCTTGAAACACAACACCGATTTTGCGCCTGAGCATGGCGAGAGCGTCGCGGTTGGTAAAGTTCACGTTTTTGCCAAACACGCTGACGATTCCTCTGCTTGGTTTTTGCGCCAAGTACATCATACTGAGTAAAGATGTTTTTCCGGCACCGCTTTTTCCTGTCAAAAAGTGGAAAGAGCCTCTTTTGAGCGAGAGTTTAATATCACTCAACACTTCAGCACCTTGACCATATCTGATACCGACATTTTGCATTTCGATAATGCAGTCTGGGTAGTTGGAATTTTTCACTTCACATGCTCCTTTGACAATTTCTCCTAAGATACAGCAATATTCTATTTAATAAAACGATTTTTTTACTTTGATTAAACGGTTTTTCAGTTATAGTGTTTTTCAAGAGGTAAAAAATGCTTTTATATTGTCCGCAATGCAATACCGGCTATGAGATAGAGCCTGACTTAATTCCTGAAAAGGGAATAAAAATGCGCTGTGCCAAATGTGGAAAAATTTGGCGGTGCACGAGGGAAGACTTGCAAGAAGAGCAAGTCAAAACCATTGCCGAACCCAAAGAAACACAATCTCCCCAGCCGGAAGAAGAAACGCAAAAAACTGAAGATAATCCCACGCCGGAGAGCGAGTCGGTTGAGCAAACACCTGCGAATACCGAAATGCAAGATATTTTTGCACGTTTATCTACTCAAACGCAAGATTTGTTTCAGCAAGAGCAAGCGCGCCCGTTTCACGAAAAGTTATGGATAAAATTGAAACATTCCATGGGGTTGGACAGGCCGGGGACGTTAAAATATTATCTCCTGCTCATTGTGGCAATTATCGCATTGTGTTTGTTTGCCGTTCGCTATGAGGTTGTCAGAGTATTTCCGCAAGCTGAAAAAATTTATTCGGCATTAGGGGCTGAATCGCGAGTTGTGGGCGAGGGATTGGAATTTCAGAATATTATCCGTAACGAGTATGAAGAAGATTATGTCCGCAAACTTGAGATTAAAGGCTATATTGTGAATACGACGCCGCAAAAAATAGAAATGCCGTTAATTCATGTTGAAATTATGGATAAGGACACCAACCTGCTTCAAGCCGTAGATGATAAAGCTCCGATTGCAGAACTGAGTGCCGGTGAAAAACAAATGTTTCGGATTGTCGTAACTCAGCCCTCGGCTTTGGCTAAATATGTGTTGCTTACCTTTAGTGCCCAAAAGGATTAAAAAAAGCCTCTGCAAAGAGGCTTTTTTTATTGTTTATTCGGCGGCAGTTTCTGCCGAACTATCGGTGCTTTCCCAAGTTCCCCAGTGAATTTTTTCAGGCCTGTAGCGGTCATCTGGTTGTTTAGGGGTTTCCAAAGGATATCCCATTGGCACAATAGCAAAAGGTCTGATGTTATCTGGCAAATGCAAATGTTCTTTTAAGGTATCAACCACTTTTTGCATAGGAGCGGCACCGCAATAGCAAGTTCCGATTCCTTTTGCCCAAGCGGCCAAAAGCAGACTTTGTGTGGCAATAGCGCAGTCCACATCAATAAAAGTCCAAGTTTCATCATCTTTGTGGCGGCTAAAGGATTTTTCGGTATCTCCGCAAACAATAACCACGCAGGAAGCATCTTTAGCAAAGGATGTCCAGCGTTGAATATGGCGAAGGTTGGCTAAAAATTCTTTATCTTCAATCACCAAAAATTCCCACGGCTGTTTGTTATGCGCGGTGGGAGAATATTGCGCCGCTTTAATGATTTCGCGAATGGTTTCTTTTGAGATTTTTTTGCTCGTATCATATTGACGAACCGAGCGACGGGTCAGTAACCCTTCCATAAAGTCCATGATATCGTCCTTATGTTGTTAATGCACCACTCTTTTCAGAGTTTCAATTCTGGGCAGCACCGAATTTTCGATAATAAAGGCAATGGCTTTTTCGACCATTGTATCGGTATAGACCAGATGTTTAGAAATTTCGGCGATATTTTCGGATTTGTCAAGCTTTTTAGCTAAGGTATTGTAAACACTTGCCATTTCTGAAAGTGAATCAATAATCTCAGCCAAGTAGGCTTGTAGTTTCAAATCTTCTTTTCCGCCCCAAAATCCCTCTACAAAGCCGGCCTCAATTTCCGAATAACGTATGGCGCAAAGGGCTTTAATCCCTTCTTTTGAGGTGAGCTTGCTTCCCACAGGTGAGAGTTTGACTTTATTTTGGGTAATGAGTTGGAACATCTCATCCCACAATCCCATAAAGAATTTGAAAAACAAATCAGCTTCGTCTTTTGTCTCCAAGCGAGGGGCCTTGCCTTGTTCCCAAAAAGATGAGATAACATCTGTTGGTCTGAGCTCCAGATTTGGGGAGCAAATAGAGCCGATAAAACGCAGTTTAACGATTTCAAACGGTGTAGGGCAGTTATAGTGCTCTAAAAATTTTTTGAATTTATCATCACCAAGATATTTATTTTGACTTTCCATTTTAATCTTCTTCATATATAAGTATAAACCAGTTAGCATAAATGTAATGGAGTTTTAAAAATTGTCTAGGGTAAAAATTCTGAATCTTTTAATATTAGCAGGGCTGTTGAGCAGTTGTACCTTGCTTGACCCGTTTGTGGACAGACGCCGCAACGCCGGCGAAAAAGATATGACAAAACTCTATGTTGGGGAATCAACACCTGAAGAGCCGGCCATTTGCTATAACATCTTGACCACAAATTATGAAGAGGTTAAAAAGATGGCCGATGAGGAATGTATCAAACACAAGACCGGCACCCATGCCGTTCCGGTTAAGCAAACGCAATTTACCTGTCGTTTGTTTTTGCCGACCCATATTTATTTTAAATGTGTAAAATAGTTAATGAATGGAAGAGAAGATGAGCCTATCGCTAGAAAAGATAATCAACGCCAAATTAGCCGAAGTTTTTAATTCTTTGCAACTCAATCCGCAATATGCGGTTGTTAAGGTATCAGACCGTCCCGATTTAAGTGATTTTCAGTGTAACGGGGCATTGGCACTAGCCAAGTCCGAGAAGAAGAATCCTCGTGAAATTGCCACCCAAATTGCCGCTAAACTGCAAGAAAACCCTGACTTTAGTAAAATTTCGGTTGATGGCCCTGGTTTTTTGAACCTGAGTATCAATAATAGCTTAATTGCCAAAGTATTGGATGCGATGAGCGAAGATGAGCGCTTTGGCTGCGAAAAGGTTGCTAACCCGCATAAAATTGTTTTGGATTCAGGCGGTCCGAACGTTGCCAAAGCTCTGCACGTCGGACACTTGCGTTCGGCAGCCATAGGCGAATCCATCCGTCGAATTGAAATTTTTGCCGGCAACGAGGTGATTTCCGATGTCCACTTTGGCGATTGGGGAACCCCGATGGGCATGATTTTGGCCGAAATCATCAAACAAGACGGTGATTTATCCAAAACCGAAAGCTACGATATTAACGACATCTCCGCTTTTTACAAAAAAGCCAACATTCGTTGCAAAGAAGATGAGACGGCCAAAGAAACCGCTCGCCTCATTACGGCTGACTTGCAAAACGGTAATCCCGAATATCGCAAAGCATGGCAACACTTACGTAAAGTTTCGGTTGATGCGGTTAAGAAAAACTATGATGAACTTCAAGCTCATTTTGATTTGTGGTTAGGTGAGTCTGATGCCCACGAAACTTGTGCCGAAATCGTAAAACTTGCAGCCCAAAAAGGAGTGTCTGAGGTCGATGACGGTGCCACCATTATCCGTTTGGAAGAGACCAACAAGCCCAAACCTCCGGTCATCTTGGTCAAAAGCGATGGCGGCTATGCTTATCAGGTAACCGATATTGCCACCATCAAAATGCGTGTTGATGACTTAAAAGCTCAAGAAATTATCTATGTGGTTGACAAGCGTCAGTCTTTGCACTTTGAGCAAGTTTTTGAAGTTGCCGAAAAATTAGGTATTGCACCGAATGTGACTTTGCGCCACATTGGCTTTGGTACGGTCAACGGACCTGATGGCAAACCTTTCAAAACCCGTGACGGCGGTGTGATGAATTTGGAAGATTTGCTCAAACTCTCCAAAGATAAAGTTCGTGAATCTATGCCTCAAGCCGGAGAGGTAGAAGGTTATGGCGAAAAAGAGATTGAAAAACTGGTTTCGCAAATTGCCATTGGTGCGATTAAATATCAAGACTTAAAGAATAATATTGCCTCCGGCTATGTGTTTGAGGTTGATGACTTTGCCAAGTTTGACGGCAAAACCGGACCTTATATCCAATATGCCATTGCCCGCATTAACTCAATTTTGCGCAAAGCAGGCGATATAAAACCAGGCAAAGTAATCATCTCCAATGCCGAGGAGCGTGATTTGGCGCTCAAACTCATGCAACTGAGCAATATCATCATGCGCACGCAAGAAGCCAAAGAACCCAGCATAATTTCGGATTATGCTTATACCTTGGCGCAAACTTTCAGCTCATTTTATAATACATCGCCGATTATGTCGGCCGAAAGTCAGGAGCTGGCATCTTCTCGTCTGCAGTTAGCCAAATTGGTCAGAGATGTCTTAACCTTGTTGCTGTATTTGCTGGGTATCGAAGCCCCCGAGGTCATGCTCAAAAAAGCCGAATAACAAAAAAAAGCGAGGTGCCATACGGACACCTCGCTCTTATTTTAGAGAGTTATTCAGCCGGAGCCTCCGGAGTTTCCTCCGGTTCGTCTTCTGCAAAAGCAGCTCTCGCAGCCGCGATTGCAGCAGCTTCTTCCTCCGCCGTTCTTTGACGACGGAATTTCCGCTTCTTGGGGTTCGGGAACAAAGATGTTCCTTCCCCAACACCCACTAATGGGGTGTCAACAAAAGCAGACCAGCCTTCCTTAGGAGCCCAATTGAGCTCCTCTTTGCTCATTTCGCCTCTTTCGAAGCGATCGAGCTGTTCATCTGTCATCTCTGACAGACGGAACCAAAGACTGTCACAGTCTTCAGCCACCGGACAATTGTCCGATAACTGGAGAAGATAGTCATAGGCAAGCCTATGACATCTCTGTGAACGCTTTTTTTGCGCTTTTTTCTCCAGCTCCTCCGGTGTCGGAGGATTAAACTGGCGTGTCTGCTGTAGCTGCAAGGCTGCGTGCAGCGCCACCGGAGAAAACGCTGCCAAAGAGTTGATTATATTTTCCACTCTTTCGCCATCATTTTCTCCCTCGCCTTTGGAGGCAAGGCGTTCGTAAGAACCCCAATGCATTCTCCTTATTACTAAGGTTTCTGCATTAATGTGTTCTTTTTCTCCGAAGCAATTGAGGCGATATATCCCTCCGTCCATCTGGACGAAGATATCGTGCATTGCTCCCCCGAAGCTGGGGGTGGGAATGAACGGACGACTAAAGTCGTCTTGATCCTGCCCAAGGTAAGTTCCGAGGAACTTACCTTTTTCGTCCCGAACTTCATTGTTCGGATAAACGAAAAGGTCAGTGTACGCCCATTTCAGCGGGCGTAAATAATTCACGCCCTTGCGCTCCGCCTCACGACGGGAAATCAGGGCGGTTAAGCCCATATTTGCGCCCGCACGGCACAAGACGCTGTGTCCGTTCGGCAACAAAATTGCATATTCCGGACGGCGTTCATCGCCGTTTGAGAATGCTACTCTGTTATTAACGCGGTTAACTCTCTCATTTTTTTTGTTTTTTGAAGTTTCCATTTTGTTTAAGTTTTAAATGGGTAAGTCGTCTCACCAGGTGCTGATAACAGGTATGACGAAAATAAATTGACGCTTTTTGACTATCAATTTTAACCGCTGTTAAAATTAAAAGCACAATAGCCAAAAAGATAAAAAAAATAGGTATCATCAAAATACTTCGCATACTATCTGATGAGAAAACTCTTCAAACAACGAAATTTTTTAATAATACCTAAAATAGTAATTTTTCAATTCTTATACTAGCACATTTTTGATAGCTCTGCAATAGACAAAATTTAAAATTTTTTAAAAATTTTTAAAAAATGTTTTTTTATTAATATTCACAATTTGAAAAATATCTTGAAAAAAATCCATTAAGTGGTACATTATGCCCGAATTAAATAACTCAATAAGGTGCAGACCTCTCTGCACTCAACTTAAAAAAGGAAGGATAATAACATGACAATTCGCGTCGGTATTAACGGATTTGGTCGTATTGGCCGTTTGGTTTTCCGTGCTGCACAAGAAAGAAATGATATCGAAATCGTTGGTATCAATGACTTGATTGATGTTGAATATATGGCATATATGCTGCGTTATGACACCATGCATGGCCAATTCAAAGGTTCTATTGAAGTAAAAGACGGCAAATTGGTTGTAAACGGTAAAGCCATCCGCGTAACCGCTGAAAAAGACCCTGCAAACCTCAAATGGGATGAAGTCGGCGCTGAATATGTTGTAGAATCTACCGGTTTGTTCCTCACAAAAGAAAAAGCTCAAGGCCACATTGCTGCCGGTGCTAAATATGTTGTAATGTCTGCTCCGTCAAAAGACGACACTCCGATGTTTGTTTGCGGTGTTAACACCGATTCTTATGTAAAAGGAACACAATTTGTTTCTAACGCATCTTGCACCACCAACTGCTTGGCTCCGATTGCCAAAGTTTTGAACGATGCTTTCGGTATTGAAGATGGTTTGATGACCACCGTTCACTCTACCACTGCTACTCAAAAAACCGTTGATGGTCCGTCTATGAAAGACTGGAGAGGCGGTCGTGCCGCTTCCGGCAATATCATTCCGTCTTCAACCGGTGCTGCTAAAGCTGTTGGTAAAGTAATCCCTGCTTTGAACGGTAAATTGACCGGTATGTCTTTCCGCGTTCCGACTTTGGATGTTTCTGTTGTTGACTTGACAGCAAACTTGAAAAAAGCCGCTACCTATGAAGAAATTTGCGCCGCTATGAAAAAAGCATCTGAAGGCGAATTGAAAGGTATTTTGGGTTACACCGAAGACCAAGTTGTTTCTGCTGACTTCTTGGGCGATTCTCGTACCTCTATCTTTGATGCTAAAGCCGGTATTCAATTGACTCCGACTTTTGTTAAAGTTGTTAGCTGGTATGATAACGAATGGGGTTATTCAAACAAGGTTCTTGACCTCGTAGCCCACATGGCCAAAGTAAACGGCTAATTTAAAGCATAACAAACCCTCTTGCACCTCAAGGGGGTTTTGTTTTTTTAGTTAAGGAAAACACAATGGAATATAAAACAATTAAAGATTTAGGCGACTTGAACGGCAAAGTCGTAATGTTGCGTGCGGACTTAAACGTTCCGATGGATGAAAATTTTCACGTTACCAACACCGCTCGTATTGACCGTACGGTTCCAACCATTAAAACCTTGATGGGCAAAGGTGCTAAAGTTGTTGTTGTTTCTCACTTTGGTCGTCCGGAAGGCAAAGGCGATATGAAAAACTCTTTGAGCCATGTCGCACCTGAATTGGAAAAAGCTCTTGGATACAAGGTTGTCTTTGTTGATGACTGCATTGGCGAAAAAGTAGAATCCGCTATCAAAAATATGAAAGCTGATGAAGTTTTGTTGCTTGAAAACCTCCGTTTCTATAACGAAGAAAAGAAAGGCGATGAAGCCTTTGCTGCTGAATTGGTAAAACCGGCAGATATTTATGTTTCTGATGCTTTCTCAACCGCACACCGTGCTCATGCCTCCATGGTTGCCGCGGCTAAATTGCGTCCGGCAGCAATGGGCTTGTTGATGGAAGAAGAAGTTAAAGCCCTAACCAATGGTTTGAACAATCCGCAACGTCCGTTAATGGCGGTTGTCGGTGGTTCTAAAGTTTCCACTAAATTGGATTTGTTGAACAATTTGGTTAAAAAGGTTGATAAATTGGTTATTTCGGGTGGTATGGCTCATACCTTTATGAAAGCTAGCGGAATTGATACCGTAAACGAAGCCAACTCTTTGGTACAAATGGATATGATTGACACAGCCAAAGAAATTATGGCAACAGCAAAAGCCAACAATTGCGAAATCATTTTGCCGCAAGATGTTGTTGTCTCCAAAGAATTCAAAGCCAATGCTGAGCATAAAACCGTTGATTTGGAACATATTCCGGCAGAAGGTTGGAGCTTGATGGATGTCGGTGAAAAAACCATTGCCGCCATTAACCAAAAATTGGAAGAATGCAAAACTTTGGTATGGAACGGACCTCTCGGCGTATTTGAATTGGTTCCGTTTGACCATGCCACCAATGCCGTTGCGCAACGTGCTGCCGCTTTAACCGCAGAAGGCCGTTTGATGACGGTTGCCGGTGGTGGTGATACCGTTTCTGCTTTGGAAAATGCAGGCGTTGCCAATAAGTTTTCATATATCTCAACAGCCGGCGGTGCTTTCCTTGAATGGATGGAAGGCAAAGAACTTCCGGGCGTTGTTGTCTTGAAAAAATAAGCAACGAGACCGCTAACAAATAAACCCCGCCCACAAATCTAGCTCTAAAAGATGAGCGAAAAGGCGGGGTTTTATTTGTCCATAAAACCAGAAAAAATGAAAATAAATAGGAATTTTAATAATTTTTTAACAAAAATTTTGTCAAATTTTATTGCTATTTTATGAAATTGTGCTACTATTAAAACAAAGAGACATATTTTGAGGAATAAACTTATGGCAGACAGAAGCATACTCTTTAGTAACTTTAATTCACCCGATGCAGAAAATCCGGGTGATTTTGAAACCTCATACAGCAATATTCAAATTGAAAGAGCTTTAGAACGTAAGGTTAAAGAGTTTCAGCGCAAGATTGATGAAGCCAGAGAAAAATTTGAAGAAAATAAGCAAATTCAGTCTGATAGGTTTGATTCCAATAAACATTTAACTGAATTATTAGCCAGTAATCCTCAAGAATATTTTGCCTCAATTTCTCATGACTTAAAAAAGCAAGATGAAGCTGAATTTGAGCGAATGAAAGATTTACTCGACCATAATTTAGCTGAATTTATAAAAGAGAGCGAAGCTAAGCTCAAACAAGAACAAGATGATATTAAACGTCAATTAATTGACAATCAAAAAGAACACCAAAAAACTCATGATGCTCTTACAAAAAGTCGAGATGCTGCAAGTAAGCAACAAGAGTATTATGAGAGCAATCCAGAGCTCTATGCCAAATTATATACTATTCAACAACAAGCCAAAGCAGAAGATAGCGGAGAGGCGAAAGACGGTACCTCCAGTATGATTATCCAGTCCGATAAAGGCGAATTAGGACTGGCTATTCAAAAACAAATGGAAGGCTCACCGGTGTTTTTTGCCATTCGTGATGGCAAGATTACGTTTCCTGATAGACCGATTTCCGAAGATCAGATGAAGGAGCTGCTCTATTTCCTTTATATGCGAGGCATTAAGGATTTTGAACTTCCGCCAAATATAGATCCAAACTTAAAAGAGACTTTTGAAAAAGCTCAAGCCGCTCGTGCCGAAGAAGAAGCTAATCGCCCCAATCCGGATCCTCGTCCGTATGAAGAGCAAAGAGAAAAACCAAGAGCCGAAAACACCATTGATGGGGAAGATGAAATTCCTGGCGTCGTCGCTGACGCCACCCAAGACCATTGGGTAGGAGATTCCGATGAATTGGAGCCTGAAAAAGCCAAAGATAAAGAGAAAAAGAAAGAAGGCTATGGTAAAGCCATAGAAGATATGCACAAATGGCTACAAAAAGGCAAAGGTAAAGTAAAAGGTGAGAGCTATTTTGTAACTGAGCGCGGTCGAGTGCGAGATTTTGTAACCCTCAGAGGTTGGACGGTATTTAGTGTTTATCCCAACCGTAATAAAGATAACTATAAGCTCGATGGTAAGCGTGATAAAAACGGTAATATTAATGAGACCTATTCTTACCGTATTATGATTAAACCGGATGGTAAGGGTGGTATTAAAGTTGGTTATGCAATGCCTAAAGGCGGCAAGGTAACCGATGAAGTAGCCGATAAAGTAGTTGCGCTTCAAAAAAGCCAGGGCAAAAAGTATATTCGCTTTCCTGTCGGTTTGAGTGAAGATGATACGGGGGTCTTCCGCACCGCTTGTGCTAAAGCGGGTGTTATTCCGCGGGGAATTAGTATTCATGAACATCAGGCGAAGAAAATGATAGAGGCAGCATCAGGAGCCCTGAGTGAAAAAGATTTTGCCGAATTTAAATATCGTTTGGCTCTGCAGATGGAACAAAACACTAATGGGGACCCTAAAGCGCGCCAAGCTACAAAAATTGCTGAGTTGAAGGGTGAATATTTCTTCCAGCCGTTTAAGGATAATTTTGATGATGTGCTTAAACCGGCTTTGCAAGATGCTATTTCAGGCAAAGAGGCAGACAAAGTAATAGGAGCCTCTCGAGCTATCCAAGAAATATACGGCCTCTATGAACAAGCCAACCAAGGCAATATGGGTGATATGTTGCGGATGATGTCAGAAGAAGACAGACAAGCCTTTGTTAGTAAATTACAACAAAGTGGTGTTGCGTTTGATGCCGACATGAGTGTTCGTGAGATGCCTAAGGATTACATGAAGGCAATGTATGATGTCTTGTCTGACAAACATAGCAAAGCCGCAGTTAAGGAAATGGAAGAAGAGTTTGCTAGACGTCGGAAAGATGATAAAGATGCTAAGAGTTATGACGTAACTAAAGATATGATTGATGATGAATCAGCGAAACTTCGTCAAATGAGTGAAAACTTGGAGAAAGACCACTATGTTCCGGGCTTGCGTGTTCCTTATCTTGGAAGACCTCGCCATGATTATAGCAATGAGCAAACGAACTCGCATCAACGAGATGGTAATAACAACCAACAAAATAATACCCGCCAACCACGACCAAATTATAATCAAGGCGGCGGTCGTTCATAATTACAGCTATTTAAAATCTCAAAACAAAAGCCTCTCAAAAGAGAGGCTTTTTATTAAAGAAGAATAAGGCTTAAACCGGCTTAACATTCCAAATTTTATCAGCATATTCCAATACCGCTCTGTCGCTTGAGAAATAACCGATATTGGCGACATTGATAATAGCTTTTTTAGCCCATTTTTCTTTATCCAAATAGTCTTTTTCAGCCTCATGAATGGTTTGCGTAAAGGCTTCCAAATCAGCCAAGACAAAGAAGTAATCACGATTAAGCAATTCTTCGTAAATCAGCTTAAAGAGCAAGACATAATCTTTTTCGCAGAACATATTTGAATTGACGGCATTCATAATACGTTTAATGTAGTCAGAATTCTCATAATATTGTCTTGGATTATAAGCATTATTGCGTCTCATTTCTTTAATTTGCTCATCACGCAAACCGAAGAGATAGAAATTATCCTCTCCGACAGCTTCTCTGATTTCGATATTTGCGCCATCAAATGTCCCAACAGTCAAAGCACCGTTCAAAGCAAATTTCATGTTACCTGTTCCTGACGCCTCAAAGCCGGCGGTAGAAGATTGAATGCTGACATCAGCACCGGGAATTAGCACCTCCGCCAAAGAAACTTTATAGTCAGGAATAAAGACAACCTTGAGTAAACTATTTGCTCTTGGGTCTGCATTAATAACGCTGGCTACATTGTTAATGAGCTTAATGATGAGTTTTGCAAAGTTATAAGACGGAGCCGCTTTACCGGCAAAGATGTAAGTTTTGGAAGCAACCGGTTTAACACCGTCTTTAATAATTGCCAGATACTCGCCAATCACGTGTAAGATGGTCATGAGTTGACGTTTATACTCGTGGATACGCTTAGCATGAACAATAAACATACTGTTCGGGTCAACAATCACACCTGTTGCATCAAAAATCTTTTGTGCTAAACGGGCTTTATTGCTCCGTTTAACTTCACTGAATTTTTTCACAAAGGTTTTGTCATCAACATAGTCTTTTAAGCCTTCCAGCAAGTCCAAATTGGTAATCCAATCTTCGCCGATTTTAGATGTAATCAGGTCAGACAAAGCGGTGTTAGCATGGAGTAACCAACGTCTTGGCGTAATACCGTTAGTAACGTTGATAAATTTCTCCGGCCATAATTCATAGAACTCAGGAACCAAAGAGTTTTTAATCAGTTCGGAGTGGAGTTTTGCCACGCCGTTAACCGAGAAAGACCCAACAATTGACAAGTTAGCCATACGGATAACTTGATTATCGCCGTCGCCTGAAACAATCGTAACTTTTGAAAGTTTAGCGGTATCATCACCGAATTTACTTTTTGCAAAGTTAATAAAACGACGATTGATTTCGTAAATAATTTGCAAATGGCGAGGTAATAACTTACCCATTAAGCGAGCCGGCCAAGTTTCCAAAGCCTCAGGCAACAAGGTATGGTTCGTGTAGGCAAATATTTTAGTAGTAATATCCCAAGCATCATCCCAATCTTGCCCGTGAACATCCATGAGCAAACGCATCATTTCAGGAATAGCGAGAGAGGGGTGAGTATCGTTTAGTTGAATGCAAACTTGGTTAGGCATTTCGCTAAAATCATTGCTCTTTTCCAAGAAGCGGCGGATAATATCTTGGATTGCGCAAGAAACGAAGAAATATTGTTGTTTTAAGCGCAATTCCTTGCCCGATTCGACGGCGTCCGAAGGATAGAGTACTTTTGACACGGTTTCGGTTTCGATTTTATCCCGCACGGCATCAATATAACCGCCTTCATTAAAGATATTAATATCCAATTCATCATCGGTTTTAGCTGAGAATAAACGCAAATAGTTAACGGACTTTCCGTCATATCCGACAATCGGGAAATCAAACGGCACGCCATACATTGTTTTTGTATTCATCCAAATATAGCTTTCTTGTCCGTTAGCGTTTTTGAAAGTTTCAACGTCTCCATACATCGGAATGGCAACTTTGCGGTCCAAACGAGCAAATTGCCAAGGAGAGTCTTCACCTTGCCAAGTATCGGCTTGTTCAACCTGATAACCGTTTTCAAATTTTTGTTTAAATAATCCGAATTGGTAGTTTATGCCATACCCAAATCCAGGGATTCCAAGAGATGCCATAGAGTCGAGATAGCAAGCGGCCAATCGACCCAAACCACCGTTACCGAGAGCGGGGTCATATTCTGCATCAAAAATCCCTTCAATGGATAAATCTTCAGGAAAACCGTCGATTTTGATATTCTTCAATACATGAAACAAACCAAGATTGTGCAAATTATTCTCTAAAGAACGACCGATAAGATACTCAATAGATAGATAATAGACGCGTTTTGTGTTTACTTTGTTGTATCTGGCAATTGTTTCATACATTTTATCCATTGCGAATTCGCGTACGGCCAAAGCAATAGCTTCTAAGGCTTCATCTTTATTAATTTCGCGAACACGTTTTCCGATAAAGTATTTGATGTAGTGTTCAATGGATAATTTTAAGCGGGCTTTATCAATTTCGCTGATAATTGCAGAATCTTTCTTATTCAATTTTTCCTCCCCCTTGGTTCAAAACATACTAATTTATCCCAACATATAAGATAAATTGTTTGAAATATAGTTAATATCTTTGTAAATTTTAAAATAAACTTTAGTGAGATTATGAGTTTATTAAGAAATAAAGTTGCAAAATAATATCAAAAAGGTGTATATCATCTGAAAATGTTAGAGTAAAAATTTAGAGGTGAATTTATGAAAAAGACTTTTTGGTCCTCGCTGCTATTGGCAACGGCAATCTCGACATCTGCCAATGCTGAGACTATTTTTGAGGCATTGAGCTCAGCTTATGAGTCGAACCCGACTTTACAGGCGCAAAGAGCATATCTCCGTTCGGTTGATGAAAATGTTGCAATTGCAAAGTCTGGCTTTCGTCCGACCTTAGCCTTAACCGGCAGCTACACGGATGCATCGGTGGATAGCAATATTGAGCCCAAAAATCAGGATAATGACCAAACGGTGATAGCAGCCACAATCAGTCAACCTTTGTTTAGTGGTTTTAGCACGGTAAATAGTGTTAAGTCGGCAGACAGTACGGTTCGTGCGCAACAAAATACATTGTCCAATGTTGAACAAACGGTATTTTTGGAAGCATCGACGGCATATTTGGATGTATTGCAAAATCAGGCGATTGTTGATTTGCAAAAGAATAATGAGAAGTTACTGAAAAAGCGTTTGGATGAAACTGTTGAGAGATTTAATGTCGGTGAAGTAACGAGAACCGACGTATCTCAAGCAAGGGCGCGTTATTCACAAGCTCGTTCGGATCGTATTGCCGCAGAAGGTGATTTGGAGGCCTCAAAATCAGTTTACACTAAGATAATTGGATCTAAGCCGGATAAATTAAGTTCGCCGAAAATCAATGACTTTTTACCAAAAACTTTTGAAGAGGCGCTAGATTATACCAAATCAAACAACTATGCTATTAAGTCCGCCAAAGAAACACTGAATGCCAAAATCTATGATGTTTCGGCGAAGACCGGAGAATTGTTGCCGCAAGTTAGTTTGGATGGTCGTCTGTCTAATACCCAAACCAGTGGTGATATGTATGATGAGGATCCTGATGTTGATAATGCCGAAATAGGGGTTAATATGACGATTCCTTTGTATGAGGCAGGGAAAACAAGGGCGAAGATTCGCCAAAGTAAATATTTGAAATGGCAAGCCCAAGAGCAAGTCTTGGAAGCTGAGCGTCAAGCAGTTGCTGATGTAACCAGTGCTTGGGAATATATGGTAGCCAACCGTGCAAAAATCAAATCTATTAAAGACCAAGTCAAAGCCAATGAAATAGCCTTGGATGGTGTTCAAAAAGAAGAAGCCCTGGGAAATCGTACGATTTTGGATGTATTGGATGCCTACCAAGAATTATTAAATTCGAATGTAGAAGAGGTTAAAGCCCGCCGTAATTACTATGTATCGGGAATGAATGTCTTGATGGCAATGGGAAAATTAACTGCCGAAGATTTGAAACTAGGCGTTGACATCTATAATCCTAAAAAATATTATAAAGAAACCAAGGGCAAATGGTTATCATTGTCCATTGACTAAATATGATGGATTTACGGTGGTGAAATATGGCTGAAGAACCTAATCAAGAACTGTCCATGGATGATATTTTATCCTCCATCCGCAGTATATTAATGGAAGACAATGCCGCACAACAGACCGGTGTACAGCCAACGCAGCCGAAAGAGGAAGCCGTTAAGGAAGACGCGTTAACTTCAAAAGAAGAAACAGAAGAGATTCTTTCAGCGTTACCATCTTTAGAAATACCGGAAAATAATGAAGAGGAAATATCTGTAGATGATTTGCTTGATGCCGAAGACGAATTAAAAACGTTGGATGCGGAAGATGAAGTTTTTAATTTATCCCCCTCTATGATAAGGGAAGAGCCGGAAGAAGCGGTTGCCACAGAGAATAAAGAAACTTTTGCAGAGCCGGAAATTTCGGAAGATGATATTTTAAATTTAAGTAATTTGGCTTCATCAATTCAAGAGAGTACTCAAGAGCAAAACGCTTCAGAAAGCAAGATTACGCCGGGTTTACATGCTCCTTTGGCATCAGAGGTTTTGTCTGTTGAAGATGCAGTAGCAGAGGATTCTTTTTCCTTAGATGAAGAGTTGTCAAGCAATAGTGAAATTTCTTTCGATAATATAGACATACCCACAAACGAGCCTAAAGAAAATGAGGTTCCGCAGAATTTTGAAATAAAAGATCAAGCAACCTTTGATGCTGAATTAGAAGCACAGGAAGAAAAGCAAGAAGAGAAAAAGAAAGAAGAAATAAAAGCCGCCCTTCCGCCGCTAGATTTTGATTTACCTAAAGTAGATGTTGATGCTGAACCGATTTTTGAACCTGAAGGGCAAACGGTAACAGATGTTGATGTTACACAATTAAAAGAAAGTATTTCAGGTTCTGTTGACGAGGAGGAATTGATTACTTCTGAACAGGAATCTCAACCTGAGCCGCAAGCAATAGAAGATAATTTGCCAAATGACGTTTTAGGAGCATCTCCGACCTCAGAGTTTGAAGAAACAGCAGTTATAAATGAAACTGAAGAGTCGCAGGATTTGAGTGATGTTTCCCAACAAACTCAGGTTAGTGAAGCCTCTCAAGATGCGGCAGATGTTTCCGCCAATATCATTAACAATTTTGCCAAACTTTTTGCCGAGAAGAAAAACGCACAGGCCGAAGTAATGCCCGAACCGGAAACCACAGTTCTGCAAACAGCCTCTGTAAGAAATTCTTCGCAATCTATTGCCGAATTGGTCAGAGAAGCTGTTGTCAAACAAGTAACCCAGCAAATGGATGTTAATTTTGAAACTTATGCCAAAGAGGCTGTTGCAGCTCAAACGCAAGCATGGCTTGATGCAAATTTGCCGGCGATTGTAGAAGCTGTTGTAGCAAAAGAAATTGAACGAGTGATGGCAAAGGTCGGTTCATAACGGGCTTCCGGAACCGGTCTCAACAGATTTATGCTCTCAAATTGATTTTTGAGAGCATTTTGCGGTTTACATAACTAAAAATAAATGTTAATAAACAGACAATTACAATCACAATTTAGAGTTTAAGGATAAAAGATGTTAGAGAAAAATTATAACCCTAAAGAGTTTGAAGAAAAAATTTATGCCGATTGGGAAGAAAGCGGCGATTTTAAGCCGGATATGAGAAGCTCATCTGAGGCGTTCTCAATTGTTATTCCGCCCCCGAATGTAACCGGTGTTTTGCACTTGGGTCATGCTTTGGATGATACTTTGCAAGACATTTTAATCCGCTACAATAGAATGTTGGGCAAGAAAGTTTTGTGGCAACCGGGAACTGATCACGCCGGTATTGCCACCCAAATGGTTGTTGAAAGAAATTTGGCAAAAGAAGGGATTTCCCGCCATGATTTAGGTCGCGAAAAATTCATTGAAACCGTTTGGAAGTGGAGGGAACAATCAGGAGGTACGATTTGCAAACAGTTGCGCCGTTTGGGAGCCTCTTGCGATTGGTCGCGTGAACGCTTTACCATGGATGAGGGCTTGAGCCGCGCCGTACGCAAGATTTTTGTAAATATGTATAAAGACGGCTTGATTTATAAAGCCAAAAAACTGGTTAACTGGGATTCTAAGTTTATGACTGCGGTATCTGATTTGGAAGTTGTCCAAAAAGAAACCGTCGGAAAGATGTATTATTACAAATATCCGATTGCAGGAGAACAGGGAGAATATATTCATATTGCCACTACTCGTCCCGAAACCATGTTTGGTGATACTGCGGTTGCCGTTTCTAAAGAAAATGAGAAGTTAAAACACCTGATTGGTAAAAAGGCAATTTTGCCGATTGTTAATCGTGAGATTCCGATTATTGGAGATGAACACGCTGATCCGGAAAAGGGAACCGGTGCAGTAAAAATCACGCCGGCACATGACTTTAACGACTTTGAAGTCGGAAAACGCCATAATTTGCCGATGATTAATATTCTCAACGAAGATGCAACCTTAAATGAGAATACACCTTTCCCCGGAATGGATACGCAAACCGCTCGTCAAAAAACCATTGAGAAGTTGGAAGAACTTGGCTTGATGGAAAAAATTGAAGACCACCCGATGGTTATTCCTTATGGTGATAGGTCAGGGGTTGTTATTGAGCCTTTAATGACGGACCAATGGTTTGTTGATGCGCCGAAATTAGCGGTTAAGGCTATGGAAGTTGTTGAAAACGGTGAGATGGAATTCGTTCCGAAGTCTTATGAAAAGACCTATTTTGAGTGGATGCGCAACATTCAGCCATGGTGTATTTCTCGTCAACTCTGGTGGGGACACCAAATGCCGATATGGTATGGCCCTGATGGCGAAATTTTCTGTGAAGAAAATGAAGAAGAGGCCCAAGCCGCAGCAGATAAACATTATGGTAAACACGTTGAATTAACGCGAGAAACCGATGTTTTGGATACCTGGTTCTCATCAGGTCTATGGGCTTTCTCAACCTTAGGCTGGCCGGATAAAACAGAATTTTTGGATACCTTCTATCCGACATCTGTATTGGTTACCGGCTTTGACATCATCTTCTTCTGGGTTGCCCGTATGATGATGATGAGTATGTATATGATGAAACGTGTTCCGTTTCGCAAATGCTATATTCATGGGTTGGTTAGAGATGAAAAAGGTCAAAAGATGTCCAAATCTAAGGGTAATACGATAGACCCGATGATTTTGATTGACCAATATGGAGCCGATGCTTTGCGTTTCTTTATGGCTGCGATGGAAACCCAAGGTCGTGATATAAATATGTCTGAGGCACGTATCGCCGGATACAGAAACTTTGCCACCAAGTTGTGGAATGCGGCACGCTTTGGAGAAATGAACGAGTGTAAGTTGGCTGAAGATTTTGATGAAAATAAAGCCCAACTTGCTACCAACCGTTGGATTATAGCTAAAGTAAAAGAAGCTACCCAAGAAGTAACAAATAATCTGAATGACTTCCGTTTCTCTGATGCGGCCAATGCGGTATATCAATTCACTTGGGGTTCATTCTGTGATTGGTATATCGAAATGATTAAACCGATATTATATGGTGAAGATGAAGCAGCCAAAGCTGAAACGCGTGCAACTTTTGCATGGGTATTGGATAGAATTTTGATTATTCTGCATCCGTTTATGCCCTTTATTACGACCCAATTGTGGAATAACACGAGTGAGAAGCGTCAACATAAATTGATTAACCAGCCCTGGCCGAAAGCTGAAAGCTATGACCAAGAGGCGATGAAAGAAGTTGATTGGTCAATTGAGATGATTAGCACAATTCGTTCTCTCAGAGCCGAAATGAATATTCCGGCAGGAGCGAAATTAACGGTTTATTTTAAAGATGGCAATGAGCATTCAGAGCGTAATTTGCAAACATTCAATCAAATTATTTGCTCTCTTGCCCGTTTGGAAAAATTGGAGCTTTTTGCTGAGGGGCAAGAAATCAGCAAAGATGTGGTTTCAAGTGTTTTCAGAGAGGGTGTAATCTTAATGCCGTTGAAAGGCGTTGTTGATTTTGCCGCTGAGAAAGAGCGCTTGAATAAAGAGCTTGCCAATTTGAACAAATATTTGGAAGGCTATGCCCGCAAGCTGAGCAATCCGAGCTTTGTAGAAAGAGCGCCGGCCAAGGTCGTTGAAGAAGAAAAACGCCGTCAAGCCGAGGCAATGGAAAATAAAGCCAAGATAGAAGAAGCACTTGCCCGCATTGCTAATTTTTAAAAAAAAGGGGTGATTATCACCCCTTTTTTTATAATTCAATCACCATACCATCATAGGCAAGGGAGACGTTATGGGGTAATTCTTTACCTAAAATCTCAATATCAACCTTGGGCGACAAGTGGGTTAAAATGACCTTTTGCGGGTTAATACGTTCTAAATAATTTTTAATGAGATACCAGTTGCTATGCCCATTCTGAACTTGTTGCAAACCATTATTGCACTCAATAATCAAAAGCTTGAGGTTTTGGAGGAGAGAAATATTTTGCTCAGGAATAGCCTCATAATCGGTAATAAGAGCCATGTCTTTATACCTAAAACCTGAACTATGCAAATGATGGTGTGGAAATTCCATACATAACCAATCCATCTCTTCAATTTTATTGTGGCCGGTTGAAATTGTGTTCCAAACAATTTTTTCTTTTCCGGCTTCATGAAAATTACCAAACATATAAGCATAGCAGTTTTTCACTTCTTGCAGAGTTTCTTCCGAGGCATAAATATTGAGTTGCTTATCAAGTAAAGCTGCGGCACGAAAGAGTTCTGGCACGCCGGCAATGTGGTCATAATGCCCATGGGTTAAAAAGACGCCATTAATATCGGTGATGTTATTTTCAATCGTCTGCAAGCGAAATTCAGGTCCCATATCAACGAGCATTTTATGCCCATCATCTTCCAAATAAATGGAAAATCGGCTTCGTAGATTGTGAGGACTTTCTTTATTGATAATATCCCCCCAATTATTAAAGCACATCGGTGTTCCGTAAGCCGAGCCTGAGCCTAAAATTTTAATCAGCATATTCATATCTCCTTGTTTCTCAGACTTCAGATTAGCAAAAAAAACTCCTCTGAAAAGAACTTTTTCAGAGGAGTGTGTATTTTTAGCCCAAAAGGCTAATCAAACTAGCTGGCTTTTTTACAGCAGCAGCCTTCTTTACCGCAGCATTTCAAAATGCTTTTACCGGCATAAACAGCCATATCGCCCAATTCTTCTTCAATACGAATCAGTTGATTGTATTTAGCCATACGGTCGGTACGAGACATAGAACCGGTTTTGATTTGACCACAGTTGGTAGCAACAGCGATATCAGCAATTGTGGTATCTTCTGTTTCACCGGAGCGGTGAGACAAAACAGCGGTGTATTTGTTGCGTTGAGCCAAGTCAACAGCACGCATTGTTTCGGTCAAAGAACCGATTTGGTTAACTTTAACGAGGATAGAGTTGGCAACACCTCTTTCAATACCCATAGCCAAACGTTTCGGGTTGGTAACAAAGAGGTCATCACCAACGAGTTGGATTCTGTCGCCTAAAGCGTCAGTTAACATTTTCCAACCTTCCCAGTCATCTTCAGACATACCGTCTTCGATAGAGAAAATCGGGAAACGGTCGCACAAATCTTTGTAGAATTCAACCATTTGCGCATTGGTGTAAGATTTGCCTTCGCCTTTCATTTCATATTTACCGTTTTCATAGAATTCGGAAGAAGCGGCATCAATAGCCAAAACAACATCTTCGCCTGGTTTATATCCGGCGTCTTTGATGGAGTTAACAATGAAAGTCAAAGCCTCTTCGGCAGATTTCAGATTCGGAGCAAAACCACCTTCATCACCAACGTTGGTGTTGTGTCCGGCAGCTTTGAGGTTTTTCTTCAAAGTTTGGAAGATTTCAGCACCCATGCGGATAGCTTCGCGAATAGAAGAAGCAGAAACCGGCATAATCATAAATTCTTGAATGTCAATCGGGTTATCAGCGTGTTTACCACCGTTCAAGATATTCATCATCGGAACCGGCAGAGTGCGAGCCATAGTGCCGCCGAGGTAACGATACAAAGGAAGACCGGCTTCTTCGGCTTGAGCTTTGGCAACAGCCAAAGAAACAGCCAAAATAGCATTAGCGCCCAAGCGGCCTTTGTTTTCGGTACCATCCAAGTCAATCATGGCTTGGTCGATAGCGATTTGATCTTCGGCATCCAGACCTGCCAAAGCATCATAGATTTCTTCATTAACGTTGTGGACAGCTTTTTCAACGCCTTTACCGCCAAAACGTTTTTTGTCGCCGTCGCGAAGCTCAACCGCTTCGTGAACACCGGTAGAAGCTCCTGACGGAACAGCTGCGCGACCAAAAGCACCGCTTTGCAAAACAACGTCTGCTTCAACAGTCGGAGTTCCGCGAGAATCTAAGATTTCTCTGGCATGAATATCAACAATAGCACTCATTTTTTTCTCCTATTAATTTATAAAATGAACTGGGTATAAAATCATTCATTTTTAAGAGAATGTCAAGCAGAGTTTAACAAAAACGAGAAGTTTTATAACAAAATAGTTTTTACTTGTAAGTTCGTATAAAGCCGTTAAAATAATTAAAAAATCAGAAAGGAGATAAAGAGATGTTTTCGGAAAAATGGCATAAACGCTTTATGGAAGTTGCCGAGCTAGTGGCGACTTGGTCGAAGGATCCCTCAACCAAAACCGGAGCCATTGTCGTTGGTCCGGATAGAGAAATCAGGGCTACCGGCTATAACGGCTTGGTCAGAGGTGTGGATGATAATATTCCCGAGCGTATGGAGCGCCCGACCAAATATGACTTTTTTGAGCATGCAGAACGTAACGCTATTTATAATGCCTGCTTAACGGGAACATCCTTAAAAGGTTGCGTAATGTATGCCACGCACGCACCTTGCACGGATTGCGCCCGAGCCATTATCCAATCAGGTATAAAAATGGTGGTAACACATGAAGTGAAAATTGATGCCAATACTCCGCAAAATACCTGGAGAGACAAGCTCATCTATTCTGAGCAAATGTTTAAAGAGGCCGGGGTAGAATATTTAACCTTACCCGAAAGTAAAAAATAAGTCTAAAATTTACTGTTACAATTCCCTTGTAAAATATCTGAAGATGGATTATTTATATTAAAACGATTGTTTAACTTTAGATTAAAACTTTTAGTTTATGTATAGTGAAAAACAAACAGGGGAGAAAACAGATGAAAGTACTCATAGCCGACGACCATGCACTGTTTCGCGACGGGTTAAGTATGCAACTTGAAAAATTAAATGCGGATTCGGTTGTCTTTCAGGCTGGTAGTTTTTCGCAAGCCCTGAAGATTTTATCTGATGAAAAAAAGTTGGATTTGATAATTGTTGATTTAGATATGCCGGATATGAGTTGGGAAGAAGGGCTTGCCTCTATTCGCCAAAATGCCGGTGGCGCGCGTTATGTGATAATTTCAGCCTCCGAAAATCCCCGTGATATAAGAAAATCTTTGGAAGCCGGAGCAAGCGGCTACATTCCCAAACGCTCTGAGCCCAAGATTCTGGCAAGTGCCTTGCAGTTGGTTTTAGATGGAGGAACTTATCTTCCTCCGTCGGTATTGGAGCCTAATCCGGCGCTATCAGGCTCGGAAAGAAACAGTGCAACGGCACCTGTGTCTAATGGCAAAAATCTCACCCCAAGACAATTGCAAGTTTTAAGTTTTGTGGCACAAGGAATGTCTAACAAGCAAATAGCCTATGAAATAGGCGTTTCCGAGGCAACCGTAAAATTGCACATTAACGCGCTTTTGCGCTCGGTCGGTGCCACCAATCGTACGCAAGCTCTGATTATGGCTCAAAAAATGGGCTTGATTTAGAAGCTAACCTCAAAACAAAAAAACGCCTAAGCCTTAGGCGTTTTTTACTCTAATGATATTGGCGAATAAGCCCGCTTAAAATCCCCTGAATTTTAATTCGGTTGGCAGGGAAGCGTCTGGTCTCATAATCTTTATTGCAAGGGATAAGTAAAATATCATTTTGGTCGCGTTTAATGACTTTAAGCGTTGCTTCTTGATTATCAACGAGAGCCACGGCAATTTCGCCGTTATTAGCAGTATCGGCCTTTTTGATAATAACGGTATCTCCATCCAAAATTCCGGCCTCAATCATAGAATCTCCTTCGATAGTGAGGGCGTAATACATTCCTCTTTCGACCATATCAAAAGGGACCGAAATGGTTTCTGTTTCATTGGCAATAGCTTCAATCGGCGTACCGGCGGCAATTTTGCCATAAAGCGGAATTTGAGCGGCACTATTCTGCAAAGCGATTTCTCGTTTTTTTTCTTCTTCAAGAATTGCGCTGGGTTTGAATTTTGGTAATCGCACCACCTCCAACGCTCTGGCTTTGTGAGGAAGTTTTTTGATGAAGTTGCGTTCTTCCAAAGCGGCAATCAGAGCGTGAATGCCGGATTTTGATTTTAGCCCGACCGCATTTTTCATTTCCTCAAAAGAAGGGGAACATCCGGTTTCTTTCAAGGTTTTATTGATAAACATTAAGAGTTTATATTGCTTTTCGGTTAACATATAGACCTCATACAAAAATAGAACAAATCACTATAATTTGTTCTACTTTAGTTCTTTACTTAAGTCAAGAGCTTTATCCTCTTTCTTGGCGCTTTTGAGATTTTAAGAGTCTGTCATCAATCACGTCTTGCTTGACCGGAAGAGGTTTAACAGTTTTTCTGTTCTTCGCTTTTTTAGAAGAAACTTGTTTTCTTGCAACCGTCAATTCCATATTAATTTTTTTAGATAACTCATCATTTTTTGTTGATTTTATGAGATTGATAAAATTCTGGCGCGACACTTCTTTAAACTCTTTCATTCCTTGAGACAGTTTGCGTTTTGTTTGAGCTTCTTTTTTAAGTTTTTGTTGCTCTTCTTGGCGCAAGTTAAACCAAGTTTTCATATCATCATTTTCAGGTATGACTTTAGATAATAAAGAATCAAATTGAGCTGTTTTCCATTGTACTGCAGTGTCGGCAAACAATTCCAAAGCTCTTTTTTGAACAGATTTATTGGTAACTAAGGTTTGGATAAATTCCTTTGAATTTAACTGCTTTGCATCACCATTATGTTCTTCCACAAAACGAACAATCTTATTGGCAATAGATGTTCTTCTGGCAGGACTTTGTACCATAAGTTGGTGCATAGCGGAAATAATTGCCGGATGAAGTTTTCGAACATTGGCTTTAATTTTGGCTTTATTTAGTTTTTCCTGAATAAACTTAAAGTTATCAGAATTATACACTTCTACCATATACCATTCAAAGGCTTCCGTCATCAGATGCTCTTGGTCTTTTGCTGTCTTTTGCCAATTAGCTTTCCCGACCCCGCCTTTTTTCAGTTCGGCATATACGGATTGGAATTGAGATTTTTTTTCCAACCATTTTAAGAATTTTTGCGCGTTTGCTGGATTAATTTGATTTAATCCACGATAATTTCCGTCATCATTCCAAGCAGCAATGGAGCTGGGATTCTTACCAATTCCTGCACCGTTTGTTTCAAAAGTAGAAGACAGCCAGCAAGGAGACCCATTACAGACTTCATTATAATATTTACCCGGATATGCGCGAAAAACCGACTTAAAAGTTGCGGTTTTGCTATTATCAGCTTTATCATTAGGAGCAACAGATACTTCCGTATTATCTACCTTTGCCCCTTTAACAGAAGTGTTTGTATCATTGGCTTTTGCGCCAAAACTTTTGCTACTGAGCAGCAAAGCCAAACCGCCAATTTTTACGGCACTGGGAATTTTTATATTTTTTATTTTATCAAGTAAATTAAATTCATTGGCAAATTTCCAAGCGTTTTGAATTGCTTGAGAAGATTTTTCTAACCACAAACGCCACCCTTTCATGGCAAATTTCTTTTCTTCTTTTTTCATCTTTTTCTCCGTTTATTCAATAAGATTATAGTGCTTTGGCTAAGAAAAGTCCAGACAAAAGCATAAATTTTTATTGAAAAAATGAAGAGTTGTGTATATAGTTCTTGCCAGATTAAAAATATAACAGATGGAAGAATAAAATGAGTGAAGAAAGCAATATCCACCGTGAGTCTCGCTTAGCAAAATTAAGAGCTTTGGAAGAGAGCGGTTACAATCCTTATCCTTATCGTTTTGAACCCAATGCTTATGCGGCAGATTTGCAAGAAAAATACAAAGATTTGGAAGCAGGTGTTGATACATCGGACCGAGTAACGATAGCCGGACGAGCCATGGCGGTTCGCAACAGTGGTATGTTTATTGATGTTAAGGATAAAAGCGGTAAAATTCAAGCCTTCTGCCATAAAAATCACTTACCAGAAGCAGATATGGCACGCTTAAAGAATTTGGATGTCGGAGATATTGTGGGTATCAGCGGTTACATTCGCCGTACCCCCAGAGGAGAGTTATCCATTGCTGCCGAGAAGTTTGATATTATAGCCAAGTCGTTGCAGCCCTTACCTGAAAAATTTCACGGATTAACAGATGTTGATGCACGTTATCGCCAACGTTATGTTGATTTTATCATGAATGATGATAGCAAGGAAATTTTTGAAAAACGTTGTAAAATCACGTCAGCCGTTCGTCATTATTTTGAAGAACATGGATTTTTGGAGGTCGAAACCCCGATGCTTCACCCGATTATGGGTGGAGCGAATGCCAAACCTTTTATTACGCATCACAATACTTTGGATATGGATTTGTATTTGCGAATTGCTCCGGAACTTTATTTGAAGAGGTTAGTTGTTGGTGGTTTTGACCGAGTGTTCGAAATCGGACGTAATTTCCGCAATGAGGGGATTGATAAGAGCCACAATCCTGAATTTACGGGATTGGAAGCCTATCAAGCCTATGCTGATTATAATGATATGGCCGCTTTAATACCTGATTTAATAGCTTATGTCGCCAAATCTTTATTAGGAGGCACCGTTATTTATGTTGGCGAGCAAGAGATAGACTTGAGCAAACCATGGGCTAAAAAATCAATGATTGACTTGGTTAAGGAATATACCGGAGCTGATTTTATGCAAGCTGAAACCTTGGAAGAAGCGAAGGCTATGGCACAATCCGTCGGGGTTGATGCCTCGAGTTGTATTTCTTGGGGAAAGGTTATTTCTGAAGTTTTTGATGCCAAAGTGGAAGAACATTTAATTCAGCCAACCTTGGTAATGGATATGCCGCGTGATATTTCACCTCTGGCCAAAACGCACAGAAGCAATCCGCGTTTGGTTGAGCATTTTGATGCCTATATTGCTGGAATGGAAATGGGCTGTGCATATTCCGAATTGTCAAATCCGTTGGAACAAAGAGCTCGTTTTGAAGCGCAATGTGCCGACCGTGAAGCCGGAGACGATGAAGCTCAAATGTTAGATGAGGATTTCGTTACCGCTCTGGAAAATGGTTTTCCGCCATCGGGTGGTATGGGAATGGGAATTGACCGTTTAGCCATCTTGTTGACCGGAGCCACAACCATCAGAGATGTGATAGCTTTTCCGACCTTACGTAAGAGAGACTAAATTTTGACCAAATCTCGTAAGCAATCAACACCGTTTCGATTTTTTCGTAAAAATTTTACAGCTTTTATTCGTAAATATTTTACGATTTTTCGGGTATTGGTAGCTTGCGGGATTTTTGTGTTGTTATTAGGATTATTACTTAATCAGCATGTTTACCGGATAAATTTGCAAGATGATTTTCCTCAGGACAAAAGTGAAAACATAATTGAAGTCAGTTATCCTCAAGAACAGGTTCTGGAGACTATAGAGGTTGAAACCGAGTGGTTGCGGATGCAGCGGGATGAAGATTATATTCATCAAGCCTTGCAAACCGAGGAGCCGGTGGAGACAAAGTATGTGATTGCTGATGAAATAGAACAGGGAACGGCTTTCCCGACACAAACACCAGGTGAAAATTTAATGTCAGCTCTTCCCCAAGCACAGCATTTTTCAGCCAAAGACGAAGATTATTCTCATTATGAGGAAAATCTACCGCATGATGTGATTGATCATCATTCCAAGATTCGCGGAATGGATATTAAAATTCTCAGCAAACAGCCTTATTTTGGAGACAAGCCGGTAATTGCCATAGTCATTGATGATATGGGAGATAACTATCGTCGCACAAGAGATATTATCTCTTTGCAAGCGCCGATAACATCATCATTCTTAACCTATCCTAAAAAATTGGAAAAGCAAATCGCCGATTCTCTACAATCAGGTCATGAGATAATGTTGCATATTCCGATGCAGCCTAAATCCAATATTAATTTGAGTTCGGATATTTTAACGGTTGAAATGTCTTCCGCCGAAGTCAGGAAGAATTTTCAAAAAATGGTTAATCGTTTTGCCGACATAAAAGGAATCAATAACCACATGGGTAGCCGCTTTACCGAAGACGAAGCGAGAATGTCGGAAATTATGCAGGTTTTAAAAGAAAAAAATTTGTTCTTTTTAGATTCCAAAACCACACCCCGTTCGGTAGGAGATAAGGTTGCGAAAAAATATGGGGTTAACTATGTCTCGCGCAATATTTTTTTGGATAATAAAAATGATTTTCAATATATCTTAAGTCAACTGGCAAAGACCGAAAAAATTGCGCGTAAGAATGGCTATGCCATCGCCATAGGACATCCAAAATCACAAACTTTTGAAGCTCTAAAACATTGGCTTCCAACCCTCCAAGGTAAAAAAATTAAATTAGTTCCATTGAGTGAAATTGTTTCCGTATTAAGCTCTTCAGCAAAGTAGAAAATATCTCATCATTTTTTAATCATGTAAAGTCTTAGCCCTTTCAAAACGTGGGACATGAATTATATTGTTGCTTAACTGAATCTTTATGAAATATCGTTCGTGGATAAACAACATATTTCAAGGTATAAGCATAATATGAAAGAAAATTCAAAAAAATATCTGGGTGCAAAAGTTCGCGCCTTAAGAGAATCTTCCGGTATGACGCAGGAGGATTTATCGGCTCTTTGCGATGTGAGTTGGCGTACAATATCCAATCTGGAACGAGGAGTCGTCGTTCCGGATTTATTTATGCTTTGCCGCATATCAAAAATTTTTAAGGTCAGTATTGATGAAATGTTAGGAAATAATATTCAGGAAACCAAAAGTTTATCAAGGTTAGGAAAAGAGAATCAGGTTATCGAAAAAATCAAAAAAGCCGACGATAAACTTCTGGATTATCTTGATGAACAACTGACTCTCCTCCTAAAATATTTTAATAATTAATTTTAGCAGATTCTTTTAATTCTTTTTCTATTTCTTTTTCAAAAGCGAGATAAGCAAGCATTAGATAAAAGCAACTTTGCCTGATTTCATATTTATTGAGCGTTATATATAATCCTTTAAATTGGTTATAAATGCCGTGTACTAAAGTGCAGTAAACATCAGAGTCCGTATTGCTAATATTTTCTTTATTTTTAATACTCATTGTGTAGTCCTATAATCTTGGATTGTATAATTAAAAATTCTACTGTATTATCTGTTTCATATTTTAAGATTTGTAAAGAAACTAATTTCATATAGGATTTATATAAAATGGGGATAAAGGACAAATCCATTTGGGCGAGAGATATCATAAGTTTTTTAGAAACGGCTAAGAGCGGTACCATCAGCGGCACGGCACAAGCCAATGCCATGAAACAGTCAAATCTTTCAAAATCCCTAAAAAATTTTGAGGACCGTTTAAAATGTCAGGTATTGGAAAGAACGCACAGTGGCGTCCGTTTGACGCAAAACGGTCGAGAAGTTTTTAAGTTGGCTTGTGATTTAGATAAGGCAATTTATAAAGTAAAAAATTTTGTCGTGTCGGATAAATTAGTTTCAGGCAAAATCAGGCTTTGGACCAGCGAAGGGTTGGGGACAGGTTATTTATCAGCGTTTTTACCCGAGTTTTTAAGAAAATATCCTGATGTTCAAGTAGAAATTATTTGCTCACTTGATAGTCCAAACAGTATTCACGAAACAGATATGGCGATTGTGTATAATGAGCCGGACATAGAAGATTCGGAGGTTGTCTTGAAATATGAATTAAAGTTTGGTCTTTTTGCCTCAATGGAGTATTTGTCGCAGTTTGGTTATCCGAAAAATTTAAAAGATTTGCAAGAAAATCATCGTATTTGCGATAGAGTTAATTATGCGGATGTATGGACAAAGTGGAAAAAACTTATTGATGGAGCCAAACATATTTCCGCCGCCACGAATTCTTCGGCCATGTTATTGCGCATGACGCGTGATGGGGTTGGAATAGGTCTGCACCCGATTGGAATAGGACAGCAAGAAAGCGGACTGATTCATTTACCACAACTCAATTTGGAACTGTCGCATTCTTTTTGGATTATTACACATAAGGAAAATCAGCATCTCTCGAAGATAAAGGCGTTGATTGAGCATATACAGGAAGTAACTTCGCCACGATAAAATCAAAAAAGCACAAAGCGGCAGGTTTCAAATCCTTACAGCAAAGCCAAATTTTTTGTTTGATGTTTGACCCTATATTAAATTCGGAATAAGAGACATCTTTTTGCTTCGGGGGTGTGTTTAAGATAAGAAAATCCGCTTCGCTTTCATTAGTTATCATTTCAAGGTGAATTTCGGGAAATTCCTTTTCAAATTCCGAACAATCACAAAAATCTAAATTAGGCGCGATAAAAACATAAAGTGTCGTAGTTTCCTTATGAGTAACATAGCTCTCCTTAATTTCCCAAATCAAGTTTTGGAGCTCACGAGCCAAATTACAAAAGGCTTTCCCTGTCGCAGTCGGAATACAGCCTTGCGGTGTCCGAATAAGGAGTTTGGCGCTGACTTGTTTTTCCAACTCTGTAATGAGCAAACTCAAATTTGAGGGCTTAATTCCGTTTGCTTCAGCCGCTTTATTAATCGTTTTGTGCTCAACCACCTCGCAAAGATAAAGTAATCCGCGGATAAGAGAGGTGTCTCCTTTAATGCTCATTTTTTAAAATCTCTTTTAGTTAATCCTCAAAATATATAGCTATATACTAAAATTAGTATATTCTAAATTAGGATTGGTCAATCTAATAATTAGTTATGTATGATAAAAAAGACATAACGGTAGAATTGGCCACGTCGGAAGAACTTTACAAAGGGGCAATGGCTGTCCGTAAACAAGTGTTTGTAAAAGAACAAAAAATTCCAGCGTCAAAAGAATTCGACGGCAATGACCATTGCGCGGCGCATATTGTGGCATACGTCAAAAAGCACCGTCGTATTTTACCGATAGGAACCATGCGCGTTAGGTTTTTTTCAGACTTTGTAAAATTTGAGCGTATGGCCGTTACCAAAAACTACCGCAAGACAGGCATCTCAGAAGATATTATGCTCTATGGCATGCGCTATGCCGCCGAAAAGGGGTATCGTCACATCTATGGAATGTGCAAGAAAGAGCTCTTGCCTCGTTGGCAAAAATGCGGTTATCAAGAAATTCCAGACGCACCGCATGTTCAGCAAAACGGTATGGAGTTGATACCGATAAGTTTGGAGTTGCCAGTCTCGCCGCAAAATATCAAGATGACGTCGGCACCTGAGCTTTTGACCGCGCTTGAAGGTCATTGGTTTGATGGAGAAAGAAAAGAAACGCCTCAAAAACAACTTTCTCCCTTAACAGGTATAATGCTAAAAATCAAAAAAATGCGCAATAAGGTAAAATAATGCAAAGAAAATCCCTTTTGACCCGTAAACCAAAAGGGATTTTTATTGTAACAAGAAAACTACCGGCTAGGCCGGTAGTTCCGGAGAGCTTATAGCTTTACAGATAAAAAACTCCTTTGCTAAAGTAAGTTAGACGGTTTGGCACAAGTCTAACAAAAGCAAAGGAGTTTTTTTATGAAC
>CASFNK010000027.1 GCA_949295995.1 uncultured Pseudomonadota bacterium
GCCTCTGCGGCCAAAAGTGATGGAGTAATATTGCTTTTAAATTCGGATGAATGGCTATGCCGTAAAAAAGGCAAAAATTTCATGAATTACAATACTCGTCGGATAATATGTGAAAATCTGAAAGGCGTAATAGATGTCTTGTCATTTAACGATGATGACAATTCAGCTTGCGATGGCATAAGAAAAGTAAAAGCAAAATATTCGGATTGTGAGTTGGTATTTGCCAATGGAGGGGATCGGACAAAAGATAACATTCCGGAATCATCTGTTTGCAAAGAATTAGGAGTTTCTTTGGAATTTGGGGTTGGTGGTGAAAACAAAGCCAATTCCTCTTCTTGGATTTTGGCAAATTGGAAAAAGGGAGCATAGTTCCGATGACTAAAGAGGTTGTTGTCAGTATTATCACGGCAACGTGGAACCTGTTAAAAAATAGCAGAGAAAAAAGTATTATTAAATGCGTTGAAAGTGTTCATAATCAAAAAGATTGTAGAATAGAACATATAATAATCGACGGAGGTTCTACTGATGGGACATTAGAATTATTGCGTCCTTATGAAGAAAAAGGTTGGGTAAAGATATATTTCGAGCCGGATCAAGGTATTTATGATGCTTTTAATAAAGGAATTCAAAAAGCACAAGGAAAATACATCAACTTTATGAATTCCGATGATTGTTTTATATGTAACGATGCCGTCAGTAAATCAGTTTTGGCATTAGAAAAAGGAAATTATGATATTTCATATTCCGATTGGTATGAAACCAAGGGGCAACAAGAAAATTTCCGCAAGGGTAATTTAGCTACTATATTTTTTCAGATGCCGTTTTGCCATCAAACGGTTTTCTGTAAAAAGAGTTTATTGGAAAAATTAAAATATTTTGATTTAAGTTATAAAATAGCCGCAGATAGAGACTTTTTATTTCGTTCTTTTTTTCAGGGTGCAAGATTTGTAAAAGTACATAAACCATTGGCATTATTTAGTTTAGAAGGAGCCTCGAAGGTTTATGAACAAATAACAGCGGAAGAAGATATTCAAGTTTTATATCGCAACATTCAGAAAGTTGCACCTATAACGGAAGCAAGCTGTCGAGAATTTGCCGGATTAGGGATTCTACCTTATGGTATTGTAGGAAAACTGGCAAGAAAACAACCACTTAAGGTGCGAATTGCCTGCTATTGGAATATTTTCAAGAACCATTGTTTTTGGATGAAAGAAAAATTAAAAAGCATAAGGTATTGGCTTTTCAAAGTTCGCACCCGCAAAGGTCGCAGAGTTTTTAGAGTATTAGGAATCAATTTCATCAATGAGGAAAAGAAATGAAAAAAGCACTCATCACCGGCATCACCGGACAAGACGGCTCATATTTGGCAGAATTACTATTGGATAAAGGCTATGAAGTCCATGGTTTAAAGCGTCGTTCATCATTATTTAACACCGGAAGAATAGATCACTTGGCAGGTAAGATAATTTTACACGATGGCGATTTAACGGATAGCTCAAATCTGATTCGTTTGATGAAAGAGATAGCTCCGGATGAGGTATATAACTTAGCGGCACAATCGCATGTTAAAGTTTCATGGGATTGTCCGGAATACACGGCAGACAGTGATGCCTTGGGTACATTGCGTTTGTTGGAAGCGATTCGAATTTGTGGGTTAGAGAAGAAGACCAAATTTTATCAAGCCTCGACGTCGGAGTTGTTTGGCTTAATTCAAGAGCCGATACAAAAGGAGACGACGCCGTTTTATCCGCGTTCCCCTTATGCGGTAGCTAAGTTGTATGCGTATTGGATATGTGTCAACTATCGAGAGAGCTTTGGGATATTTGCCGCCAACGGCATATTGTTTAACCACGAGAGCCCGAGACGAGGCGAAACTTTTGTAACGCGCAAAATCACCATGGCAGCTTGCCGTATTGCGTTAGGAATGCAAGATAAATTGCAACTTGGCAATTTGAGTGCCAAGAGAGATTGGGGCCATGCGAAAGACTATGTTGAAGGGATGTGGCGGATTTTGCAACAAGACAAGCCGGAAGATTTTGTTTTAGCGACCGGAACGACGACGTCTATCAGAGATTTCTGCACCATGACGTTCAATGAGTTAGGAATAGAGCTTGAATGGCGAGGCGAGGGTATAGAAGAACAAGGCATAGATAAGAAGACGGGCAAAGTTTTGGTAGAGGTTAATCCGAAATTTTTCCGTCCGGCCGAAGTAGAGTTGCTTTTAGGAGATTCAACGAAGGCCAGAACCCAATTGGGCTGGAAACCAAGCTATGATTTGAAGGCTTTGGTCAAAGAGATGGTCGCCGAAGATTATAAATTAGCTAGAAAAGAAAAGTTGTTGAATGATAACGGTTATGAAACCCTGACCCCGCGCGAGGCCTAAGATGAATAAAGAAATGATTGAATTTATAAAACCTGATTTTAGCTTTCAGGATGATAGAGGAGAATTGGTTCAGCTTTGTCGCAAAGGCTGGAAGCAAATAAATGTAACTTTCACTAAAGCGGGTGTTTTCAGAGGTGGACATTATCATAAAAACAATAAAGAAGCCTTTTACATTATAGAAGGAGAAATAGAAATCCATTTGGCTAAAGGAGGAAAAGAAGAAAATATAACCGTAAAAAACGGAGATTTCTTCATCCTGAAACCTTATGCCGTCCACTCGTTTAATTTTAAGAAAGATACCCTAATGGTAGCCCTCTACGATAAAGGTGTAGAAGAGGCTAATGGTCAAAAAGATATCTACGCAGCATAGAGGAGAACACGATGTATTTGATAGTCGGAGCCAAAGGTTTCTTGGGCAGTTATCTCATAAAAAACATCTTGTCGATGACCAAAGATGAAGTTGTTGCCGCGGATGTGAATTATGTTGAAACGGAACAAGAACCAAGATTATCATGGCAAAATTGTGATATAACCAAAGAGGAAGATGTTGAAAGACTAAGAGAATATCTCAAAGAAAAAAATAATATAAAAGTCATATATCTTCCGGTTTATTTTAACGTCAATAAAAATCCCGAAGTAGATAAGCAAGCCTGGAATGTAAACATATTAAGTTTTGCCCGTTTTTTAGATATTTTTGATAAGGTTTCAGCCTTTTATGGTATATCGACCGATATGCTTTATAAGGAAGATAGAGATACTCCATATACCGAGCATGATGAAATAACCCCGATGAACGATTATGCGCGTCATAAAGCGATAGAAGAGCGGATGTTGGAAGCGAAAGGCTATAACATAGTTAGATTACCGGTAATGATGGGACCAAGTTTATCAGCGGTAAAGAAACACTTTTATGATGATATTGTTTCAAATCTTCAATCTGGAAAACCAATGGAATTCTTTACGGATTCATGGCGTTCTATGATAGACTTCGATACTGTTTCACAAACATTGATACGATTAATCGAAACGCCGGAAGCTCAACAATATCCGATAGTTAATATTGCCGGAGATGAGGCTTTGTCAAAATATGACTTTGCCCTTCGGCTAGCTGAAAAATATGGTTTGGATAAAAATTTGGTTGTTCCGATTTCGATGGATAACGATACCAAGATTTGGACAGAAAAGAGACCTAAAAAAATATTATTAGATAATCATTTGGTCAAACACATATTAAAATTAAAAGAACTGAAAATAAAGATATAGGAAAAGACATGACGCAACAAGAAAATATACCGGTATTTATGGTTACTAATTGGGATATGGTTGGCTATACCGCCACAACAATGGTAAGTATTCTCAATAATACTAAAAGAAATATAGATTTTTATATTATGGATTGCGGGCTGTCTGACTTTGATCAAAAACAACTTTCTACCTTGAAAGATAAGTTTTCAAACTTAAAATCACTTTCTTTTTCAAAAGTTGATATGAAACGTTTTGAAGGGTTAAACGTTTGGTATTACGGAATGTTGGATGCTTGGGCCATGTTGCTCTTTCCGGAAGCATTTCCGAAAGTAAAGAAAGTTGTTCACGTTGAGAGCGATACCATAGTTATTGATGATATCGCCAAATTATATAATGAAGATTTGGAAGGTTTTACAATAGGAGGGTGTGCGGATATAGCTTATGGTATGACATCAGAGCTGTTCCCCTCCAAAGAGCATGTTTACTTCAATTTGGGGATGTTGTTAATAGATTGCGATAAATGGCGGAAAGATAAGACGACCGAGAAATGCTTAGAACTTGGAAAAAAATATGGTAAACAATTTAACTGCCTCCACCAAGATGCTTTAAATATGCTATATTATGATAATAAATATAAACAGCTTCCCAACAGATATAATTTAGGAGAAAGGGAAAATGCTGTAAAAAATCTTCACCCCGAATTATCAGAAGAATATTTTGCAAAAGAATGGCAACATCCGGTTATAATTCACTTTTCTCCTAACAAGCCGTGGCGTACGCAACATTCTTTTTATGATGCCCAAAGGATAGTAAAGTATTTTAATGAATGGTGGTTTTATGCTGCACAAACGCCTTATATTGAAGGATTAAAAAATGCCTTTATAGCTCAAAGGATAGAAGATGGGTTTAAGGGGCTAAAAACAGGCATAGATAACTATGGTTGCAGTATGTTGGATACTTTACCTAAAGAGCATAGTTTTTCAGGCATTATGGGAAAAGATGCATTTATTAAATCGGAAACTTCAACATACGTATATTCACCCCAAACAATAAAATACAAATTATTGGGAATGCCATTATTAAAAATAAAAACCAATAAAACGGGAGCAACAGAATATAAATTATTTGATATGTTTCCAATATTAAAGGTAAAAAAGAAAAAAGACGGAAGCAAAAGTTACAAATTTTTATCCTGCTTACCAATATTTAAAAAGAAAACGAAGTAAGGAAACGACAATGACGTATGAATATCTGATTTTAGGAGCTGGTATTACAGGTTTAACCTTGCTCAAAAAAATGCGCCAAAAGGGTATAACCAACATTTTAGCCTTGGAAGCAGAAAAAGAGGCAGGAGGTCTGTGTCGAAGTTTTTATGTCAAAGGACATGTTGTAGATATTGGCGGACATTTTTTTCAAACCAAATATCCCGATGTTGAGGAGTTTGTTTTTTCCTCTTTCCCGAAAGAAAAGATGTATAAAATTGACCCCCGTATTTCCAAAATCAGCATAGAAGGCATGGATGTTGATTATCCCTTGGAATCAAATTTATGGCAGTTGCCGGTAGAGAAGCAGATTAAGTACCTGATTTCGGTTATTCGCAATGGCGAGGCTTTAGGCAAACCGGAACCCAAAAATTATGAAGAATGGATTAGATGGAAATTAGGGGATATGATTTGCGATAATTACCTCTTGCCGTATAATACCAAATTATGGGGGGTAACACCGGATGAACTCGATGTGGATTGGATTTATAAAATTCCACGAGTAGAAGTCGAAGAAGTTTTGCGTTATTCTTTAGAACACCAACAAGATGTCGAAAAATATCCGTGCCACAATCGTCCGTATTATCCTTTATCGGGGGGATATGGGCGCGTCATGGAAGCCATTGCCAAAGATGAGTTACCGAATATTAAATTTAATACTAAAGTAAATAAATTACGCTTTGATGAAAGTGAGCAGGTTTGGATAGTTAATGAAGAATTTAAAGCCAAAAATGTCATTAACACCACGCCATGGCCGGATTTATATGAGGCCATGGGAAAACCCGAAGCTATTCGCGAATATATCAATAAAATCAAATATAATAAAGTTGTTGTTTCATTATTTGAAACCGATGATAACCCAACGAATTATCATTGGCGCTATCGTCCGGAAATGGATCAACAACATCACCGTGAGCTCTATATCAGCAACTTTGTAAAAGATAGTAAAAACTATGGCGTATTCACGGAAACCAATGCTAACCGTTTTGATGCCGATAAGCTGACATTTAAAGGTCGTAATTTGTTTAACTATACCACTCCGGCGGCCTATCCGATACCTCTTGTCGGACGAACCAAAGCAATCACGGCAATTTTGGATTACTTTAAGCCCAAACATTTATATGGTATCGGTCGATGGGGCGAACACCAACACCACAATCATGATGTTTGCATGAAACACGCAATTGATTTTGTGGCAGGATTATAATATAAAACACTCTCTCGTGATGACATCATAAGAGAGTGTTTTTTTGTAACAAGAAAACTACCGGCTAGGCCGGTAGTTCCGGAGAGCTTATAGCTTTACAGATAAAAAACTCCTTTGCTAAAGTAAGTTAGACGGTTTGGCACAAGTCTAACAAAAGCAAAGGAGTTTTTTTATGAAC
>CASFNK010000028.1 GCA_949295995.1 uncultured Pseudomonadota bacterium
ATCAAAATAAGCTGTATTATAAGGACATTTTAAGCCCGGTAACAAACCTGCACTACAACTGTTTAGGCTGTAACCATCTTTCTTGCATTTGTCAATCGTCGGGTCGCCGAAATCTATATTCCCGAAGTCTAAATTTTGACCGCCGGTGATGAATTGAACTGATGATATTTTGAAATTTGAACGATTGGGCAAGCCTACCTCTAGGCTTGCCCTAGACATCGGCTCAAAGGTTTGGTTTCGACTAGCTTCTATGAGGTGCGTGTATTGCTGAGAAACACCTTGCCCTTTTACCAAAACAAAACTACTTTCACTTACGCCGCCCATACCGGTAAGCGCAAGCAACGATAATCCTATCGCAAGCTGCTTTCTCATAATACACCTCGTTATAACTGAACCATGTCTTTTTATAACTTAGCATATCTCAAAGCGTTTGTCAAACACATTTACTCGAAGAGTTTTATTTTGGCTAAAGCCCATAAAAAAAGAGGCTAAGTTAATTAGCCTCTTTGGGGGGAATGCACAAAAGCCTATTCGTGTAAGTGCGGCATTGTTGCTTCTTCTACCAAGTTTTTGATAAAGTCATCTAATTTGATAATTTCTTGTTTTTCAGAACCAAGACGACGAACGGCAACCGTTCCGTTTTCTTTTTCTTTAGCCCCGACCACAGCAATAACAGGAATCTTTGCTAAAGAGTGTTCACGAATTTTGTAGTTGATTTTCTCATTTCTCAAATCGGTTTTGGCATATAAACCTGCTGCTTGCAGTTTTTGCGCAACTTCTTGAGCATAGTCATCAAATCCGCTGACAATCGGGCAAACCACAACTTGCTCAGGAGAGAGCCATAACGGCAATTTTCCGGCATGGTTTTCAATCAAAATACCGAGGAAGCGTTCAATTGAACCAAACAATGCTCTGTGCAACATAACCGGTTGATGTTTTTCACCATCTTCACCAATATAAGAAATATCAAAACGTTGCGGCAAGTTCATATCCATTTGCACAGTACCGCATTGCCATTCACGACCGATAGCATCTCTCAAAATAAATTCGAGTTTCGGACCATAGAAAGCGCCTTCGCCTTCATTGATTTCGTATTCATAACCATTATGTTCCAAAGCATTTGCCAAAGCTTTTTCTGAGATGTCCCAAATCTCATCGGAACCGATACGATAAATACTGTCCGGACGAGTAGAGAGATAGATTTTAACATCTTCAAAGCCAAAGTCTTTGTAAATATCCAAAATCAACTTAATGGTTCTGACACATTCTTCTTCCATTTGCTCAGGAGTGCAGAAAATATGCGCATCATCTTGAGTAAATTCACGAACCCGCATCAACCCCATGAGAGAGCCAGAAGCCTCATATCTGTTAACCATACCGAATTCAGCCACTCTTAACGGCAAATCACGGTAAGATTTAATCCCTTGTTTATAAACGAGCAAACCCCCAGGGCAGTTCATCGGCTTAACGCAGAATTGCTTGCCGTCTTCAGTTTTTCCCGAATAGTTATGAGCACCGTATTTGTCCCAGTGTCCGGAAATTTCCCATAATACTCTGTCCATAATACGCGGCGTTGCAATTTCAATATATCCGTTGTGCTCTTGACGGTTACGCATATATTCAATCAATTTGCGATAGATTTTGTAACCTTTATCATGCCAAAAAACAGCTCCCGGAGCATATTCTGGTTCAAAATGGAACAAATCCATTTCTTTACCTAATTTACGGTGGTCGCGTTTTGCGGCTTCTTCCATCATATCAAGATAGGCTTTAAGGTCTTTTTTATCAGCCCAAGCGGTTGCATAAATACGTTGCAACATTTCCTTAGAGGAATCACCTCTCCAATAAGCGCCGGCAACTTTCATTAGTTTGAACGCATCGCCGATTTTGCCGGTTGAGGGCAAGTGCGGACCTCTGCACAAATCGGTAAAATCGCCTTGACGATACAAAGAGATTGTCTCGCTTTCAGGTAAATCTTCAATAATTTCAGCTTTATAATATTCACCTTTATCTTTGAAAAATTTGATAGCGTCATTTCTTGGCATAACAATACGTTCGAGCTTTTCATCACGCTTAACGATATCATGCATTTTAGCTTCAATTTTTTCAAAATCTTCGGTTGTAAAAGGTTCTTGGCGAGCAAAGTCATAATAAAAACCGTTATCAATAGCCGGTCCGATTGTTACTTGAACATCAGGCCACAATTCTTTAACCGCTTGAGCCATGACGTGAGAGCAAGTATGGCGCAAAATGTGTAAACCCTCTTTATCCTTACCGGTGATAATAACCACGGTTGCGTCGGTAGTGATGGGAGTGCTTAAATCTTGCGTTGTACCGTTCACGTTAATCGCAAAAGCCGCCTTGGCCAAACCTGCACTAATTTTGTTAGCGATGTCAAAACCATTGACTCCGCTTTCCATCTCAAAAACACTTCCGTCAGGAAGTTTAATCGCAACCATGTTAAATTCCTTCAATTAAATTATTTGTTATTACTTTTGAGCAGCAAGCAAGAAACTTCTTAATTCTTACAAACTCAATGGTTTATATTAAGCAGTTCTTTATAAACTGCAATAGTTTTTTCGCACATAATATCTTTAGTAAAGTTATTTTGTACGTTTTTAATTCCTGCTTGAGAGATTTTTTTGATTTCGGCAGGAGAGAGGGCTAAAGCCCAATCAATAGCTTCAGCCAAAGAGATAGGGTTATTGCTGTAAAAAAACTTTCCGGTTACGCCATCGGTAATTGTATCAAGTGAGCCGCCGATATTAGAGGCTACTACCACTTTCCCCATAGCTTGTCCTTCAATGGAAATACGCCCGAAAGCCTCAGGTTCGATAGCTGTTGATAAGACCACGTTAGAAACCATCATTAAAGCCGGAACATCGGTCGTTTGACCATGAAAGGCCACACTTCCCTCCAAATGATATTTTTTTACCAAATTTCTTAGGTGTTCGCTATATTTTACACGTCCTTGGTCCGGTCCGACAATCAAGCAATAGTAATCTTTGTTTTTGAGTAAAGATAGTGCTTCCAATAACAGATGTTGCCCTTTCCAGTGTGTCAACCGTCCGATAAGAAGCAAAACTTTTTTGTCATCAGGAATATGATATTCTTTAATGGTTTTAATAATCCTTTCTTGAGAAACGGCTTCGGGATTAAATTTTTCAACATCAACACATCTGTGAACCAGACAAATTTTATCTTCTGAGACTTTATAATTGGCAAGAATATGCTTTTTGATGTGTTCTGAAATGGCAATGACTTTTTCGCCCAAGACCATCACTTTATTATAGATTTTTTTCAAACCTAAAGGTCCCAAACCATAAGTGCCGTGAAAAGTTGTCATATAATGAACGCCGGCTCTTTTAGCCGCCCAATAAGCGCTCCAAGCCGGAGCTCTGGAACGAGCATGCACGATGTTGATGCCGTTATCTCTGATAAATTGTTCGAGTTTTTTAGCATTGGCGCGCATTTTGAAAATATTTTTGGTTTTCAAAGGCAAGGTTAAATGTTTAATTTTATCTCTTTCAAGCTCATGAACCAAACGCCCCCCTTGCGAGGCAACAAAGTTTTTGATACCTTTTTTCTGTAGGTAAGTTGCAATTTCGATAGTGCCGCGTTCGACACCGCCCATTTCAAGTTCCGGTAGGACTTGTAAAACCACCGGAGAAAAATCATTGCTATTTGTCATTTTATTGTTAAAATCCTAAAAGTTTTATGTTTAAGGAGCGTCATTACATGACTGAATACACTTTTGGTTCAAACTTTACAACAAAAATCGACTTTCGCCAAGCAAAAACGCCAAGGACTAACAATTTAACCATCGTTTATCTGCACGGGCTTTACTCGGATTGCTGGGGAAGAAAGCCCGAAAGCATAGCAAACTGGTGTATGGAACATGGTTTTAACTTTTTTCGTTATGAATTAGCCGGTCATGGCTCCGATTCGTCTCGCTATGAAGAAGTGGATTTTAATATCTGGAAAGAGCAACTCTTGGAGGTTTTGGATAAAATTGTAAAAACCGATGTCGTGTTAATGGGCTCATCATTGGGAGGCTGGTTAAGTTTGATAGGGGCGCTCAATCGTCCCGAACAGGTAAAAGGGGTCATAGGGCTTGCCGCCGCACCGGATTTTACGCTCGATTTGGAAAAATACATTTTCACGCCTGAGCAAACTAAAACCTTATATGAGGAGGGCAGGCTGGAGTTTCCGATGAAGGACTTTACTTATGTCTTCACCAAAAAGATGTTTGAAACAGCCAAACAAAATCGCTTGCTTGACAAGACATTAGAAATAAAATGTCCGGTGCATTTAATTCAAGGGCAAAAAGATGCCAATATCTTGCCCGACAAAGCCTTAAAAATTGCGCAGTGTTTGACGAGTGATGAAGTTGTGATAAAGTTGTTAAAAGACGGCAATCATCGCCTGGGAACGGATACGGATATTGCCGAGATTCTAAACACTTTAGAGAGTTTGCTTTCTCGTATTTTGAAATAATAAAGCCCTTGTAATATGGCCAAGGATAATTATTTAAATCTCAAATTGAACAATTTGAGGATACATCAATGCAGGCCAAACAAATACCAAACCCCAAAACAAAACCGACGCATGATTGGGTAAAATGGATTTTGGGAATAATAATTGTTATTTTGGTAAGTTATATCGTTTATCATTATATAACCAATCGCCCTTTGCCTTTGTCAGGCATTACGACTTCGGAAATCACGTTAAAAGTTAAAGCAATTTCGCCTCAATCGGTAACGATAGAAAAAAAATACGTTGGTTATATCACGCCGATAAACGATGTGTCGATAATGCCCAAAATCAGCGGATTTTTAAAAACGGTTAATGCCTATGGCGGACAAGAAGTTCAAAGAGGAGATTTGCTTTTAGTGATTGACCAAGGGGAATATCTTGCCCAATTAGCGGCGGCGGACGCGGCTGTCAAACAGGCTGAGGCTGACTATGCCAATGCGGAAATTTACTATAATCGAATGCAAAAGGCAGGGACCAAGGCCATATCTAAAACCGAATTGGATAATGCCCAAGCCTCTTATTTGAGTGCGCAGGCCGCTCTTGCTCAAGCCCAAGCCAACTATGAATTATCCAAAGTAAATTTAAGCTATACCGAAATCAAAGCCCCGATATCGGGAATTATAGGGGAAGTAAGTTTGACGCAAGGAGATTATGTCTCCCCAACAGGACAAAAATTATTTAGTATTATCAGTTATAGCCCGATAAGAGTTGTTTTTGCCATTAGTGATAAGGATTATTTGGAAGAAGTAAAAAAAGGCGCATTTTTTAAGGATAACAAAATCCGCCTTCGTTTAGCCGATGGCAGTTTGTATCAATATTTAGGACAATATCGCTATTCGGACAATCAAGTAACGAAATCGACCGGCTCAGTTTCGGTTTATGCCGATTTTGAAAATCCCGATAAAATATTGCTATCCAACGCTTACGTTGATGTCTTGGTTGAAAAAAGTTATACCGATGTGATTTTAATTAATAAACAAAATATTGAAATGTCTGCAAACGGCAATTTTGTAAATGTGGTGAATCAAGGAAAATTAGAAAAGCGAAAAATCAATATCTTAGGAGCCGTTGGCGCGGATAACGTGGTTGAAAATACCTTTGATAGTGGAGATTATCTGGTCGTGGAAAAGGTTTCGCCTAAAGCATTTTCTTCGCCCATAAAGATGGATATTGAGACCCCTCAGGAGAAAAAGTAATGTTTTCCGAATATTTTATTGATAAGCCGAGATTTGCGGGTGTCATTTCCATTGTTATGATATTATTGGGGCTTTTGGCAATTGTTGTTTTGCCAGTATCGCAATATCCGCAAATAACGCCGCCGCAAATTGTTGTCTCCACCACTTACCCCGGAGCCAGTGCCCAAGTTTTAGTTGATACGGTAGCCATTCCGATAGAAAATCAAATCAACGGGGTAGAAGATATGCTTTATATGTCATCAACTTCGGACGATAACGGCAGTTACACCTTAACCATAACTTTTAATATCGGAACCGACCCCGACATTGCCCAAGTAAAGGTTCAAAACCGTTTGCAACAAGTAATGTCGCAACTCCCCTCTATTGTAAACCAAGAAGGTATTGATGTTAAAACCAGTATGTCCAATATTTTGGGAATGTTGGTCTTGCGCTCGCCCAATAACACCTATAACGACTTGTATTTAAGTAACTTTGCCTATACCAACATCAAAAACCCGTTATCTCGCATTAAAGGAATGGGTTCGGTTGATATATACGGTCCGCAATATTCAATGCGTGTTTGGCTAAACAGTGATAAAATAGCCTCATTGGGATTGGATAGTGCCACGATAGCCCAAGCCATTTCTTCACAAAACGTACAAGCCTCAATAGGGCAGGTTGGCGCCGCTCCGAGTAGTGAAGAGACACCGATGGTGTTATCTTTAACCGCCAAAGGTTTATTGAACACGGTTGATGATTTTGAAAATATAATTATTGCCACCTCAGCAGACGGAGGAGTTGTGCGCCTCAAAGATGTTGCACGGATAGAATTGGGAGCGGATAATTACGGAATGAACGCGCATTTTGATAACGCTCCGGCGGTTGTTATCGGTTTAAGCCAAACGCCTAATACCAATTCTTTGCAAATAATGGATAATGTGCGTGAAGCGATTACCGAATTGAGCAAAACTTTCCCCGCAGATATGGAATTTAAGGTGGCATACGATTCAACCGAATATGTGAGAGCCTCCATTGCCGGAATTATAGAGACGTTGGTTATTACCTTTTCACTCGTGGTTTTGGTAACTTATGTTTTCTTGCAAAAGTTCAAAACAACGTTAATTCCGTTAATCACCATTCCCGTTTCGTTAATTGCAACCTTTGCGGTAATTTATGCTTTGGGTTTTGATATTAATATCTTAACGCTTTTTGCCATGATATTGGCGATAGGCTTGGTGGTTGATGATGCAATTATTGTTGTGGAGCGAGTCCAATACCTGATGGTTTATAACAAGCTCGATTCACATCAAGCTGCCATTAAAGCCATGAAAGATATAGCAGGAGCCATAGTAGCCACCACCTTTGTCTTGCTTTCAATTTTTATTCCGGTCGGATTAATGGCGGGCATAACCGGAAAAATTTATCAGCAGTTTGCGGTAACAATATCGACGGCGGTGGTTTTTTCGGCATTTAATGCCTTAACGTTAAGTCCGTCATTATGTGCGATTTTTTTGCAAGGAGAGGCGCAAAATTCTAAACCGCACGGATTTTTCAAATGGTTTGACGATGTAATAGACTTTTTCAAAAAGCATTATCTGCACGCGGTAGGCTATTTTTCTCAATATTTATGGGTTACGATAGTTGTAACGTTAGGCGTTATCGCGTTAATCTGGGGATTTTTTAAGTTTACGGCGACATCCTTTATTCCCGAAGAAGACCAAGGCATTGTTTTTGCCAATATTCAGTTATCGGATACCGCAACCATTAATCAAACAAATGAGGTTTTGTCGCAAATCAGCGAAGGCAGCCTCAAAATCCCCGGCGTAAAATATTTTATTTCGGTAGCCGGTTATTCGATTTTAGGCGGTGGCGGAGAAAATGTGGCCTTAGGCGTAATCGGTTTGGAGCCGTGGTCGGAAAGAACAACCAAAGAAACTTCATTAGATTCGATACTTGGCAATTTGCGTGAAAAATTCGGGAATATATCGGGAGCCGAGGCCAATTTTTTTGCTCCGCCGGCGATTCCTGGAATTGGTAATAGTGATGGAATATCCTTAGAGCTTCTGGCAATAGATGGAAACCTGAGCCCTGAAGACTTGTTTGCACAAATGGAGAGCTATCTGGAAAAATTAAATACCTCAGGTGCGTTGAGTTATGCGTTCAGTACGTTTACCGCTAAAACACCTCATATTTATTTAGATATCGACCGCACAAAATTGGAGAGTTATGATATTAGCGTTTCGGACTTGTTTAGTTCTTTGTCAAGTAATTTAGGGTCGAAATATATAAATAACATTACCTTGAGCGGACAGGTAAACAAAGTGATTATTCAGGCGGATTTTCCATATCGGAGCAATATCAGCGATGTTGAAAATCTCTATATCCGCAATCAACAAGGGGATTTAATACGCCTCAACAGTTTTGCCTCTGTCAAAACCAGTATTTCGCCTAAAATCATCTATCGCTATAATCAATACACTTCAGCGGCCATAACGGCGCAAACCGCACCTGAAACCAGCACCGGTATGGCGATAGCACAAATTTCGCAAATAGCCAATCAAGTTTTGCCCAAAGGCTATCAAATAGATTGGACGGGATTGAGCTTGCAAGAAGTCGAAGCTGCCGGAATGGGAACAATTTTAATAGTTTTGGCACTCATCTTTTGCTATTTGTTTTTGGTCGCGCTGTACGAGAGTTGGATGCTGGCTTTTTCGGTGATGTTTTCAACCGTTTTTGCCATTTTGGGAGCATTAATCGGCTTGCATATAATGGGACAATCATTGAGCATCTATGCTCAACTTGGGTTGATAATGTTAATCGGCTTGGCTGCCAAGAATGCGATTTTAATCGTTGAATTTACCAAATCTTACCGCGAGGCGGGAGACAGCATTCAAGAAGCGGCGGCCAAAGGAGCTGGCGAGAGATTTCGCGCGGTTTTAATGACGGCTCTGACTTTCATATTAGGTGTATTTCCGATGATTATAGCTACCGGAGCCGGCGCCTCATCACAAATAGCCATCGGCACCTCGGTATTTTACGGCATGATAGCCGCCACTTTTATTGGTATAATTTTTATTCCGGCTTTGTTTGCGGTTTTTGAAAGTCTAAAAGAAAAGAGCGGACATAAAAAACAATTAAAGCCTAAAGGAGAAAAAAATGCAAAATAAGCATATAAGTTTGCTATTGGTAGGAACCATACTTACCGGTTGCACTTTAGGCCCCAATTACAGCCGCCCGGAATTTTATGAAGACCAAGAGCTGAGCTCTAACTTAAAGTTAAATACGAAAACTCCAAAAAAAATCACCGCGGATTGGTATCGTCAGTTTCAGGATAAAACCTTGGATAATTTGGTCGAACAAGCACTTCAAAACAGTCCGAGTGTTAATCAAGCAATCCATAAATTAAAAGCGGCGCGTTATGGCTTGAGCCAAGGAGAATTTCAGTCTTTTCCGATGTTTGACGTTGATGGAAGTTACAATTACGAAAACAGCAGTCAAGACAAAAGCATAGGCTATGCCGTAGATAGAGATTATTATCAATTAGGACTTGATGCTACTTGGGAACTTGATATATGGGGTGCCAACAAGCGTAATACGGAAGCTCTGGAAGCAACCTATAAAGCAGCAGGAGCAAGTTTTGATAATGTCAAACTGGTTTTGATTTCAGAAATCGTGTCTGACTATGCAAATCTGCGCGCCAATCAAGCCAAGCTGAAATTAGCGCAAAAGACATTAGCCCACCGTCAAGAAGTTTATGATTTGGTCAAAAGGCAATATGATAATGGTCTAACGGAGTTTATTGCACTCCAACAAGCGCAATATTCGGTTGATGGAGCCAAAGTATTAATTCCGCAATATCAGATGGAAATTGAGAATTATACGAGCGCACTGAGTGTTTTAACGGGAATATTACCCGACGATTTGCCGTCTCAAATAGCCAAACCGACACAAAATTTAGCCGATAAGGCCCCGTCATATCAGGTAGAAAAGCTCAAACAGTTACCGGTGGAAGTCATTCGCAATCGTCCGGATGTCCAAATCTCTGAGCAAAATTTAATAGCGCAAAATGCGGTCATCGGAGAGTTAGTTGCGAATTTATATCCGAATGTGAGTTTGAGCGGTTTTATAGGCTGGCAAGGAGGAGAAATAGCCGGACTAATCGGAAAAAACACCAGGACTTACAGCTATTCCCCCGCGATTAAACTTCCGTTTTTTCATTGGAATCAGTTGACTAATGCGGTTGAAGAGCAAAAAGAAGTAAAAGAAGAGTACTTATATGCCTATCAGATTTCGATATTAAATGCCATAAAGGAGCTGCGAGACGCGATTGTTGGTATAGAAGCAGAACAAAAGCAAAATACTTCATACCTGCAATCTGTTCAGAATATGAAGAATGTGTTGCAAGCGACTTTATCAAAATATGAAAACGGTTTAATTACGTTTAGTGAGGTTTTAACTGCGGAACAAAATCTTCTTCAAGCGCAAACCGAGCTTTTAGGCAACAATAACGACATGTATCAACAGCTCATATCTTTTTATAAAGCCGCTGGAGGCGGGTTGGAAAACACGTGGCAAACGGAGCGTAAAGACTAGTAGTCGTTGTTGTTAAAAGGAACGTCTTGAAGCACGCGTTGTGGTTTGTAGACATAGATATTGGTAACTGAGGGCAGATTGTAAGATCTGTGCCAATATCCTTTATCTTCCATACATAGGCGATATTTTTTGGGGTTTGAATCATAATCGTCTCGTAAGGAGTTGACCATAATCGGCATAGCTCCTGGGTAAGGAACATAACTAGCCCAAATACCTTTTTCGGCAAACCAATCGGCTCTAATATCAAGTTTAACCTCTTCAGAGTAGAACCAAGTTCTGAAATCAGGCAACCTTAACTCTTCGGCATTACGCATACATTCGGAATGGTCGCGAGCAAATTTTTCAATACCGGTATTTTCGCGTTCCCAATGATAAATAACTTGTCCTTGACCGCTGTCAAACAAAGAACAAGCAGTCGTCAGAAAAAGAAAAGTCAAAGCAACCAATAAACGTTTCATATCAAAAATCCAAATTAGCATAATGCTTAGCAGGTAAAATACCTTTAATATTATCTTTCAAAATATCCTTAAAACTGGGACGAGATTTAATTTTAGAATACCACAGTTTAGCATTTTTATAACTTTCCCAAGGGATATCCCCGAGATAGTCAATAATAGAGAGGTGAGCGGCAGCCGCGATATCAGCCCAAGAAAAATTTTCTCCGGCCAAATAATTTCGTCTTTCAATCAACCAATCGATATACTCTAAGTGAAAGTTAAGGTTATTTAAACCGTTTTTAAGCAAACGAGAGTCAGGGGCTTGCCCGGTAGAAAATCTTCGGTGAACTTTTTCCATGACCACGAGTTTATATACTTCACGATAAAATTTATCATCGAACCATTCGACGAGTCTGCGAATTTCGGCACGTTCTTTAGAATCATTGGGTAATAATTTGTAATCTTTAGAAATTTCTTCTAAAAATTCGCAAATTGCATAATTTCCGGCAATAACGTTACCATCATAGACATAGATAGGCAATTCGCCGGCCGGATTAAGTTTAAATACATTTTGAGAAAGGTTCCATGGTTCTTCTTCCTTGAGGACGAACAACATCTTTTTTTCAGTCATAGCGATTCGCACTTTGCGAGAAAAGGGAGAAACCGTGTGATGAATCAGAAGAACCATAATTTTCTACCTTACAAAACTTATTACACAAACTAGATACAGTTTAGCAATAAGATTTTAAAGGTCAAGTTCTGAGCAAAAATTATGCTTTTATTATTTTTTAGCAAAACTAGGCGGAACAACACCGCTATTTTGTTTTTCGATTTGCTGAATGGTTTGAACAATATTTTTTTCCATATCGACACGATATTTATCATTTTGAAGCATTTTGGTTAAAGAATTGTAGAGAGGTTTTCTGTAAGTTGATAATTTGGAAATTCCGATAAACAAAGGCATATCCCATAGGGATTGTTTACTAAAAGAAACTTGTTTTCTGATACCCAAGCGAGAGGTTTGAACAATACCGTAATAATAGCTGGTAAATACATAATCAATTTCACCGGTAAAGAGCTTTTGATAAAGGTCAAAAGAATTATCAACATAAACGACATTATAGTTTTTCATAGCGTTTTTAACATAGTCAGCAATATGTTCTCTGGAATCCATGCCGCCTTTAAGTTTTTTCAGGTCGTCCATATTTTTGACTTCATTAATACGATTAGGCATCATAACGACGGTCATGGGGTTATTAAGAATGGAGGGATATATGTATTCAATACCTTTATAAATATCTGTATCGTAGTAGATACCCAAAATAAGGTCAATTTCACCTCTTAAGACATCAATAATCAAATCCTTATAACTCTTATTAAAGATATAGATTAAATGATAATAATCTTCTTTGGCAAAATTATTAATAAACTGATTGTAAATAGAGTTCATTTCGGCTATACTATTTTTATCATATACAACTTCACCAAAAGGGGGATAGTTCAAGAAAGAAGTAATGCGTAACTCTTTGAACTGAGTATTTTTGTCAGATTTAATTTCCACCATAGAAAAGGCATTTCCGGCGCAAAGGCAAAAACAAAGCACTAAAAAGATTTTTTTTATAAGTTTACGCATAATATAATCCCCAAATGTTGGTATTAAGCTCAAGAACTAATAATAAATTAACTAAATTATATTAAAATAGGGTTTAAATTTGAATTAGAAATAGGTAAAGAGATGAATGAAACACAAAAATATTCGGCCACTGAAGTTTCATCAATGGATCAAGTTGAACTTGAAAGCAGAGCCTTTATCCGAGCGGCTTCCTCGTTAAACATGATAAAGGAGCATTGGGATACGGAACAAGGAAATTTGGAAGAAGCATTGGATAAAAATCGCCGTTTATGGACGATAATAGCCAGTGCCATGAAAGAAGATGATTGCCCTCAACCTATGGAGATACGCAATAATATATTGAATTTGGCGTTATTCGTTTTCCGTCGCACAATGGATGTGTTGTCGGATCCCAAGCCGGAAAGTCTTAATATTTTAATAGACATTAATATGAATATAGCGAAAGGTTTAGCCGGACACGGTGAATAACCTGAGAAAATAGCGATAAAAGAATGTTTAAGCACCCTTAAGGTGCTTTTTTTATTTTAAAAATTTTTTTGGCACGAATATTGCATATGAAGGCGTAACGACTAATTCTTTAAGGAAACTGATGATGGAAATTAAAGAGATAAATAAAAATAGTTTGCTGAATATGTTGCAGATGAACAAAAACGGCGTGCAATCTGGTAATGTTGTTAATGTGGAGTTTGGCGACATATTGGCGAACTTGGAGAATCTTAAGGCACCTAAGACAGATATAAAAGAAGATTTTAGTCAGGCGAAGGAAAAGATTAGTTCAAATTTTGATACTGGCACTACAAAAGATGTCTCTTCTTATGAGAATCAAGTTTCCACAAAGGATAACGCATCGATAAAAGCAGAAAATAATAAGGCGGACAAACCTCAAAATAATGCAAAAGAAGACTGTGATTCTGCAGATAAATCTCAGCCGAAAGAGAATGCAGATGATAAGCAAGTAGAAGCAAAAGGAGAAAATACGGAAGTCTCAAAAACAAAAGAAAAAGAAATAAATAAGCAAACTTCTGATGTAAAGACGGATAGTGTAGAAAAGGTTAATGAGGAAAGTTTACAAGCAAGTGGAAAGGTGAAAGAAGTTTCTGTTGATGCTTTGTCTTTGCTGGGAATGGTAATGGTCGTAAATCCGGTTGATGGAACGCAAGTGCAAGTTTCAGGACAAGAATTGGCTGATGCTCTTTCCTCACAAGGAATTAAAACGGTTTCTCTGGTCGAGGGTGAAAACAATCAAGCAATCGTTATGATGCCCGAAGCTGAAATGCCGGAATTTAATGCTTTTCAGGATGCTTTACAGTCTTTTGAATTAGTTTCCGACGGAATGGAACTTCAACCCATAAAAACGCAAACTCAGGCTGAAGTTGAAACAAAAGAAGTTCTCCCTCTGGATATTGAAGACAATGCTGTCTTAGATGAGCAAGCTGCGCAATTGAGTGAAGTAACTGGTAATCGCAAGATTAAAGTTGAAGTAAATGTAAAAGAGGAAAAAATTGCCGATAAAATTGATGGCAGTATGGTAAAAGAGAGCAAACTCTCAGATAATGTTTTATCAGCAATTATGACGGGAGATGAACAAACCAATCCATTAACGGAAACAAAAGCTCCAACCGCAAATATGAATCAAAATGCTCAAACGATGCAAAATCAAGCTGCTCAAGTTAAAATAGCCGGTGCGGCAGTTGCGCAAAATAATGTAGTTTCATCTCTGGCAGATGATGTGGCTTCTCTTTCATTGGATAACAATACGACCACTATGGCGCAAGCCGGAAGTTTGGGGCATGAAAATCTCTCAAATGCAAAAGTTGCCGCAAATGATGCTCAAAATACCTCATTCAGAGATGTTTATAAAGGCATGAGCAAGGAAGTTATTGATCAAGTAAAAGTAAATATAACCAAATCTGCGGTTAAGGGCGTTGATAAAGTAGAAATTCAGCTTAAACCTGAAGATTTGGGACATATTGAAGTTAAAATGCAAATCGGCAAAGACGGTAAATTGCAAGCTCATATTATAGCCAGCCGTCCGGAAACGGCAGAAATTCTGCAAAAAGATATAGCAAACCTTCAAAAAGCATTTAATGAAGCCGGTTTCCAAACCGACGAGGGGAGTTTGAGCTTTAGCTTCCGCAATGAGGGGCAATCAAATCAGGAGCAGGAAAGAAACAACCTGCGGAATTTTATAGGTCAGGCATTGGAACAAGAAACAGCCATGGATATAGCGGGAAATGATACGCTGTATAATGACGGATGGAACGGTGCCAACGGATTAAACATCAGAGTGTAACCAAGGAGGTCAATCATGACAGATATAAATGCAATAAACGGTTATACCCAGACAAGTAGTTCAAGTACCACTCAGGCAAGCAATCAGTTGTCTGCGGATATGAACACGTTTTTAACCCTATTAACCACGCAATTAAAATATCAAGATCCGCTTGATCCGATGGATACGGCCGATTTTACCAATCAGTTGGTTCAATATTCAAGCGTAGAACAAGCAATACAAACCAATTCTAAGTTAGATTCGTTGCTGTCATTAAATATGTCAAATTTAGGAGCACAAGCAGTTTCTTACATAGGCAAAGTCGTTCAATGTTTAGGCGATGTTATGCCTTTGGAAAACGGTATAGCCAAAGCCACCTATACATTAGATAAAAATGTAGAGAGCGCGGTTATAACCGTCAAAGACTTAGAGGGGAATATCGTTTACTCGCAACAAGGCAAAATCACGGCCGGAACGCATGATTTTGAATGGAACGGCAAAGACTTAGATGGTAACCAATTAGAAGACGGAGCATACCAAATAGAAGTAACCACCAAAGTAGGAAGCGGAGAAACTTCAGCGACGGTAACAACGACTGTCTTTGGTCGCGTAACCGGCGTTGCCAGTGATAGCGATGGTGTTTACATTGGTTTAGGTGATGCCGTAACCGCAAACTTGAGTGATATATTAACGGTTCGCAATGAAGACTACTTTGATAAAGGTCAAGCAGGAGAAGAGACCAAGCCGGAAGAAGGAGAAACTTCCGATGAAGACAGTAGTGTTGAAGAAGTAGCAAAAGTTTTAAGTAGTGTGGCAGGAGCTGCCGCCAGTGCCGCCACCTTCGGATTATTATAATTTAGACTTTAGGAGATAAAACAATGAGTATTTTTGGTGCATTACAGTCCGGTATATCGGGATTAGCCGCCCAATCAAGTGCAATGGGTGCAATCTCTGATAATATCGCAAACGTAAACACTGTTGGTTACAAAGTAACGAATACCCAGTTTTCGACTTTGGTAACCAAACAAACATCGTCAACAATGTATTCACCGGGAGGTGTTCAAGCACGCCCACGTCAAGAAATCAGTGCGCAAGGATTGCTGTCCTCAACCTCTATTTCTACGGATGTTGCAATTACGGGTAGTGGTTACTTTGTAGTAAACCAAGCGGCTAATCCGGGAGAAGGAGATATGTGGGCCTATACCCGGGCGGGAAGTTTTGGTTTGGATGATAACGGTTATTTGGTTAATACCGGTGGATTTTATGCGCAAGGTTGGTCATTGCTGCCATGGGATGGAAACCCGAATGCGAGCGTTGTAAATATCAACGGTATCAACTATATGAAAGCCTATTATGATGCTAGTGGTAAAACTATTTATATTAATGACAATATTATAGATAGTCGCAATCTGCAACCGGTTAATCTTTCAACAATTGGTGGTACGGCCACAGCTACACAACAAATAAGTATGGGCGCAAATTTACCTTCAGGCGCGCCAATATATGATCCGACCAATGCATCAGCAGGAGGTAAGGAAAAAATTTCCGCATTAATTTATGACAGTTTAGGTAATGCCAGCAACTTGAGTTTGGAATTTACCAAAACCAGTTCAAACGGTTGGTCGTTAGGAAGCACGATTCCGAGTGGTGCAGCCTCTGTTGTAATGACCGGAAATACCGAAAACGGCAACGACATTACATCTGATGTATATTTTGCCGCCGGACAATTGGAATTCACCTCAATTCCGCAAAATGGTTCAACCATTAGCATAACCGATGCCGGAACGGGTGAAACCTATGTGTTTGAGTTTGTCAATAATGCGGCGGGCTATGTCGGAGCGAATATTCCGGTAGAAATCAGCAATCAAGTCGTATCGGTTGATGATTTTGTACAGAACTTTGTTGACGCGATTCAAGCCAATGTTCCGTCTGCCGGACGTTTTTCTGCCAACAGCAACACGGTCAGCATTGTTCAATCGACCATGGGTTCAGCTTTAACCATTGACGCCAGTAAGACACTATCTTGCGTTCAAAGTGCAGTAAATCCGCGTGCGGATACGGGAATTCCGACAGGTATATTTGATATTCCGCAAATAGATAACGATATCAAAAACGGTGCCCGCATTGATTTCACCAGTACGACAGCCGCTGATTATCTTGGGCACACTATTACAATTAACGGTCAAACCTATACATTTGCCAATACATTAGATCCCGATAACCCGTTACAAGTAGATATTTCGGATTATATTTCAGGAGCAGATGTTAGTCCGGCAGGTGTCGTTTCAGCTCTTGCGGCAGCCCTCAATGCCACGGCAGATGAGCCGAACCGTTTTGTAGCCAGTGGTATGTCTTTGGAAATTTTACCAACATCATCTGGAGGCAATATAACAATTGATACCCAAAATTTGGGAACAGCAGTTGATGGAGTGATTCGTAACAATGGCGGCGCATGGGGCTCTATCCAAAATGGTAATTTTACATTAGGAAGTACCTTTACGACCAACACTACGGAAATTCAACAAGGTTCAATCGTTCCGGCGGTTCGTTTTAACTCAGATGGCACACCGAAAGAATTTTGGGTAAATTCAATGGAGATAGAATGGGCCAACGGTGCCGAGAATATGACCGGAGAAAGCGGTCATGGAACACCGATTACTTTAAATATGGGAAATGTCGGCACCAATGACGGTTTAACCAACTTGTCAGGAAACTTTACGACCAACTATATTAGGCAAGATGGTGCAAAATTTGGTAGTTATTCAGGGGTTCAAGTAAGTGAAAACGGGGTTGTAACGGCTTTGTTTGATAACGGAGAAACAAGACCGATTGCAATACTTCCGTTAGCAACTTTTGCCAATCCGGAAGGAATGGAATCTCTGACCGGTAATGCTTGGATAGAAACAGATGCCTCTGGTCAAGCCTTACTAAAAATGGCAGGAACCAACGGTGCTGGAGAAATCACCTCTGGAGCTTTGGAAACCTCAAAAACCGATCTGGCAACAGAGTTTTCCAATATGATTGTAACCCAACGAGCATATTCAGCCGCCACCAAGATTATTACGACGGCAGATGAAATGCTTGATGAATTAACACGTATGACATAGTTTAATTCATAAAGATTTGCACAAATAAAATTAACCTCCTAAAGCAAGCCCCGCCGTTTAACAGCGGGGCTTTTAGAGGATTTGGCAAAAGATAACGCTGTGAATATTTAAAAATATCGTTTCCTAAAATGCAAAATTAAGCTAATCATAAGGTAATTAGACATTTAACTAGAAAAAATAGGTCTCAAAGTGAATAATTTTTGGCAAACAATAAAGAACTTATCGCCTGGCAGACTAGCCGCCATTGCTGCGATTATAATATTTTTAGTCAGTTTTTTAGGCTATATGATAGCTCGTATGAGTAATACGGAATATGTTGTCTTATATACCGATTTAGAAATGGATGGCGCGAAAGAGATTGTTACCAAACTAGAAGCCGATGGAGTCAAATATAAACTGACCAAAAATGGCACGGAGATACAAGTACCTGCTGAAGATGTAAATCGCTTGAGGGTTGATACGGCAGAAATAGCAATGGGCTCCAATGGTTCTAACGTTGGTTATGAGATTTTTGATCATACCGATGCACTGGGGTCAACCAACTTTGTGCAAAATGTGAATTTAGTGCGGGCATTGGAAGGGGAATTAGCACGCACGATTCGCTCGGTTGATAACATAAAAAATGCGAGAGTCCATTTGGTCTTACCAAAAAGAGAGATGTTTTCAAGAGAAGAACAACCCCCGTCAGCGTCAGTAGTAATCAAAACGGTAGATGGTCCACTAAGTGCCAAGAGTATTCAAGCGATTCAAAAATTAATAGCGGCCTCTGTTCCGAAATTGGATGTTAAAAATGTAGCAATAGTTGATAATTTTGGAAATTTGCTGACTAAAAACTATGAAGATGAAGACGCGATGAATGCCGCTAATAACGAAGTTTTGCGTTTGGAGCAAGAACGCAAAATGAGTTCGCAGGTTCAAGATTTATTAGAGCGAACCATAGGAGAAGGAAAAGTTCGGGCTCAAGTAAATTTAGAGATGGATTTTGACCAAGTTGTAACGAAAGAAGAAATTTTTGATCCTGATACGCAAGTTGTTCGTTCTCAGGCCACGGTAACGGAAGAAAGCTACAATAAGGATAATGAAAATCCGGTAACGGTAGCGCAAAATATTCCTAATGGCGATGTTGTTGCTTCGGGTAACGGGAGTGCTTCGCAATCCTCTCGAACGGAAGAGACGATTAATTATGAAATATCCAAGGTTGTTCGTAATAAAGTAAAAAATACGGGTACGATTAAACGCCTGACTGTAGCTGTTATGGTTGATGGTATATATGAAAAAAATGCCGAAGGAAAAATGGTCTATAGAGAGCGTACACCTGAGGAAATGGAGCAAATTACGAATTTGGTTAAGTCTTCCGTAGGTTATGATGCCAACCGCGGAGATATTGTTGAAGTAGAAAATATGCGATTTGTAAATATGATGCCGGAGGCAGAAAAGGTGCAAGAAGTATTAATTATGGGCTTTACCAAGGATGAGTTAATCCGTATAGCAGAAGGTTTAGGAGTTGCAATCGTTGCAATATTGGTAATTTTGCTTGTAATCAGACCATTAATAAACAATGCGTTTGATGTATCAAGCGGCAATAGTGAAGGTCGTCTGTTGGGAAGCAATCCTGAAGATGATAATTTATTGTTATCAAATTTCTTAAATGAAGAAGACGACAGTGTAGAAGAATTAATTAATATGAATAAGATAGATGGTCGAGTAAAAGTTTCCTCATTGAAGAAGGTCAATGAAATAGTCGAGAAGAATCCGGATGCGGCGGTTAATGTTATCCGAAGCTGGCTCTATTCCAATGATAACAATTAAAGGAGCGGTAATCAGATGAAACAAAACGTAATAGACGATTATAATATCCTTTCGGGTCAGCAAAAAGCTGCAATATTGATGTTATCTTTAGATGAAGAGCGCTCATCTGCAATGTTTTCGCTTATGGATGACGAGGAAATAAAAGAACTCTCAGTCATAATGGCGAGTTTAGGTAAGGTTAATTCGGCAGTTGTTGAACAACTTTTTTCAGAATTTGTCGATAAGGTTTCCAGCACTGGCTCTTTGGTAGGAACTTATGAGACGACGGAAAGATTGCTCTCTAAAGCCTTAGATAAGGATAGAGTAACCAATATTATGGAAGAAATCAGAGGTCCTGCCGGTCGTACGATGTGGGATAAGTTGGGCAATGTAAACGAACACGTTTTGGCCAATTATTTGAAAAACGAGTATCCTCAAACGATAGCTGTTATTTTATCAAAAATTAAGGCAGAGCATGCGGCAAAAGTAATTGCCTTGTTACCGGAAAATTTTGCAATGGAAATTGTTATGCGTATGATTCGCATGGATTCGGTGCAAAAAGAAGTTTTAGATGGTTTGGAAAAGACCTTGCGTAAAGAGTTTATGAGCAACTTGTCCAAGTCAACACGCCGTGATTCACATGAATTAATTGCCGATATCTTCAATTCATTAGATAGGAATACGGAATCGAGATTTATGGAAGCCTTGGAAGAGCGTAACCGTGAATCTGCAGAACGAGTTAAATCACTTATGTTTACCTTTGAAGACCTTATCCGTATTGATGCGCAAGGTATTCAAATTTTACTGCGTAATATAGATAAAGATAAATTAGCCGTAGCCCTGAAAGGAGCATCGGAAACCATTAAAGATTTGTTCTTCAACAATATGTCTTCTCGAGCCGGCAAGATATTGAAAGAAGATATGGAAGCAATGGGGCCGGTACGTCTGCGTGATGTAGAAGAGGCGCAACAATATATTGTTACGGCGGCTAAAGAGCTTTCAAATAATGGTGAAATCGTCATCAGTGAAGGTAAAGACAGCGATGAACTGATTTACTAGAAGGAAGAAAATGGCGCATTTTAAGAAGTTTATGTTTGATAATTTCGTAATAGAGACAAAACCGGAAGCGGATTTGCCGGAAGCTGACGTAAACTCTTTTGAGCAAGAAGAAAGCCAAGAAAGTATAGAAACAGAGACTATCCAAGAGGAACAAGTAACGGAAGCAATTTCAGAACCTGAGCCGGAACCCGAACCGGAACCCGAACCAGAACCAGAACCAGAACCCGAGCCGGAAGAGCCAAGCTACAGCCAAGAAGAATTGGAAGAAAAGGCGGCAGAAGCACGCAATGAAGGCTATGAACAAGGTTTTAAAAACGCTCAACAAGGTATAGATTCGGAAGTAACATCATTGCTGATGGATATTTCCCAAAAACTGCAAACTTTGTTGGATAGCAGAGATAGTCTCCAAAAAGAGCTTGAGAATCAATCAATTGAGGTTATAAAAACGGTTGTCAAAAAGTTAGTTCCAACCTTGCAGGCAGAAGAGGCAGCTAATTTAGTATCCAAGTTTATAGCGGATAATTTCAACAATTTTAAGCAGGAAGCAAAATTGTCTTTCTATATTCATCCGGATATTATATCATATACCCAAGAAAAGATAGCCTCGCTGGCCAAGAGTTATGATTTTGAAGGAAAAATAGCTCTTCATAAAGATTCACACTTGGCAAAAAGTGATTGCCGTATAGAATGGGAAAAAGGCGGAATTGAGCTCAACGGCAAGCAACAAATAGAAAAAGTTGATGAATTTCTTACATCTGAAGAAAATAAAGAACCGGAGATAAAACATGACAGATAAGATAGAATTGGATGAATTAAGCGAAAGTGCAATGCTGGATGATGAGCCGGTATTGAAAAAAGATAATCAGATGGATGATTTTGACATTCCAAATTCAGCCAGCGATTTGGAAGCTGTTTACGATATTCCGGTTAAAGTATCGGCTATTTTAGGTAAAACCAAAATGAAAGTAAGCCAGCTCTTAAAGCTCAACAAAGGGGCTATTATTGAGTTAGACAGCAAAGTCGGTGAAGCAATAGATGTTTATGTTAATAATAATCTGGTAGCCAGAGGCGAAGTTGTCGTTGTTGACGATAAATTAGGTATTACCATGACGGAAATTGTGAAGACTCCGACCAAATAGCAGGTAAGCAATGGAATTATTGATAGTCGGTACATTAGAAGGACAAATTGGTGCGGCAAGTAAAATCGCCGTTCAGCAAGGAGGTCATGTAACTTTATCTGATAACGAAGAAGCCGGTTTAGAGGTTCTGCGCTCCGGCAAAGCCATCGAGCTGGTTATGATAGATGTGAAGTTAGACGTCTATAAATTTATTTCTTCATTAGAGCAAGAGCGCATTAATGTCTTGGTTGTGGCTTGCGGTGTAGCTAATGATTCGTCATTAGCGGTCAAAGCCATCAAAGCCGGTGCCAAAGAATATATCCCTTTGCCCCCCGACCCTGAGTTGATAGGTGCGGTTTTAGCGGCTGCCACGCGAGAAAATCATGCATTGATATATGGTGATAAAAAGACCGAAGCCGTTTTAAAAATGGCCAAACAAATTGCGCCATCTGAAGCCAATGTATTGCTGACCGGACAGTCAGGTACCGGTAAGGAAATATTTTCTCGTTTTATTCATGATAATTCTAAGCGCGCCAATAAAAAATTTGTAGCCATCAACTGTGCGGCAATACCGGAAACCTTATTGGAATCAGAACTTTTCGGCTATGAAAAAGGCGCTTTCACGGGAGCGGTGGCGCGCCGTATCGGTAAGTTTGAGGAAGCCTCCGGCGGAACTTTATTGCTTGATGAAATCTCTGAAACCGATATCAAAATTCAAGCCAAATTACTGCGTGCCATTCAAGAAAAAGAAATTGACCGTATCGGCGGCAAAGCCCCGATAAAGGTTGATGTGAGAATTATTGCCACCTCTAACCGCAACTTGGATGAATGTGTAAAAAACGGTACTTTCCGTCAAGACTTGTATTACCGCTTAAATGTTGTGAATATAAATATTCCGCCGCTCAAAGACCGTAAAGATGATATTGTGGTTTTGGCGAAACACTTTGTTAAAAAATATTCTGAGTTAAACGATTTGCCGATAAAAGAGATGACCCCAAAGGCGGAAGAAAAATTGCTGAACTATCTCTGGCCCGGAAATGTTCGCGAATTGGAAAATACGGTTCACCGAGCAGTGTTATTGAGTACCGGTGAAAAGATTGATGAAGACGCCGTCCTCTTGGATGATATAGATTCGATTATTTCAGCTCCCCAAGAGGGCGAAGTTATGAGCGGTAGCGAATTTGTCGGTAAAACCGTTGCCAGCATGGAACGTAATTTAATTATCGACACACTCAAACACACGTTAGGCAATCGCACCATAGCGGCCAATATTTTGGGCATTTCGATTCGCACCTTAAGAAACAAACTAAAACAATATCAGGAAGAAGGGTTTGATATCCCCGAAAACTAGGATATAACTGACCAATGGCAAAAAAGATAGCAAACAATGCTTCCGCATTTGGCGGCAAGAGCTTTAAGGAGTTATTGATAGCCTCCACCAAAAGGGGAGACATCTTTTTTGCATTATCAATTATATTGATGTTGGTGATTTTGATAATGCCTTTGCCGGCATGGCTGTTGGATATTGCATTATCCTTATCCATTACAATTTCTTGCTTGGTGTTGATGACGGCAATTTTTATAGAAAAGCCGAATGAGTTTAGTGCCTTTCCGCTGGTGTTATTGATAACCACCATGTATCGTTTGTCATTAAACTTAGCCTCCACAAGGTTGATTTTATCTAAAGGATATCAAGGACCAGACGCCGCCGGTGAAGTTATCGCGGCTTTTGGCGGATTTATCATGGGCAACAACTTTGTGATTGGCGTGATTGTATTTGCCATTTTGGTTATCGTTAACTTTGTGGTTATTACCAAAGGTTCGGGGCGTATTGCTGAAGTTGCCGCCCGCTTTGCATTAGATGCCATGCCGGGTAAACAAATGGCGATTGATGCGGACTTGTCATCAGGGCTTATCACCGAAGATGAAGCCCGAGCCCGTCGGGAAGATTTGTCAAAAGAAAGTGCTTTCTACGGAGCCATGGATGGTGCCTCCAAGTTTGTACGAGGAGATGCTATTGCCGGCTTGATTATCACATTTATTAATATTGTTGCCGGCATTATTATCGGTATGGTTCAAAACGATATGAGTTTTTCGGCGGCAGGTGAGGCTTATACGCGTTTAACGGTAGGTGATGGCTTGGTCTCCCAGGTTCCGGCATTAATTATTTCTGTTGCTGCCGGTATTTTGGTTTCCAAAGCCGGTATGACCGATTCCACGGATAAAGTTTTGTTTGAGCAAGTTGCCAATTACCCGAAAGCCTTAGGAATGAGTGCGTTTTTGGCATTTTCCTTGGGAATGTTGCCGGGCACACCGGCCATACCTTTTATGCTATTGGCAACCCTGACCGGAGCCACGGCTTATTATTTAGATAAGCAACAAAAGATAGCCCAACAAAAAGCAGCCGAAGTCTTAGAGCAAGAAAAGAAACAAGGAGCATTGACTAAAGCCGCCGATGAACCGATAGCCAATGTATTGCGCATAGACCTTATCCGTCTTGAAATTGGTTATGGCTTGCTCCCGCTTATCAATGAGGAAACCAATCGTAAATTAACCGACCAAATCAAAGCATTGAGACGAGCCCTAGCGGCAGAGTTGGGTTTTGTAATGCCCTCCATCCGCATTCAAGATAATATGCAGTTAGAGGCCAATGAATACAATATTTACATCAAAGAAGTCAAAGCAGGTAGAGGAGAGTTAAGACCGACCCAATTATTGGTAATGGACCCGAGAGGCGAGCCGATAACCTTGCCCGGCGAGGCGACGACCGAACCGACCTTTGGCTTGAAAGCGATGTGGGTTGACCAATCATACCGTGAAGAGGCGATGTTTAGGGGCTATACGGTCGTTGATCCGGCAACGGTTGTTACCACCCATATTACGGAACTTGTCAAAGACAATATGCCGGAGCTCTTGTCTTATGCCGAAACTCAAAAACTCTTGGATGAATTGGATAAAGAACATCAAAAACTCATCAAAGAGCTCATCCCAAGCAAAGTCAGCCTTGGTGCCGTTCAAAGAATTTTGCAAAACCTATTGCAAGAAAGAGTTTCTATCCGCGATTTGCCGACCATTTTGGAAGGCATTTCCGAGGCTGTTGCCTCCACCCATAGTCTGATGATGATAACCGAGCACGTTCGCACTCGTCTGGCACGACAACTCTCCAATGCCAATGCTAATGAATTGGGCGTTATTCCGTTAGTAACACTTTCGCCCGAATGGGAACATGCTTTTGCTGAGGCGATAGTAGGAGAGGGCGATGACCGCCAGTTGGCCATGGCACCAAGTGCCCTGCAAGCCTTCATTACCAAAGTACGCCATGTTATGGAAGATTTAGCAATCAAAGGCGAAACGGCCGTCTTGCTCACCAGTCCGGCGATTCGTCCGTTTGTCCGTTCAATCATTGAACGATTCCGTCCTTTAACGGTTGTTATGTCGCAAAACGAAATACACCCCAAAGCCAAGATAAAAACGGTTGGTCAGATATAAGGAATTAAGCCATGCGCCTAAAAAATTATGTCGCTGCCAATATATCTGAAGCCATGCTCCTCGTCAAAAATGAGTTGGGTCCCGATGCGATTATTATCTCCACCGAAAACGAAAATGGTTTGGTCAAAGTTGTTGCCGCCTTAGATGAAAAAGAGAATATCGACTTTAATTCAGCCGAAGAGTTAGAAATTATTCCCAGCCGTCAACGATTTGATGACACACATTTAAGAGATTGTTTAGACTATCACGGCGTTATACCGGTTGTAAGTGAACGAATTTTAGCCTATTGCCGCAATCAGAGCCTGGAACAAGGTATATCCGATGAGCAAAGATTGGTAATGTCTTGCTTTAGAGAGATGTTTAAATTTGGCTCTCTCTTGGATTTGAGCTGTCCGGTAAAGATGTTTATGGGTGTCCCTGGCTCCGGAAAATCCACCACAATAGCCAAAGTTGCCACTCAGGCTCGCTTTGAAGGTTTAAGAAGTTGCATCATCTCCACCGATAATGTCCGCGCCGGAGCAAATAATCAATTAGAAGCCTTTGCCAAGATATTGGAAACAGACTTTTTCTTTTGCAAAGGAGAGAGGAGTTTATATGAGGCGGTGCGTTCAGCCAAAAGAACTTATCAGTTGATTTTGATTGATACACCGGGGGTTAATCCCTTTATTCAAAGCGAGATTGATAATCTGCACAATCAAACCGAAGCCGTTAAAAGTGATGTGATTTTGACGGTTGATGCCGGAAAGAATTCGTATGAAGCGGTGGAAATAGCTGAAATCTTTAATCAATTCGGGGTTAAATATTTACTCCCCACCAGATTAGATTTAACCCGCCGCATAGGATCTCTCTTGTCCATAGCCGGCTGTTGTCGAATGGGCTTTTGTGCCGCAAGTGTAAGCTCCAGCATTGCTCGCGGTATGGCGCCGATAACCGCTAAAAATTTATCAAAATTAATATTGTCATGATTGGGAATTAACATGGAACAGAAACAAGAAGAATTAAAAATCATGCCCAGAGGAATAAGCCCGCGCAGTCTTCGCCGCGGACGAAATATGATTGCCGTAGCTTCAGGCAAAGGAGGCGTTGGCAAAACTTGGTTCTCAATCACTTTGGCACAAGCTCTGAGTGGTTTCAGACAAAAGACCTTGCTCTTTGACGGCGACTTAGGCTTGGCCAATGTCGATATTCAGTTGGGTCTTTTGGTAAAAGATGACTTAGGCAGCGTTGTCGCTGGTTCCAAAACACTTAATCAGGTAATTCAGCATTGCGACAAAACCCGTTTTGATATTATTGCCGGACGTTCGGGTTCAGCAGGCTTGGCCTCTATGCCGATAGGTCGTTTGCAAATTTTGGGTGAAGACTTGTCCTTGCTGGCTTCATCTTACGATAAAGTTATTTTGGATATGGGAGCGGGGGTTGAAAAGCCAATCAGAATCTTGTCCAGCATGGCCGAAAAAATCATTGTATTATGCACCGATGAACCCACTTCTTTAACCGATGCCTACGCATTTATCAAAATAATGTCGATGCAGTATCCCAAATCCAATATCAATGTGGTGATAAATCAGGCTAATTCACTAAGAGAAGGTCAAAGAACGTATGATACCTTGCTCAAAGCCTGTACCAATTTCTTAAAAATAAATCCGCCTTTGTTAGGCATCATCAGACGGGATGCGCGTGTTCGAGATGCTATCCGCAACCAAACCCCTCTGATGAACCGCTATCCGACCTCTGAGGCTTCAGAAGACGTCATTAACATTGCCCGTAAACTTTTGACCGAGTAAAAGATGAGCACCATAATTCCGCCAATTACCACGCCAGATATTTCCACCGGAACAGAAACGACGCTTCCCAATGGTTCAATCGAGGGCTCCGGCACGGTGTTGGAAGGATTAAAGCCAGGGGCAAACTTGCAAATAACCTTGCCCTCACTCTCGCAAGGAAATTTGAACTTCTCAGTCAAAATTGAGATTAATAATCAAACCTTAGAAATTCCTCTCAAATTAAATACCAATCAAATGCCTCAGCCCGATGCTTTAGAGGCAGGGGAACTTCCCGCCGAAATTAAAGTTCTGAATAATCATCAAGGCGAAATAGGATTTAAGTTTGTGAGCATTAATAACCAGTCGCCCGAAAAGTTTATTGCGCAAAGCAAAGTTCCAACTTCCACACCAGAGACTTTATCCAAGCCCCAAACCGCACCGGTGATTATTTCGGGGGCAGAAAATACGGTTCGCCCTGAAATTACATTGCATGAAATGAGCTTGCCCAAGATACTTACTTCGTTGAGCGGAGAAAATAAATTGCCGCCTGAAGTACAAAATTTGAGTGATGGAGGCAAATTAGAATTTGCTTTTAATAAAGTAGTGCAAACGCCCACACAATCCTCACAATCTTTGTCGCCCGATACGCAAACCGCTTTGCTTAACTTGAAAACGGCTCTCACTACAGGAGATGCCAGGGCAATAACTTCAGCTCTGCAATCTTTGCAAGGCAAAATTTTCCCCGCCATCACCCAAACCAGAGCAGATATTGGGCTTACCTCATTTCAAACCCCGTTAGGAGAGGTTGTAAGCCAAACCCCGCTAAAGTTAGAAAACAATTTGCCGATAGAATTGGTGGTCAAAAACATTACCGTTAAAACTTTACCGACAGAGGTGCTTGACACCTTATCGGCGAGCGCAAAGTTGCTGGAAGATATGGCATCTCTGCCAGTTTTGAATAAAGAGCAACCAACTGTTTCCAAAAATATTTTAGAAACACTCAAAACAATTTCTTTGCCCGAAGAACTCAAGCAAGAAGTTGTTTCTAAATTACCGACCCCAAACAAACAACTCTTGTCCAACCTGAGCAATTTTGTGAAAGCGGCTGTGCACCAAGAGGTCAAAGAATGGTTAGGACCTCAACTCTCAGAGCTGGTGCAAAATTCTGGCCCTGAGGGAAAAGAGGCACTGCAACAATTAAGCCAAAGTCTAAATGCCACATTAAGAGAGACGCCGACTTGGAGAATGGTGGAAATTCCGTTTTACACCGGAGAGAATATTGAAAAGATTCGTTTGGCAGTAAAAAAATATAACGAAGATGAAGAAGAAAACCAAAATTCCTCACGCCAAAAATACGGCACGCGCTTTTTGATAGATACCAATTTTACCCGTTTGGGGCGCTTTCAGTTTGATGGTTATTCTCTTGTCCGCGAACGCCGCTTTGATTTGATAATTCGCACTGAAAAGTTTGTCGGAAATGATTTATGCGCTAATTTAATGCGGATTTATAAAAATACGCTGCATGAATTGGATTATGCCGGCACAATAAAAATAAATGTTAAGGAAAATTTTATCAAAATCAGCGAAGATGAAGAAAATAAAACGATGCCTGAAGGAATATTGATATGATGCCGCAAACCACAGACCCGTTGGGGTATTATGCCGTTTTGGGTGTATCTGCAACCGCACAGGAAGCAGAAATCAAAAAGAACTATCGAGAGCAAGCCAAAAAATGGCACCCCGATTATAATACCAGTGCGGAAGCGGTAGAAATTTTCCAAAAAATATCGGTGGCTTATGATGTGATTAGTGATGAAAAGCAAAGACTGAAATATGATTTATTATCACAAATTTATACCTCTGAGAATTTTCCGCCGATGAATGCGCTGAAGATTTATACCAATCACAAAGGGCAAGAAGAAGTTAATTTAAGAACCATAAAATTACGACAAGTCATCGGTAAATTGGTGAGTTTTACGGATAAAGCCGTTCCGGAAGTTTGCGATTATGAAGAAGCCAAAAAACACGTCTTATTGAATTCTCTGCTCAATTGGACTTTAGGCTGGTGGAATATTCCTGGGCTTGCACATAATATTCAGGCGATAGCCGACAATTATCGCCACATAGGGGAAAATACGTTCGACAATCTCAAACTTTTGGTGCATAACATGATAGCCTATGCCCAAGAAGGCAAAACCACTCAAGCGGTGCAGTCCGGAACATTAGCAATGAACTATGCAAATTCCTATCAAAAAGAACTAATAGAACGTTTTATCCGCACATTGCCGCCAACGCAAATTGCTCCGAACGCTATCAAAAATTGGGATAACGGTAAATTAAAAAATTTGCAGTTAATAGCACCCGGAATAATTGTTTTTACGTTGATGATGGGTGTTTCCTCTCGCGTAATGAATTGGCAAGAGTTTAATAAATATTTTGCGCGCAATGATGATGTAACCTATTTTCAGCAGGTCAGATTTAATGACGGGCGAGGGGTTGACGACGTTGTTGTCTCCAAGGTTTTGGATATTCCTGTTGATACCACGGATTTAAAAAGGCTGTACCATGTAACCCAAAGCAGCGAGGTGATGTATGGACCAGATGAACAATTTGATAAATTAGCCACATTGAAAGCACGAACCACCGTACGCCTAACGGGCTATACGCCAAATCAAGAATGGGCGAGAATTATGCTTGATAACGGCGAAATGGGTTTTGTAAAGATGGATATATTAAAACAAGGAATTGGAAGAGAAATTCCAGATGACAGCAAAATCTATACCGGTATAAGGGTTAATTAAGTTTAATTAAGTTTAATCTGTTCAATATTAAGAGCTTTACCTGTTTTATCATCCACATCAATCATCACGCCGAAAAGCGTCCCCGGACCTTTGGCCGGAGTAAGACGTCCGCCGGTATATTTGCGCAACAAGCGATTGACGGGTTCGACCTTGTCAAAACCGATAACCGAGTTATAATCGCCGCACATTCCGACATCAGTTTGGTAGGCGGTTCCGCCATCACGAATACAAAAATCCGAAGTCGGAATATGGGTATGCGACCCGATAACCGCCGAAACGCGCCCGTCCAAATAATGCCCGACTTCAATTTTTTCGGCGGTGGCTTCGGCGTGAATATCAACAAAAATCGCGTTTATGTTTTTGCCTAAGGTATAGTTTTTGAGAACTTTATCGGCGGCTTGAGCCGGACAATCAACCGCTTCCATAAACAAGCGTCCCAAGAGTTGCATGATGAGGACTTTTTTGCCGTTTGCAAGCTCGATTTCGATAGCGCCGCGCCCGGGCAAACCTTCGGGATAGTTAAGCGGACGAACGATTTTTTTGCACTCGTCCAAAAAAGGAATAAGGTCTCTTTGCTGCCATACATGGTTTCCGGTAACCAAAGCGTCAACGCCGGCGTCTAAAAATTGTTTGCAAATAGAGGGACTGGCACCAAAGCCGTGGGCTGCATTTTCAATATTAACGATAATCGCATCGGCTTTATAGTCATCTCTTAATTTGCTTAAATTGTTTAATACCACGTCTCTGCCGGCTCTGGCGACGACATCACCGCAATAGATAATTCTCAAAACGTTGTCTTTCAAAAAGTTACATAAAAAAACTCCGAAAGAACGGAGTTTTTATATAGGTTAATCACTCTTCGGAGGGGCCGTCTGATCGTATCAAAACATTCTTATCGAACCGCTTCTCAACAAGGTGGGTGCCATATAAAGAGACCAGGGTCAATTCAGGGACAGCTCCCTATAAAATAACGTTGGCTCGGAAGATCTGCGGAAACACGCAACAGACAGCTTCCCTCCTATGAGGATAGATTACAATGATTCGATTTTATTTGCAACAGAATTTATTTGTTGCGTCAGATTTTGCAAATTTTCAGCCAGAGATTTATCTAAATCAAGGAGTCTGGTGTTATCCACAGGCTGAGGAGCGGCGACTATCGGAGAGCCTTTTTTGAGCTCGGTCAACTCATCGGCCAATAATAACCCCACCATAGCGAGCAACATATTTTCGTTGACTTGCAAACTGCCGCCGGTAATCATTCTGGCTTTTTCATCTAAGATTCGGGAGAGTTGCAAAATACGTACTTCTTGCCCGTCTTCACAAGCCACGGCATATTCGCGCGAGTTAATTGTTATCGTAACCTGAGCCATCGTTTTCCAATACTTTATCTAATCTTGAAATAACCGAATTAATATTGTTCATAATATTTTGCGAAGAAGATTTCAGCAAATTAAGTTGTTTTTCACGCTCATCAAGTTCTTTTTTGTAGAGTTGTTGTGATTGTGTGATTTGCTGAGATTTGTCGCTGAGAACGCCGTTAAGTTTATCAAGAGCTTGGTGCAAACTCTCCAATGCGGAATTCGTAAGCGGGAGTTCGGAATTTTTTTCTGTCATAACAAAAATATACTTCCAATTTAGAGATTAATCTTTTATTATTCTGAAATAATACTTATTCCTTAAATTAATTCAAGCATCAAAGGCAGGTTATGCAAAAGTTTATTATCCGTCTCAAGGAAGAAAATCAAAATTTGATAGATAGTTCGGAGATTGAATGTTTTGCGCTCGATTCGGAATTGCCCGCGGGGTTAAATGAAAAATTAGCAAAGCAATTGCAAGCAAAAAACAAAATCGTGTTGAGTATGGGCGCAAACGCGGTCGAGCTTTGCCAATCTCTGTCTTTGGACGGTGTGATTATTGATATGAGCCAAACGCCGCATCCTAAAGCACTCATGGATAATTTGCGCCAGCAATTAGGCAAAGATGCCGTCATCGGAGCAATTACGCGCAATCGCCGACATGAAGCAATGATTATCAGCGAGGCTGAACCTGATTTTCTGATTTTTCAGGCGTGGAAGGACGGGCAACCACAAGTCGCGGAACTCGTACAATGGTACAATGAGCTGTTTTTAATACAATCAGCGGTGCTCTTAAGGGAAGAGGAAGTCTCATTTTCAGATTTTGAGTGTGATATTGTCATAATATCTGACAAAGAATATAACTTTTTTGTTGCTAAAAAACAAAGATTAGATTAAGTTCTTGATAAACATTTCATTGAAAGTTTAACGAAATAAAAAAATCAAAAAGAAAATTGTAAATACGGAGATAATAAATGAAACAACTCGCAGGTTCTATTCGCATCGGTTGGGTAATTGAATACAAAAACAAACCATGGACCATCACCAAAGCAATGCATATTAAACCGGGAAAGGGCGGTGCATTTATGCAAGTTGAAATGAAATCGGTAGAAGAAGGTACCAAAACCAACGAACGTTTTCGTACGGAAGATACCGTAGAGAAATTAATGGTAGAAGAAAAAGATTGCCAATTTTTGTTTGAAGATTCTACCGGCTTAACCTTTATGGACAGCGAAACTTTTGATCAATTCTCAATGCCTTCCGACATATTGGGCGACAGCCGTCCGTTCATGACCGATGGTATGCAAGTTATCATCAGCTTTATCGATGGCAAACCGATTTCGGTAGAATTACCGCAACAAGTAATTTGTGAAGTCGTCGAAACCGAACCGGTTGTTAAAGGACAAACCGCCGCTTCTTCATACAAACCGGCAATTTTGGACAATGGTGTACGCACAACTGTTCCGCCGTTTATCGGAGTCGGTGATAAAATCGTCGTCGGCACGGCTGAAGCCAACTATGTAGAGAGAGCAAAATAATGTCTTATCTTTCCCCAAATCTGTCTTTGCTGATAAATGCGGTTAAGAAGGCCTCCGGCTCGCTTAATCGCGATTTCAGCGAGATTGAACAATTACAATCATCGGTTAAAGGTTATAAGGAATTTGTGGTAGCCTCTTATGGCAAAGTTTCTAAAGCCCTTCAAGTTGAATTAGGTAAAATCCATCCAGATTATCCGATAATTTCCGATGCCGAAAAATTAAGCGGACGTAATTGCTATATTGTTTCCCCGATTGACGGTTTGAGCAATTTTTCAAGAGGAATTCCTTGCTTTGCCATCAATGTTGCCGTTTATGAAAACAATACCATAACCGCGGCAATCGTTTATAATCCGGCAACGGATAACCTCTATTTTGCGGAAAAAGGCAAAGGTGCTTACAAAGAAGGTTTCCGTAATCATGAGCGTTTGAGAGTATCAGCCCGCAAGGACTTGCAAGATGCTTTGATTGCCACACTCGTTAGCTACCAAAAGGATGTCAAAGAATACGATTCTCTGCAGCAAAAAATTGTCGCAGCAACTGACAATTTGCGCATTTCGGGATGTTGTTCTTTGGACTTGGCTTATGTCGCCTCTGGTAAATTTGACGGAGCTGTCAGCCGCGGCAACAAGTTGGCAGACTATGCTGCCGGAATTTTGCTGGTAAAAGAAGCCGGAGGTTATGTTTATGACATAGACCAAGCCGATAAGAGAACTGAAAATCTAAATTTGGTATTGAATTCGGGGAATTTAATGGCAGTTAATACTGAATTAGGACGTAAGTTAGGCGAATTATTGTCGAAATAATTACAAGAGGGAGAATGAGGATGAGAATAAAACAAATGCTGGGCGTATCGGTTTGTGCGCTGATACTGGCTGGTGCTTTTGATGTCAAAGCTGCAGACGATTCTTATGTCGATTTGTCAGTGTTGAATAATTTGCAACCGGGCGATTCGCTTTTTGTTGAAACACAACCTCTTTTCCCGATTGTCAAAAAGGATACCGTATCGACACCAAAATTTAAAAAGGCCAAAAAGAAAAGAATAAAAAAATCGGCTAAAAAAGCTCAAGAAGTTAAGCAAAAGATAAAAACAGAGGAGAATGTAAAAGCGGAAGAAAAAATAGAAAAAATAGATATTCTTCCTCAAGCACCGATTGTTCCGCAACCGTTGGCAGAAAAGCAAGAAGTAGAAGTAAAGCCGGAGCCTCAAGTCTCAACGACAGCCCCACAAATAACCGCTCCCGCTCAGCAAGAAGTAAAAAAAGAAGACGAAGTTTCATCTAAAGCAAATTCAACAGAGCTTGAAGTCTCTGAGCAACCAACTGAGGCAGTTCAACCGCTAACCCAATCTTCTTTATCTGAGCCTAAAGAAAAAGCTCTCCCAGAGACAATACCGGTTGAAAATTCACCCAAAGAAGTAAAAGAAGAAACCATCAAGGGACAAGAAATACTCACAGAGGATGAAAACGGGATTCGTTCTGCAACCGCTGAAACAACGGCAACAGTACCAACGGAAGCGGAAGAACCAAACAAAGTAATACAACCACTTATTCCGCAAGCAACAACACCCGCTGAGGGAATAGATAAAGATGAAATTCGTTTTGCCGAAGGTTCTTATGAAATTTCTGAGGAGAATGCCCAAAAGATTCTAGCTCTTATTTCAGCATTTGAGAATCCGCAACAAAATAAGATAGCAATTTACGCTTATAACTACGATAATGGAGAGAATTCTTTTAAGAAGAAGAAACTGAGTTTAGACAGAGCCACGGAAATTCGTTCTTTGTTGTTAAATAAGGGATACAAGAACTTCAGTATCAAAGTAATTAATGTAACGGACAGTCCGGACAAGAGTAATTTGGTAGAAATTGAAGAAATTAAGTAAAAAAATTAAAAATATGTAAATTAATGCTTGCGTAATTAAAGAGTCTAATGTATAAGAGCACTAAATTTATATGTCTTTAAATAAAGTTTTGGAGAAAAAGCAATGAAAAAAGGGATTCATCCGGAATATCACGAGATTACCTATGTGATGACAGACGGAACGGAATTAAAAACAAAAAGCACTTGGGGAAAAGCCGGTGATAAAATGACTTTGGAAATTGACCCGAAATCACATCCGGCATGGACAGGTATCCATCGTATGGTTGACACCGGAGGTCAAGTATCTAAATTTAACACCAAATTCGGAGCTTTTGGTCTTAAAAAAGATACCAGCGTATCCGACAACAAATAGGCTTTATATATTTAGCTATTTATTAACCTGCGTTATGTAATAATAACGCAGGTTTTTATATTTTAAACAAAGCGAACAAACATGGTAAAGATAATACATTATGAGGTTTATGCCGACCGAGGAGAAGGTTGGAAGCTGGTGGAGCAATTTTCCAGCGACCAAAGACAAGAAGCAGTCAATTTAGCCAAAGAAATAGAAAGAGACGATAAGGCGGCAGTTAAAATCATTCGTGAGATTTTTGATGTTCAAGACAACACCTATCAAGAAAGTGTTGAATATGTAAGTGGTTTAAGCCGAAAAAATAAAACGAAGAATTCGAGTAGCTTTATGTTTAACGGCAATTATGATGGTGAATATAATGTAGAATATGAAAAAACCAACAATGATAAAAGTCCGTCCAATTCGATGATATTAGCATTATTAAAATTATTTGGAATAATTTTTATCTGTTTAGCATTTGCCAACTTATTAGTTAGCTTACTTGAACCATTGGTAGAAGTATTTATTCCCGAAGACCAGCGCAAAAAAGTTTTATTTGTGGTATTTTTTGCAATATTTATCTTAGTAACAATCCCATTAATTTTGAAGAAAGTACCTTGGGCGGCATTTTATGGACGCAACAAACGCAAAAAGGTAATAAATGAAAGTCGTTTTTTTGATAAAGCCTCAGCAATAATTCGTCGCTATAACATAAATGAGGATTTTGATGATGCTATTACGCCTGTTTTCCCAGAGGCTCCTTTAGAACATAAAAGATATATTGTCGATTTTTTAACGGAAATTTTGGGAAATTTAGATACGGAAATATCGCTACATGACCGTTTTACCAAATTAGGCATAAAATTAGTTATTTATGGAGGGTGTATGGAATTATCACGATATTGCGGTCTGGTAATTTCACAAGCTAATTCATTGTTGTATGAAGCCTATAAAATATTGGATGGAGAAAACTCTGATTTGTCTACATTTTATGAAGCAAAAAGGAGCTATAAAGATAATAAAGTAGCGGTATTTTTAACGGGTGTTGGAGCGTATTTGATGTCGCAAGTTATCAAAGGCGAGGAGATGGATTCATCTGTACTAAAGATAACGATGAAAAAGTGGATAAAACAAAATACCCAACCCGAGGAAGAACCACAAGCCAATACATTACCGGAGTTGTTGACAGAAGAAACGGAAGTATTGAAGAAAACGATTAATGAAAAGCAAGTATTATTTAAGTGTGTAGCCGGAATTAAGATAGGAATAAATTTTTATGATGATGAAAAAGAAATTTCGGCAGAAACAGAGAGTATAGTAAAAGGAGAGATAAGGAACATCATATCCAATTTATCTGCAAAATTGGGCGGTGGAGAGATTTTGGAGCAAGACACCGTTACTACGATAGCTTTTGACAAATTGAACAATGCGGTCAAATTTACGATAGATTACTTGAGAGATATTGAAAATTACAAAGAGCAAACGGAAGAAAAGGGGCTTTTATTGGATAATAAATGTTGTATATTGGAGATGCCGAGTACGGATGATGTAAATTTAAGTCCTTATTTATTAGATATTTTTGAGCAAACTTATAATAATGAGATTATAGTTAACGGCGTTATAAAAGATGAGTTAACGGACAGTCATTATGAGTTTGAGTATTTAGGGGACAAGAAGTTAAGTCGCAGTTCTAAAACGGAGGCTTTGTATAAATTGCAGTTAAATGAATAAAATAATTGCTAAGAAGAGAGAGTTATGTTACAATAAAAGATAGGTTTAACAAGGAGAGAAGCGATGGTAAGTTCAATATCTTCTACCACCAACAAAGATGAAAACGGCATCAGCAGTTGGGAAAAAACGGTACAAGACGTTAACGACATTGATGAAAAATTTGCCAATGCCAGAGACATGGGTTACACTCGCTTGAACTATGCACGTGTTACCACGGTTGGCAAGTTGGCAGAATATGATTCGGTTGACTATTATAAAATACAAGTCCAATCTAATGGAAAATTGTCTGTTTCATTGAGAAGTACGGAAGGTGATGATGAAACAGTTTTGGATTTGTCGAAATATGATGCCAAGTTGGAAGAGCTCAAAAAATTAACCGACCCTGAAGGCTGGGAAAAAGAGCAAGCCGAAAAAGCCGAACAAGAGGCCAATGCCCGCCTATTAGACTTAACGGCCAAGGGCTTGCAGCTACAAGTTTATACCATCAAAAACGGCAAAGAAGTTCTGATTGGCGACAGTAATGCTGAGAAAGACAGCGATGAATATGCGGCAATGAAAGAAATCTTATCAGGAGATTATCGAGCCCAAAAAGGCACATATTATTTCAAAGTTTCCAGAGATGAGACAGTAGATGCCGATAAAGAAATGCCGTACGCGTTGCAAATTTTGCAAGGAGACAGCTATAAGCACGATTATGTTATGACGGAGCAAGTATCCGAAGACACCACGAATAAGAAGAATTCCACAGTTCCGACCAGTTCTACTGATGGTACGTTATCCGGAGCCAATGCGATGTTGATACAAGCTGCGCGCTATGAGGCTACTGCACAAATGTTGGCAGTAGGTTATCAAAATATGGCAAGTATTTATGGTAACAACTCCACAATGACGGTTGGTTCTTTAACTGTAAGTAAATTATCATAAGTCATAAAAAAAGACTTGTATATTAAAGAAAGAAAAACTATCCTTAGGATAGTTTTTCTGTTATTGAAGTAAGTAAAGAAAGGAATAAAGAAATGACAGCTCCATTAATGCCGAGAGCTACAGCGGTATGGTTGGTAGAAAATACGACTTTAACATTTAAGCAAATTGCCGACTTCTGCGAATTACATGAGTTGGAAGTCCAAGCAATAGCCGATGGTGATGTATCATTTAACATTATGGGGTTAAACCCATTAGAGACTAATCAATTAACGGCAGAAGAGATTAAGCGTTGTGAAGCAGATAAGAGAGCTTCTCTTCAAGCCAACAAGTTGGAATTAAACGTCCGTGAGAAAAATGCCAAAGCCAAAAAGTTGCTTTCTCCGACCCAAAGGAGCGACAAACCTTGTGCTGTATTATGGATAATTAAAAATTGTCCGGAAATTATAGATTCGCAAATTTGCAAACTTGTAGGCACGACCAAGCCGACCATTGAAAGCATTCGTAACGGCGCCCATAGAGATATGATGAATATCCGCCCGAAAAATCCGGTTGCTATTGGTCTGTGCTCAGAAAAGGAGTTAGAAGCATCTTTAGCATTCTGTAAAGCGAGAGCCGAAAAAGCTGCAGCCCCGAAAAAGAGCAAAAAGAAAGCCAAAGCACCGAAAAAGACTTCATCAAAGTCCGCAAAAAAATAAGAAAGAGCCGCCTATAAAGGGCGGCTTTTTAAAATATTATATTGAGGCTGTAAAATGGAGAGTAACGGTTTAACGCAACAATTAATACAATATTCAGAGTCAAAAAAAGGAATCAGAGATTTTCTAATATCTTATTTAAAAGCACGAGATTTTAATATACAAATAGGAATAGGAAAATCGGCACCTGAAGATATATATGCAACAAGAGGAAGTGGGGGCAAGCATTTATTACTGAGTGGCTATTACGATGTTTTAGTCCCGAAAAGCAAAGAATGGCGTATTCCGCCGTTTAGCGGCAAATCAGATTCTGACATGATATATGGTCGAGGAGCAACGTCATTAGGCTCTCTGGCAAGTGCTTTGAGTGCGTTAGATGAAATTTTGCAGCAAACATCCTTTCCGCATATAAGTTTTTTCTTATCAGGGAAAGGGGCTCACGCACTTAATACGGTTAATAATACGACATTACAGATTTTATTTAATAAAATATCACCAGTAGATTTATGTTTATCCGTAACGCCGCAAGCGAGTAAGGAATTAGGGGAGAAAATAAGTACAGGAGCCAAGGGGTGTGTAATTTTTCAAATAAAGTCCTTTGGTGTGTCAGGCAATCCGAGTTCACAAAGTGAGCGAGCCAATCCGTTACACAATATGGTAGATTTTTTATTTAAGGTAAAAACCTATCCGATAGACAGTGGCAATGAAAATTTTGGTTCTAGCACATTGCAAATTTTAAGTCTGGAAAGCCATTATTCAAAAGAAGATGAACTTCCCGAAATAGCAACAGCCACAATAGGAGTTTATTATAATTCGAGCCATACAAAAGAAGAGATAGTGGAATGGATGCGTAAAAACATGGTATTTTCGCGCGGACAATTTGAGATGGCGTATAAATATGGAGCAGAAAGCTATTTATGTGAAAAAGTTCGAGCGGTTGAACAATTGCAGGAAGCCAGCGAGAAAGTTTTGGGAACAACGCCCCAGATAGGGGGAGATAGTAATCCCAATTTTGCGTGGCGTATAAGTCATTATTGCCCATTAATAAGTTATGGTCTTCCTGCGACAAAAATGCATTGTTGTGATGAAGCAGTAAGTCAAAAAGATATTAAAGACCTCACGCAAATTTATCGAGAATTTTTAAACTTATATTTTAATTAACGCACCATATTGGGGCCAAGACCGAAAGACGCACCTGAGCCAATTGCGGATCCGGAAGAGTTTGAAGAGCTTCTTGACCTTCTGCCCATATTACGAGAAACTTTCGGTTCATCATCTCTTTGAGGTTCGATAAGGGGAGCGACCGGCAGGAGTTCTTCTTGAGTTTTTTCTGTTTCTTCAACGGGGGCGGGTTCTTCAAGAGTAGGTTCTGGCGTATTTTCTGCTAAAGAGCCGGAATGGGGTTCGGGAGAGGTATTTGTCGATTGCGGAGCAAAGGGGTTGCTTCCGCCTCTAAAATGAGCAGCTACTTCGGGAATAGGGGAAATTGGTTGAGAGGGGGAATTTTCAGAAATGAAATTTTCCTCGGGTAGATTTTCTTCCGTGAAGTTATTCAGATTTTCTGCTTGAGCAAAAGGGTTGCTATAAGCAGAAGAATCATTTTCTATTTGTGTTTTTTTCTTTTTTTTCAAAGATTCGGGAAGATTAATGACTTCGACACTATCAATAATTTCAGCGTCTGAAGTAACTGATAAGGCTTGTTGAGTCGGAAGAACTTGAGCAAAAGCCATGGGATTAATAAGTTCTTGTTTATTTGTTTGCGGGGATATTATACCGTTATCATTGACATCTAATCTTGCATCGTTAGAAAGCGCAGATAAATCATTTTCCAAATCTATATTTTTTGGGGCTTGACCGGTTTGAGCAATAGTATTTAAATCCTCAAGATAAGCATTATATTCTTGTTTATATTTTGGAGTTTCTTCATCATTGGGCAAGTCAGGAGGAGTTTCTAAATTAACATCAAGATTAGGGTTAAACTCAAGCTCTTGTTGGGGAATATTTTGTTTTTGAACGGGTTGGAAGTTGATAGGTTCAGGGGTATTATCCACAACCGGTTTTGGTTCTGGCAAGTTGAAAGGAGGGAGTTTTTCTTGATATTCAACATCTTTTTTAGGTACAAAAAAATCGGGTTGAGGTAAAGGTTTGCGCACAAATCTTTCTTGAGCAACGGCCCAAGAGCTGAAATTAAGACCAAGTCCAACACTCAAGGCTGTAAGAAGAACAAATTTTTTCATAATAACGCCTTTTCAAGATTCTAACTTAAAATTAACCAATTCTTGATAAGAACTATAACATGAAAAATCTTTTTTTTGTATTAATATTGTTAAGTTTATTAAGCTCTTCTGAAAAGGGAGAAGCCGCCATATCCGCAACGGAAGCCCAGAAACTTTGTGAAGAGCAGAGTTTAGCCTTAAAAATAAGTTTTACGACATCTTATGGAAAATTAATTTATGACCGTAGCAAAAGCAAAGATGAGTTAAGTATAATGGCGCAAAGGGCCGGAATATTTGAAAAAGGGATATTTGCCGCGGGTCTTGCTTTAGTAAATATTGATTCGGAATATGAATTAAATACAGTTACGCAGCCTCTTGAGGGAGGAGGGCATTGCCTGATACCATATCAGTTAAACGTGCATATTGGGTATTCGCGACCGATTATCTATTTGGCCAAAGAGTTGGAACAGGGGAGTTGCACTTATAATTTAGTCTTGCGCCATGAGCAGGTTCACCAACAAATAAATAAACAGGCACTGGAGTATTTTGTGCCGCGAATCTATCAGGACATAAAAGAGCAAACCGCGCAGATAAAGCCGATATACATTGCGCCTCAATCATCAGAAGACAAAGCTGCGCAAGAATTAACGAAGAAGTACCACCAAATTATCACCCCTTTGGTTGATAATTTTCGCAACCAAATTTTAGCCGAACAATCAAAACTTGACAATCAGCAACAATATCAAAGGGAAGGAGATATTTGCCGCGAGTTTAACCGCAAATCCCGCTCTTGAGGTCTAAGCACTCGTCTAAGAAAGAGCTGATACCTTTGTAAGCATGATCGATATAGGTCTTGTCTTTAGCGGAATTTCCGTTGTAATAGATGCGTACGGTTGTCATACCGATTTCTTTGGCAAATTCAAGGTTTGAGTAACTATCATCAACAAACACGCAATCATTCGGGTCGAGTTTCAGACGGTCGCAGAGTTGTTTATAAACATCGGAGCTTTCATTTTTTTTGAAAGTGTCAAAATCCTCAACGGAATAGAATTTACCCTTAAAGAAATCATACAAGCCGATGTGTTTAAGAATTTTTTCACAGACATCGCGAGTGCTGGTAGAAAAGATATATTGGTTACAAGGGAGTTTTTCGAGTTTTTCGAGTAAATTTTCGTATGGCACGATAGGCTCAATCGGCTTACGTTTGTGATAAGCAAAAAATATATCTTTAGGGCTGATACCATATTCTCTGACAAAAATTTCACCACCATCACGATATACGCGGTAAGATTCTTTGACTTTTTCTTTAGCTGTTTTAAAATCTAAAGGTACACCCAAATCTTCAATAGCGGCAATAGCGGTTGCCTCGTCTAAAATATCTGCAAATTCCGGGGTAATGCGATAGAGAGTGTTGTCCAAATCCCAGATAACATTATTTTTGCAAAATATCACTTTTTTACTCCATTTAGTAATCATCAAACCCAACAATTGTAACAGATAAAGCAAATTCGTCAACCTCAAAAAACACAAAAATCGAGGTAAGAGAGAATTGAAAAAACGAAAAGAGGGGTTACATCAAAGATTGCGAAATTAATTAATTGAGAGGGAAAAGAGATGAAAAAGATATTTTACGTTATGGGATTATGTGCTTTGGCTCTTGGCGCCTGCGATGGCAAAGACGCTAATGCACAAATGCAAGAGAGCATGGATGTAGGCTCACCGGATGGTGCCAATATGTTAATGTTGGAAGAGAGTTATACCGTAACGGCGCCGGCTAGCGGTGCGACACAACCTAATTCACAAATGGAACCGCTCCCAGGAGACCCGGGGGTAGAAGTAGCGCCGCAACCCGAGAATACGAGCGCTCAAAGTAATACAAATAATTCAAGCCCAAATAACAATACCGATATGGAAGAAGTTATTGAAGAAACAGTAACAACGACCACGACTCAAGGTATGTAGCCAGTCAAAAACACCGCCTTTGGGGCGGTGTTTTTTTCAAACTAAAAATAGGCCACACAAAGAACAATAGCCGTACTTGGAGAGGTTCCGCTGCTACAATCCCCATTATTATTACCACATAAAAAGCAAGATCTAGTGCTGGACCAATAATGAGTGCACCCGTCTATATAAGTTTTTGTAGCATTAATTTTTTCTAACAATATACCATCGGGTAAAGTCCAGTTTAAGCCGCCTGCTGTCATGTTTTTGCAATAATTTTGAGCCCCTTGATAATCTGTTGTCGAAGAAGAAAGAGCAATTACCACATTAGGATTCAAACTAAAGATTTTACCGACAGGAACCCCGTTATCATAAAGTAATTCCCCTACCTTTAGTGTAGATGTTTTAATATTAGCAATACTGTTTATGCAACGTACAGGTTTGCTACCTCTGTATTTTGTGCTTGTCCCGTTACTCATATCCACACAATAAGATTCAGAGTGGACATAACAGCTTGATATTTCTAGCTCAGATAATCTGTTTAAAGTAGCATTTACTGTTGATTTGTTATTATATAAGGTTTTTAATTCTGTTTCAGTCGGAACACTCCAGCTTCCGACATCTTCCGCCGTATAATCTGTACAGAAAGGATTCCATGCATAATCTACGTTTTTATATGTATCTAGTGCAATAATTTTACCGCCGCTGGCATTAAATACAACCCCGATAGGTCTTTTAGAGGGGAGTAAGGCCTCAGGACTAGAATAACTTCCGTCGGAATACACAATATCGCCGACTTCAATTAATTTATTCCCGTCTTGGTCCGTATAAGCGGTACAGAAATATTTGGAATCATCAAACGGGCAGCGTAGTTTTGCCAAACCGCCGCAATCAGAGGCTGATTTGTCATAGCCTAAGCCCTCGCAAGTCGGCGGCACAACGCAGGTTTGTGCCCGAACTTCCGCCACGGAGAAAGCCGTTGTCAATAACAGCATCGCTCCTATTGTCAGTTTACAGTTCTTGTTCATCGTCTTTCTCCTTTTATTTAATTTACTTAGCTTTGTTTACTTAATTCAT
>CASFNK010000029.1 GCA_949295995.1 uncultured Pseudomonadota bacterium
AATGGATTTTGACCCGTTTACGGGTAGCAAGTAATTTTCGCCCTGTCAGACCGTCATACGCCCTTAAGGCGTTCGCTGGCACAATTAGGGTTACACCCGTTAAAGAAGAACCACCGGCTAGGCCGGTGGGTTTCTTTTTATATACAGGGAAAGTAAATTTAACTTTACTTTCGCCTCCCTTTCGTTGTAAATAATTATGAATTTAAACATTTATTAACGATTGGATACCTATGTTCTTAAAATATGTTGTTGTTTTTGTTTTACTCGTTTTATGCGGTGCTTGCCAAAGTACTCCAAACGAACCTATTGCTCCTAAAATTGTTCCCGCTGTCGAAGTTAAACGTCCGGTTACGACTCAGCATGAATTAGGTATCATCGGAGCTGTGGAACCAATCTACTTTTTGCCGATGAAGACTCCTTTTCAAGCCAGAATTGACACCGGTGCAGAAAACTCTTCCCTTGATGTTCGAGATATCAGATATTTTGAAAGAGACGGAGAAAAATGGGTAGCTTTTGAACTCATTAATCAAGATAGCAACGAAAAACATCATTTTGAAAAAAAATTGCTAAAACATACGACTATTACTCGTATTAATGAAAGTGAAAAACGTCCCGTCGTTATGATGAATGTTAAATTTGGCGGACAAATCATCAAAGCCAGATTTTCTCTTGCGGATAGAACAAAATTTGATTATCAAGCCCTTATCGGACGTAATATCTTAACCGGAAGAGCTATCGTTGATACAGCTCTATCCAATACTTTACATTAACTTTTTATTTTAGAGACTTAAATATGCTTAAAAAGTTTGTTTCCGTTCGAAAAATTTTAACCCTCGGTTTGATTATTTCAATCATCTTTGCTGCTTACAGTATTTATTATAAAATGACCTATTGGGGGTTTAGTTTTTTACCTAAGCAAACAACTAAAATTTGGACAATTGAAGCTCACGTCTCTTTTACTCCGAACGGTGATCCTATTAAAGTCTCTCTTGCTTCTCCTTATGCCAGCGATGATTTTAAAATTTTAGATGAAGATATTGTCGCTCCTAATTATAAAGTATCAAGAAATGACAAAAACAAACGTATTATTTTAACATCAAATAGCATGGAGGAAGAGCAAAATATCTATTATCGAATTTTGTTATTTGATAATGAAGATGCCAGAGGTAAAACTCCGGCTCCCGTCCCTCCTACTCCCAAAAAACCAATTATGGATGAGCAAATGGCGGCAACCGCCGACAAGCTGCTAAAAATTGCCGATACAATGCCCGGCGATGAAGTGCAACAAATTATTCGTCTTTTGAATCAAACTCCTCCCGATTCAACCGTTGTTGCTTTTTTACCTTTGAAAAAAACGCAAAAAGAACTTAGCCTTGCCATCGGTCGCTTACTTTCACTAAAGGGTATTCCCAACCGCACCGCCAGAGGTATCAAACTGGAAGAAGACAAAACCGCTTTTTCGGCTGATTTAATGATGGAGGCTTATATCGACGGTGTATGGAAGCTCTACGACATTAAAACCGCTAAAAAAGGAAAGCCTGAAAACTTCGTTCTTTTTCAACGTGGCGGAAATTCTTTAATCGACGTTGAAGGTGGAAATGATTCTTCTATCAAATTCTCCGTTATGAAATCTATTACTTCTTCTCTTAATCTTGCCGGCAAACGAGCGAAACTTGCCAATCAAGAAGATAATTTTAACCTTTCGGTGTTTAGCCTTCCTTTATATGAGCAAAATACTATTAAATGGCTGACAATCTTCCCCTTGGCAATTTTGGTAATTGTGCTTATTCGTAATGTTATCGGTATTACGACCATGGGAACATTTACCCCAATGTTGATTGCCTTGGCTTTGGTCAAAACCGGATTGGTACCGGGGTTGATTTGCTTTAGTATTATTCTTTCTATCGGTTTGGGGTTGCGCGCCTTACTTTCTAAATTTAACCTTCTTTTGGTTCCGAGAATTTCGGCTGTGGTTATCTTTGTTATTCTCATGATGCAAGTGATGACCGTATGCGGATATCGTTTCAGTATTGATATCGGTTTGTCGGCCGTGTTCTTCCCAATTATCATTATGGCTTGGATTATTGAGCGCGCTTCAATCACTTGGGAAGAAGAAGGGCCGTCAAATGCTTGGAGGGAAGTAATTTACAGCGTTATTGCCGCCGTTTTGGTTTATGTTATCGTAAACAACGAGGTTACACGCCATATTATGTTCGTCTTTAATGAGCTGAACTTGGTTATTCTCTTTATTGTGATGTTGTTTGGAACATATACCGGTTATCGTTTGACCGAGTTAAAACGTTTTGCTCCTCTCGTTCGGGACAACTAAAATGTTTAATTTGTTTGGGAAATTATTTGCCAATTTTGCCAGCCCTAAAAAACTGCGCGAAGCCGGTATTTTGGGTATGAACCGCCGTAACTTTAACGTAATTTCCAAATATAACAAACGCCGTCTTTATCCCTTGGTTGACGATAAAGTGCAAACCAAAATTTTGGCCAACAAAATCGGTATCAACACCCCGGGGCTTATCGGTGTGATTGAATATCAGCATGAGGTTAAAAATATTCTTGAGATTGTTAAAGGCTACAAAGAATTTGTGGTCAAACCCGCTCATGGCAGCGGCGGTAAAGGCGTGTTGGTGATTAAAGATTATGATAATGACATCTTTACCACTACTTCAAACAAAAAATTAACCTACAATGAGCTTTACCAACATATTTCCAATGTGTTGAGCGGATTATACAGTTTAGGCGGAAAATATGATGTTGCCGTGATTGAGGAATTGGTTCACTTTTCTAATATTTTTCAAGATTACAGTTATCAAGGAATCCCTGATGTTCGTGTCATTGTTTACCGCGGATATCCGGCTTTGGCCATGATGCGTTTGGCAACTGCCGAATCTGACGGGAGAGCCAATCTGCACCAAGGAGCTGTCGGCGTCGGACTTGATATTCGTACAGGTAAAGCCGTTAATGCCGTTATGCATAATCTTCCCATTACGCATCATCCCGACACCGGTGTTGATTTAATGAAATTAGAAGTACCCTTTTGGCGAGAGCATCTTGAAATTGCTACAAAGGCTTATGAGATGACCGGATTAGGCTATTTGGGCGCCGATATTGTTTTGGATAAATACAGAGGACCAATGATGCTTGAGCTCAATGCTCGTCCGGGGCTTGCCATCCAAATCGCAAACCATGTCGGATTAGCTAAAGTCTTAAAGAAAATTGATAAATATTATCCTAAAAGACTTAACGCTCAAGAAAGACTTGATTTCGTTCTTAAAAATAACTAAATCTCTATCAAAGATTAGATGAAGGAGTAAAAAATGGCAAAAAAAGTTACATCTGAAAAAGAATCTTCTGAAACCAAAATGATTAAGAATGAGACGAAAAAACTAGCAAAATCTAAAACAAAAACACTGGCTCAATCTGATGTTAAAAAACTCAATATGAGCAAAACCAGAGCTAAAAAAATTAAGCATTCTTACAATGTTAAAGATGCTGAAAATGCTTTGCTCCTCAAACTTAAAGATGGCGATGTTGTAATTGAAATGTATCCCGACGTAGCACCAAACCATGTTGAAAGAATAAAAAAATTGGTTAGAGCCGGTTTTTATAATGGTTTAAAATTTCATAGAGTTATTGATGGCTTTATGGCGCAAACCGGTTGTCCTTACGGCACGGGTACAGGTGGTAGCGGTAAAAAACTCAAAGCTGAATTTAATACTAAACCTCATAAAAGAGGAACGGTTTCTATGGCTCGTTCAATGATGCCGGATTCCGCCGATAGCCAATTTTTTATCTGCTTTGCAGAATGTCCTTGGCTCAACGGACAATATACCGTTTGGGGTGAAGTTACATCCGGCATGGAATTTGTTGACATGATTAAACGAGGAAGTGGGGCCAACGGTATGGTCTCCGATCCTGATGAAATCATATCAATGCAAGTGATTGCCGATATTGACGCTTAATAAATCTTGAAATGCAAAAAACACCGCCTTTGAGGCGGTGTTTTCTTGGGAGCTCACATTCTTTTAGAATGAAGTTTCACAAACATACGGATGTGATGAAGAGTCAGTGCATTTGTTCTTTGTGCAACTGCTGCTAAAAATGCAGGAACTAGAAGCCTCCCCGTTAGAGCAAACTACAGCTACAGAAGATGTTTGCGCACCACATGTCATCTCATAGTTACCAGAAAAAGATCCTACATTTTGCAATAATGTACAAGTATTCTTCATGGTAGCCAGTCGCCATGGATATTTCGGAGTGGCCTTGCTGATACAAGCCGCTGTAGCTTCATCCTTAGTACCAACACCTCCGACCTGAGCGATAACACCATGTTTTCCAGAAGCATCTAATTCAACCACTGTTCCCATTATTGTTCCGTCTTCAGCCACATATTGATCGCCTACTTTCAGAGTCGTATTTCCTTTAATATTTGCTAAAGTATTGACACAACGGGTTGGCAAGCTTGAACTAATGTTATCAGATTGACCTGTTGACATATCCACATAATACACATAAGGATAAATTATGGCATACGCATACTTTCCTTGAAGTCTAGTTTTGGCAAACAAGTCTATTGATGTGTTTAATGTTGTTATATTTTTATACATTTCTTTTAATTGATTTTCTGTCGGGACGCTCCAAGTACTGGCACCAACTGTATATTTGGAACAAGATAGTGTTGAGTTATACGAAAAACTCCCAAAATCATCCAAAGCTACAAAATAACCGCCATTAGAGTTATATATCACTCCGATAGGTGTTTTGTTTGGTTGAATTATTTCAGGATTGGCATAAGTACCATCAGAATACACAATATCACCAACAGTTACCGGAGCAGAGCCATCAGGATTCCGATAAGCAGTACAGAAATATTTAGAGTCATCAAACGGGCAGCGCAGTTTTGCCAAACCGCCACAATCCGAGGCGGTCTTATCATAGCCCAAACCTTCGCAAGTCGGTGGAACAACGCAGGTTTGTGCCCGAACTTCCGCCACGGAGAAAGCCGTTGTCAATAACAGCATCGCTCCTATTGTCAGTTTACAGTTCTTGTTCATCGTCTTTCTCCTTTTATTTAATTTACTTAGTTTTGTTTACTTAATTCAT
>CASFNK010000030.1 GCA_949295995.1 uncultured Pseudomonadota bacterium
ACTCGGTGATGTAAATTTTGCCGGAGCGATGGACGAACAAATGAAAACCATGAACGGCGTATTGTCCAATATTGAAGACAGTTTTGAAAAAATCTATCGTCAAATCGGGCAAAGCGGTCTTAATGAAGCTCTAAAATCCACCTTTACACAATTCAACGAGTTAGTGGAACGTGGTGAAGGTGCCGCAGATACCATTGGCAAAACCCTAGCAACCGCGGTAAATATTGCCTCGGATGCTTTCTTTTTATTGGCAGAACACGCAGATGTAGCCTTAACCATTTTAAGTGTTCGCCTCGGTTCTTCGGCAATTATGGGCGGAATTAATCTGCTTAAAGCCGGAGTTGGATATCTGCAGGTTACTTTAGCAGGTCTATCTATATCAGCTAAATCAGCCGTTGCCGGAATTGCGATGATGAGCCAAGTATCTAAATTGGCGGCGGCGCAAATGGCGATAACCGCAACAGCCGCCGGAGTTTTGAAAGGTGCGCTGGCTTTAATCGGTGGTCCGGCTGGTCTGGCTATTTTAGCCGGAATGGCGATTTACAAACTTGTCGATAGCCATGATGTTGCTAAAAGAGCCGCCGAAGACCACGCCGAAACCTTAAAGAAGTTGCAAGATGAACTTAAGGCCACGGCACAAGAAGCGACAAAGTTCTCCGCCGAACAAACCAAAGACATGGCTTTGGCTGAATGGGGCTTAAAACTCAAAACCGCCGAGCAAAATATAAAAGACTTGCGAAAAGAGTTAAAAAACACCGGCGGATTATCCTTTACAACGAGGTTTACGCCGAACGCTCTTTTAGAAGATTATGAGATTTATGCTAAAGACTTAGCAAAAATTTTGAAGGATTCCAAATATAATTTGGAAGAATATGAAGAAGAAATTTGGAAATTGGCGGCGGAATATCCTGATTTTCAGCCACAAGCTCAAGAAATCCAAAATAAACTTCTTTTATTAAAAGCCGCAGAAGAAGATGCTAGGAAAGCCAGAGATGAACTTAGTTATTTAGAAAATCCAGAACTTAGGCCTAAAGTAGAAGTTGACGCAGAAACAGAAGATACGACCGTTACGCCTAAAGTAAATGTCAATGCAGATGCTTACAAAAAAACGATTGAGGACTTAAAGCAAAAAGTTTTAGAGCTGGAAAGTCCTTATGATCAAGCTATGGCCAAAGCTAATGAGTGGCGGGAAAACATACTTAATAACCTAAAATCAAACGCCGGAGATTATGAAAAATACAAGGAACAAGTTAATCAAGTCTATGATGATATGGTAAAAAAAGCCAATGAAGCGGCCTTAAGCTCATCAAAAAACTTGAAAGACGGGTTTAAGCGAGGTTTTCAAAATGTGCAAAATGAACTTAGCGATTTTGCAAGTTTGGCAGAAAACGCAGTAAAAAACGCTTTCTCAAATATGGAAAATGCGCTTGTTTCTTTTGTAACAACCGGAAAAGCGAGCTTTTCAGATTTTGCCAATGCAATTATCAGCGATATGATGCAAATTGCAATCCGTCAGTCAATTACAATGCCTTTATTAACTGGAATTAGCAGTTATCTTGGTTTTGCGATGGCACATAGTGGCGGAGTTGTCGGAGCTGATAATTTAGCAAGTAAATCTGTAAATCCGGCGGTTTTCATTGGTGCGCCCAAATTCCACAGCGGTGGTTTGGTCGGTGATGAAGTTCCGATTATAGCTAAACGCGGTGAAACAATCTTTACCAAAGGACAAATGCAAGCCCTCGGTGGTGAATTAAACCGCAAAACACCGGTAAGTGTTAATGTAAATGTTCATAATAACGCTTCCGGCACAAAGGCTTATGCAACTTCAAATCAAGATAATGACGGCAACGTATCTATTGATGTCATTATCGAGCAAATCGAAAGCACTATCGGCAAAAACATAAGCAAAGGCGAAGGTTTATCGCCGATTTTAGAACAACGCTATGCTCTTAATCCAGCTTACGGGAGTTATCGTTAATCTTTTTCGCACTTCCATGATTATAGTGTTTAGAAAGAGGTTCTTCGCAATGGTGTATTACGTTCCCTTTATGATCTTCCACGTGCTCGTAATAGTAATCGTTGTCTTTATCAATGATACGTTTTAGCTTTGCTCTACCATTATATGTTATGTTAGATGGAACATCTCCTTGTATAAAATCATAACGTAATTTTTTATCACTAGGGTATTGAGGATTTTTAGCCTTCAAGCGTTGACAACAGGAAATATGGATTTTTTCGCAAACTTGAATAAAAACTCTTCTTTGTTCACTATGACAGTTAGGGCAAATTTTTTCAGACTTTTGTAGTTCATATCCACAATTATCACATATTATTTTAATTGAAACTTCACTCATAATTTCTCCTTGAGAAGAAACATATAACAGAAGGAATAAAATGACAATAAATTTTCCTAAAACCTTACCATATCCAACAGTTCAAGGTTATGCGATAAAACCCGGAGAAGCAATCGTTAGAACCGAAATGGAAGCCGGACCGGCACGTCAAAGGCGGCGATATACGCAAACTCCGAGCCGAATAACCGTAAAATGGATA
>CASFNK010000031.1 GCA_949295995.1 uncultured Pseudomonadota bacterium
GGGGGTATCGCGGTGAGCTTTAGCTCATGAGCGCCCGTGCAACTCAAGCTGAAAGCGCAGAGTAACCCCCACGCGCCTACCAATAAAAGGAGGTCTCGTAAGAGGCCTTTTTTTGTTGGTTAAGGCAAAGTTGGGTTCGAAGCCCAGAGGACTGGGGTTTGACTACAAGCGAAAGCGATACGGGGGGGTATCGCGGTGAGCTTTAGCTCATGAGCGCCCGTGCAACTCAAGCTGAAAGCGCAGAGTAACCCCCACGCGCCTACCAATAAAAGGAGGTCTCGTAAGAGGCCTTTTTTTTGTATAATATTATCCTTGACTTTCTCATAAATCAGAGTAGGCTAAAACTAATCAAAAAATTAGTAAGATATAATTGTGTGGTGATGATTTTTATTCCGTTTATTTTTAAGTTTTTTTCTTAGAAATACAATCATCATCAACAATTACAAAATAAAGATAATTTTGTGAGCTGTGAAGTCCGCATAATTATTAATTATTTGTAATTGACCATGGAGAGCGCCAACAAAATTATCCCTCAAAAGATAATTTTTGGTGCTCTTTTTATTTTATTAAATTTTAATTAATAGTTTCAGGCATATTTTGTTTAACCGACAAGGAGTTATAGAATGTTAGAAAATGAAAAAAATCTTCTGCAGGAAGAATATCAAAAATGTCTGGAAATAACCAAGCATAATAAAAGTTTTACATCACTCACTAAGGAAAAAATCCAACATTCATATCAAGTTTTAGAAGCCGGCAATTATATTCTCAAAGAAGAAAACGTGTTCAAGAATTGGTCTTCCCAAAGGATTAAAGAAGCCAGGACAGCACTTTTATTGCACGACATAGGACGGTTTGCCGAAATTATAAGTAAAATTCAATTTCCGGAACAAGACACCGACCATGGCATACTAGGCTACAACATTCTTGCCAACATACCTGAGTACTATAATCCGCGGATAATCATACCGATAAAGCACCATGGACACATGATAGAAGAGCTTTATAACGACCCGGAATATTACACTTTAGAAGATCCTCAGCTCAAATATGAAATAGAAAAAATAAGTTTTTTGGTTCGCGATGCCGATAAGATTGCCAATTTCAAACTATTATCAGAAAGCGGACAAGATATCTGGAAATTATTTCGCATTCAGAAAGGGCAAAAAAAACAATCCTCAATATCCGAGATTGTATATCAAACATTTCTCAAGCACAAAGTTATCCACTTATCAGATGCGCACACCAACAGTGATTTCATATTACTCTTGATTTGTTGGATATTTGATTTAAACTATCAATCATCATTTGCTTATATGCAAAGCAATCAGTGTTTTGAGTTTTTAGTAGAAGAATTAAGGAATTCCAATAGTGATTCTTCAGCTCAGCAACAGATAGAAGAAGTAATTCGCAACTATCTGCATCAAAAAGAACAACAACTCAGGGGGTAAATCATGAAAAAAAGATATATATTTTTAAGCCTTTTAGTCATCATTTTTGCCGGCATATATTTTTTCACACCGTCATTAGAGAGTATTGTCAAGCAACTTGTTCACAAATATGGCTCAGCCGTTACCGGAACAGATGTTAATCTGGAAGGATTCGACCTCAAATTGACCAAAGGTGAGGGCTACATTGGTAAAATCACGATTGGCAACCCGAAAAACTATAAAGAGAAAAACATAATTGAATTGGGAAGCATCTCGGTTAAAGTTGATATCAAATCTTTGACCTCAGACGTTATCGTTATCGAGTCGATTGATGTGAACAAACCGGTTATAAATTACGAGATTTTATCTCTGACCCAAAACAATCTGTCGCAATTACTGGAAAATATCAAACAGAACACAGCAAGTGCCGAGAAAGCCGAAGCAGATGATACCACATCGGCACAAGCGAGTGAAAAATCAGAAAAATCCGGTTCAAGCAAAAAAGTTGTTATAAAGAAATTAAGCATCCGTAATGGTGAAATATCTGTTGCCGCAAATGCCGTCGGCGAGTTAGCCAAAGCAACTCTTCACTTGCCGGATATTACATTAAACAACATCGGAGAAGAAAAGAAAGGAGCCTCAATAGCCGGCACAATTTCCAAAGTCCTCACCAAAATAGCCGATACAGCCTATACAACGGTTATAGACAGCAACATTACAGACTTAAAGAATGTTGCCAAAGAAAACCTAGACAATGTTGTCGGTGGGGTCAAAGACCGCATTAAAGAAATAGGTATTTTCGGAAAATAAAACATCTGATACAAAAAAAAGGCGTCTGCAGACGCCTTTTTTTGTTGTCATTCGAGATAGTCTTTAACAATTCCTGAGGTTAGTAATTGCGGTAAGAGCTCATAATTTTTACCCGCCGGATAATAAACATACAGCGGAACACTATTACGCTCAAATTGAGCCAAAGCGTCGGCAATTTCTGGACTTTTCGAAGTCCAATCAGCCTTAAACAACAAAATATTATGTTTTTTCACAAGCTCTGCAAAATCTTTAGTTTCTAAAACCATTTTTTCATTAGCCAAACAAGTGATACACCACTTGGCTGTAAAATCAATAAAGACGGCATTTCCGTTTTGAAGAGCTTCTGAGACTTTTTGAGCATGATAATCTTGCCAAATTAATTCATTTTCTGCAACTTGATGAGTATTCGTTAAATGCCATAATACCCAAGCCAACCAAAGACAAGTCAACAAAACGGGTATGGCAAAAATTTTCTTCAACAAGCTCATCCATTTTCCGGGTTTGGGTAAAATTCGCAACAAAATTCTCGGAAAAAAGGCAATCAAAGCAAAGGGGAGGGCATAACCAAGACTCAAAGCCACGAAAATCGGATAATAAACATAAATTGGTTTGGATAGAGTATAACCGATGGCTATTCCCATAAAAGGTGCCGTGCAAGGACTGGCAATGAGTACGGCAAAGAGCCCTGTAAAGAAGGCATTAAGTTTTTGCTTAGTAAAAGAAATACGACCAACCTTATTGGCAAACGGGTTTTTGAGATTAATGAGGTCAAGCAACATTAAGAATATAATAAAGAACACCACAATCATACAAGCGACAAAAACCGGCGATTGCAATTGGAATCCCCAACCGATATGTTCTCCTTGTAAGCGCAATAAGATAAGCAAACTGGCCATAATCACAAAACAAACCACCACACCTAACACATAAAATAAGGCTTCAATTCTGGCACGTCTTTTGTTATAAGCCCCTTGAACCAAGGCAATTGCTTTAATCGAGAGAATAGGGAAGATACAAGGCATAAAATTAAGCACCATTCCGCCCACAAAAGCCATAATCAACACCCAAAGAAAATTCTCTTCACCGTTATCGCCAATGCGTGGCAAAGACTTTAATCCGGATTGATAAATAGGGCTAAGCTCATAAGCCCGTTTTTGATGAGCCTTTTCAATCAATAACACACCCGAGAGGTTCTCTAAAGAACCATCAATCAAAGGAATTTCCAAAGAATAATTTCCTTGATTATCTTGCCCCAATTGAGGAATGGCAATATTATCGATTTTATCTTTTTGGCTAGGAATAAACCACACATTTTCAGCCTGATTAAATAAACCTTTATGCTGACTTTCCAATTTCAAAACCAATTTATCGCCTTGAACATCGAAGAAACTTTTCTCTTTCCACATCAGAGGAAAAGTATTTTCGGCTTTAAGAGCTTCGTCTTGCCAAATTTGCGAAGGATGCCGTTCATCAGAATTATTTTGTAGAGAAAGGGAGAAATCAATTAAAACCGTTTCTGGGACACATTCCTCTTTGCAAGCCAGCCAAGAAACTTTTGCTTGCAAGGGAAGTTCAGCTAAATCTGTCTTGAAAGCCGTTACTGTGGTTAAACGATATTTCCAGTAAGCACTTTCGCCATAACCATACAAGACCAAGCCATCAGCATCATACTTTTTAGGCGCACTATGACCCAACTCTCGAATTTGCAACTTAGAGGGCAATTTCCAAGAAATTTTGGTCGGAAGACCAGCATCGCCGGGATTATCCCAGTAAATATGCCATCCATTTTGGGGCGTAACTTTTACCAAAATATCCAACGGAGCATTGCTTTGCAGTTGCGCAAAAGCAGGCAAAACTTCCACTTTAACCTTATCTGTTTGCGCTTTTGCACTCAAAGCAAGGCTCTGCTCGGGTAGGAACAGAGCCATAATCAAATAAACACAAAATATTTTGATAAATCGGAGCAAACCACCCACCGTTATTTTTTAGATGTTTTACGAGGAGCAATCACAAAATTATAATAAGCCGTAGCAATCACACTCAAAGCCTTAACAAAGGACAAGCAGCCTAAAATAATTGCAATCGGTAAGAACCATCCCGGAACCAAACATAAAATAATGAAAGCCACTATAACTTCGGCACCTTGAGCAAAACCGCCCAAATAGAAAGGAGATTGTTTGACTTCCGGTTGTTGAGGCGCGTTATAGCGATAAGCAATCACGCCGTAAGACAATAAAGTTGCGGCCGAAGCCATAAAACCAAACATCAAGAATGTAGCGGCAACGGCATTTTGCGCCGGATTAGCCAAAGCAAAACCCAAGATAACACCGGCATAAAAGATATAATCCAAAGCCGCATCTAAAAATACGCCAAAAGCACTTACGCCGGCATATTTAGCGATAGCACCGTCTAAAGCATCAAAAAAGCGGTTCAGCAAAATGCAAAACAAAGCATAGCCAAACATACCCATAGCCAAGAAGTTAATTGCCGATAAGCCGATAACAAAGCCCATCACTGAAACCACATTGGCAGAGACACCTATTTTATTCAAAGATTTTCCGGCTTTATCAATTCCAAGGTAAGACCAATGATAAAGTTTTGTACACAAATCACGACAATTGATAAAAATATCCTTGATTTTAGCGCTCAGAGATTTAAATTTCTGATTATCTGTAAGGGCTTTTACTTTTTCAAACATAATTTTGACCTTTCGCAAAAAGAAACGGAATGAACACTATATATGTTAAAATAGTTTTCATTTAAAGTAAAACCCCGAAAAAGAGTTATCAAGCCATAAAAGAGGTTAGCCGTGAAATCCAAATTACTCAAATATTCATTTTTCTTGCTCTTAGCCGTTACAATATTCTTTTATTACACATTCTCCAGACAGCCTTACCAAATTATGTCGGGAGAGACGATGAATACTTATTATCGTATAAAGATTCGTTCCCCGAAAGAAAACAATCTTTTGCATAACAGCATCAAGAAAGAATTACAACGCATTAATGAAGAAATGTCGGTTTTTGACGGCAATTCGGAAATAAGTATGATAAATCGTGATGATACGGGAGAATGGATAGAACTATCACCCGAGATGTCCACGGTTATGAAAACCGCCTATAACGTATATAACACGAGCAATGGCTATTTTGACCCCACGGTTGGTCGTTTGGTAGATTTATGGGGATTTGGTACCAGCAAGGGCACGCAAAAGACGCCAGACGACAAACTCATAAAAGATACCTTAAAAAATACAGGCTTTGATAAGATTCGCTTCAGCAATAACTTTTCAAAGGTAAAAAAACTAAATTCCGAAACCAAAATCAACCTATCAGCCATTGCCAAAGGTTATGGTGTTGACCGCATTGCGGCACTTTTGGAAGAAAACGGATATACCGACTACGTCGTTGAAATCGGCGGCGAAGTCAAAGCCAAAGGCAACCGCAGCAAAGAAAGCGAAGGCTGGAACGTGGCCGTTGTTAAACCCAACACTCAAACCAATGAAAATGCCTATATTGTTCCGCTAAAAGACTATGCCGTAGCCACATCGGGAGATTATCGTAACTTTTTCTATTACAACGGTAAAAGATATTCCCACACCATTTCACCCAAAACAGGCTATCCGGTAGAGCATTCTTTAGCCTCGGCTACGGTATTTCATAAGAACTGTACCACAGCGGACGCGTTGGCAACTGCCATTATGGCAATGGGCGAGAAACAGGGACTCAAATTTGCCAATGATAATAATTTGTTTGTAATTTTATTTGTAAGAGAAGAGGGAAATAATTTCAAAGCTCTTCTTTCCAACAAGGCACAAAAGGAATTGGAGGAATAATTGCCTGCAATTGCAAAAACAGGAACAATCACTCAAATTACCGCCAAAGAAATTTGTGTAAAAATTCGGCAAATAACAAGCTGTGAAGGGTGTCATCACAAAACAAATTGTGCCGTAAATCATTGCCAAGAAAAAGTCTTAACTTTACCTTTGCCCACTGATTTTAAAGCCGATATCGGGCAAAAAGTTTTGCTGAAAATAAATCCCAAACAAAGCTCTTTCGCCATACTCTTAGGCTTTATTATCCCTTTAATTACATTGCTGATAAGTTTAGGGGTTTCGCTCAAAATTTTTCAACAAAGCGAAAACTTTGCCGCAACAACCTCTCTGATTATTTTAGCCTTTTACTATGGATTGCTGTTTTTACTAAAACCAAGGCTAAATAAAACTTTCAACATTCAAATCACCAAAGAATAACTTGGGGAGGAAACATCAAAAAAACTTTTGCTTTAAGGCAAATATGTTAAACTTCGCCTAGTTAAGTAAAGGAAAAGAAAGATGTCGGATATATTTTGGTTGAATATTCTAATTGTCGGAGGAATAGCTTTATGTTCAGCAATTATGCTCTACATAACCGCTCAAAAATTCCCCATTCCAACAGACGCCAAAGAAGACCAAATAGATGAGGTTCTGCCACAAGCCAATTGCGGCGGCTGTGGTTTTGCCGGATGCCGAGACTTTGCCAGAGCCTGCGCGCACGCCACACCTGAAAACTTTTCCTCTCTATATTGTCCGGTAGGCAAAGAAACCGTCATGAAAAAAGTCTCTCAAATATTGGGCTATAATGCTCACTCAAGAAAAGACAGTTGTGCAGTTTTGCATTGTAACGGAACTTGCCAAGTCGCCCCTAAAAAAATCAACTACGACGGCTTAAAAAATTGTCGTGTGGCACATCTCACCACTGTCGGCGAATCAGAATGCCCTGATGGATGTTTGCGTTTTGGCGATTGTGTCAGCGTGTGCCAGTTTGGCGCCCTAAGTATTGACAAAGAGACGGGATTGCCGGTTGTTGATGCCAATAAATGCACCTCATGCGGCGCATGTGTAAAGATATGTCCCCGTAATTTGTTTGAAATTCGTCCCATTAGTGAAAACAATCAGCAAGTTTACGTTGCCTGCAAAAATCGGCAAAAAGGGGCTTTAGCGCGCAAAAACTGCCAGCATGCTTGCATTGCCTGCAAAAAATGCGCTTCAATTTGCCAGGAAATCAAAATAGAAAATAATCTTGCCGATATTCCAAGCTCCGTATCTTCGCAAGAATACGGTCAAAAGCTCCAAGAAAATTGCCCGACAGGAGCCATTATCTATCAAACACAAGTCAAAAGGGAGAAAAAAATGTGTAATAAAAAAACCTTTTCACTTGGAGGCATTCATCTCAACAAGCGCAAAATTTCGGCATTATCCCCGATACAAGAGGCCGGCGTTCCACCGCTGGTTTATATTCCCGTAAAACAACATATCGGTGCACCAGCCCAAATTATTGTCAAAGTGGGAGATAAGGTAAAAATTGGCACCTTATTGGCCAAAGCAGACGGAGAAATATCTGCCAATGTTCATTCCTCAGTTGCCGGAGAAATCAAAAAAATTGAAGAAATTGAAGGAGAAAACGGCTATTTAGAACAAGTCATTACCATTCAAACTTCTGCAGATGAGTATGAAGAAGATATTGATAATTCAGAAGAAATCAATAACGACATTCCGCAATCTCTTGAAGAGATTAAAGAGCGCATTAAATCCGCCGGAATTGTTGGTATGGGCGGAGCAGGCTTTCCGACACCTATCAAAACCACCATACCGGAGAACAAATCCGTTCAATATTTGATTGTCAATGGTATTGAATGCGAACCTTATCTAACGGCAGACGGTGCCTTAATGTTGGAAAAACCTGAACAAATTGTCATCGGAGCTAAAATATTAAACAAAGTTTTAGGTATTCAAAATGCCATTATTGCCATAGATGAGAACAAGCCTCAGGCGATAGAAAAGATTACCCAAATCACTAAACGCTATATCGGCGTCAACGTTGCCGTTTGCAAAAGCAAATACCCCCAAGGAGGAGAAAAGCAACTTATAACCGCCATAACGGGGAGGGAAGTTCCCTCCGGCAGATTACCGATTGATGTTGGCTGTGTGGTTCAAAACGTCGCAACGGTTTTTGCGGTTTATGAAGCGGTTATGAAGCATAAACCCTTATATGAAAGAATAGTTACCGTTAGCGGAGATACATCTATCACCACCGCCGGCAACTACCGCACCCGTATCGGCACACCTGCAGAATATCTTTTAGGCCTTGCCCAAACCGACAAATCCCAAATCAGCAAACTCTTATTTGGTGGCCCGATGATGGGAACATCTGCAACCACTCTCAGCTCACCGATAACCAAAAAAACCGGAGGTTTATTGGTTTTACCGGCTCAAGAAGCAGCAAAGCCGGATGAAAGTTGCTGTATTCGTTGCGGAAAATGTGCTGAGATTTGTCCGATTGGCTTAATGCCATTTGCAATAGCCTCTAATTTAAGACGCAACAATACAGCACCGCTCAAAGCTCTCCACGTGGCCGACTGCATTGAATGTGGCTCTTGCGCTTATATCTGTCCTGCCAAAGTACCGTTACTGGATTATTGCAAACTTGGCAAATACGAAGTACACAAACAAAAATAGGATAAAAGAGATGTTAAAGATTTCCACCACGCCTCATATTTATTCTCCCACCACCACGCAAAGCCTGATGAGAGATGTCATAATTGCATTGACACCGGCTATGATAGTCTCCCTTTTGATGTTTGGAATTAACGCACTGCGTGTTTTGTTAACTTCCGTTGCTGCCTGCGTTATGTTTGAATACCTAATCACACGTTATCTCTTAAAAACCCAAAACACTACTTCAGATTTATCTGCCGTCATTACCGGTATTTTATTAGCCTTTAACCTTCCGAGCTCCATGCCGACGTGGATGATACTTATTGGTGCTTTTGTGGCTATAGGTATTGCCAAAATGGCTTTTGGCGGATTAGGCAAAAACATTTTTAATCCGGCATTAGCGGGCAGAGTCTTTTTATTCATCTCTTTTCCCGCACAAATGACCCAATGGCCCAAACCCGATTTTCTAAACTTTCTGAATACCGACATCATCACATCTGCCACCACGCTTGGCATATTAAAACATATTGATGTTTCAAGTTCGGCTTCCATTAAAGCCTCGCAAGTATCGCTAACCGAACTTCCGAACTATTGGCAAATGCTCATAGGCGATACGGGAGGCTGCATAGGTGAAGTATCCGCACTGGCATTATTTATCGGACTAATATATATGCTACTGCGCCGTGTCATCACTTGGCATATTCCTTTTTACTATGTTGCCACATTTTTTATGCTCACCGCCATTACTTGGTTTAATACCGATAATGTTCACTTTGAGCCAATCACCAATATTTTATCGGGAGGTTTACTCTTAGGAGCTTTCTTTATGGCAACGGATTATGTTACCAGTCCGATGACCCGCCAAGGTCAAATCATATTTGCCGTTGGTTGCGGTATATTAACTTATATCATACGGTTTTACAGTGCTTATCCCGAAGGAGTCTCTTTTGCGATTTTGATAATGAACGCCTTTGTTCCGTTAATAGATAAATTCACCCCGCAACGGGTTTATGGCACAAAGAGGAGATAAGCCATGAAAAAACTATCTCTGACACGTTTAATTTTGGTAATGTTGGTAGTAGCTTGCGGTTCTGCGGCTTTATTGGGTTTTGTTTACGAAATCACCAAAGCTCCAATTCAAAAAGCCAATGATGATAAAGAACTTGCCGCTATTTCCGGCGTTATTCTGGAAGAATTTAACAATAATCCTTTCCAAGAAAGAACGCAGATTCCGACCAAACACAATCAAGGACAACTCACTTTATATCCGGCAAGAAAAGATGGTAAAATCAAAGCTGTTGCCATAAAAACCTCGAGTGATAAGGCTTTTGGCGGAAAGATTGAATTGATTGTCGGCTTTTTCCTAGATGGAACAATCAGCGGTTACAAGGTTATCCATTCCAAAGAAACACCGGGACTTGGCGCAAAAGTAAGCGAACCAAAGTTTAGCGAGCAATTCATCGGTGTAAAACCAAAGAAGAAGACATTCAAAGTTAAGCAAGACGGCGGAGAAATAGACGCGGTTACAGCGGCAACTATCAGTTCACGCGCAGTTATTGATGCCATTCAAAAAGCCTATGATGCTTACCGCAAATTCAGCACAAGGATATAAGAGATGAAACAAGTAAGCTATAAAAATCTGACCCGTGGTATAATAAGCGAAAATCCGGCGCTTGTAATGTTGCTTGGAATGTGCCCGACCTTAGGTGTTACCACCGCTGCACTTAACGGATTAGGAATGGGTTTAGCAACATTATTGGTTCTGCTCCTATCAAACACAGCCATATCTTTGGTTAAGAATTTTATACCCTCAACCATCAGGATTCCATGCTACATAACGATTATTGCCTCATTTGTTACGGTAGTTGAACTCTTAATGACAGCCTATCTCCCCAATTTACACGCCGCATTAGGAATTTACATTCCACTGATTGTTGTCAATTGCATTATTCTGGGACGAGCCGAAGCCTTTGCCTCTCATAACAATGTTTTTCAGTCTCTTTTAGATGCTTTGGGAATGGGCATAGGTTTTACGCTGGCACTCACCGCATTGGGCTTAATTCGCGAAATTCTGGGGGCAGGAGCTGCCTTTGGCTATCAATTCATCGGAGAAGACGGCTACCCGATATTAATGTTTATCATGCCGCCGGGGGCATTTTTAGCCTTAGCCGGATTAATTATCCTGTTTAACAAGTTACGGAGAGAATAAAATGAGTTATTTAATGATATTCATCGCCGCTATTTTTGTAAACAATATTGTTTTATCACAATTTTTAGGAATTTGCCCGTTTTTGGGTGTCTCTAAAAGAATATCAACCGCACTTGGCATGGGTTGCGCGGTCATGTTTGTTATGACCTTGTCTGGACTGGTTACACATTTGATATATTTCAATCTTCTGCAACCCAACGACTTAACCTTTATGACAACGGTAGTATTCATTCTGGTGATAGCCTCACTGGTGCAAATGGTTGAAATAATCTTACATAAAACTTCCCCTATGCTCTATCAGGCATTAGGTATCTTTCTACCGCTTATTACCACCAATTGCGCAGTTCTGGGCATTGCCATTCTGTCCATACAAAAGAATCTGGACTTGATGGAAACTGTTTGCTACAATTTAGCCAACGCCATGGGCTTTACGCTGGCCATTGTCTTATTTTCGAGCATAAGAGAAAGAATTTCCGTCAGCCCAATTCCTAAGGTACTCCAAGGAGCACCGATTGCGCTTATTACGGCGGGATTGCTCTCCATGGCCTTTATGGGTTTTTCCGGCATAAGCCACTAAGCAACAAAAAAGCCCTCTGTCCTCAAAAAGGAGAGGGCGTTTTTGTTTAGTCTTTCAGAGATTTCAGCAAATCCAACACCAGAGGATGAGTAATTCTTGTTAAAGCAAAATCATAAAACTCAGCAAAGAGCTTTCCGCCGTAATTTTGGGTTTCGTCAAAATATTTGGCCTGAAGAACCGTATCCAGACGATCCATATTTTTAACAAAGACCGCCTCTGACGTTTCACAAGCCTCAAATTCCTCAAATAATTCTATCAATTCAGGATATTGAAGCTCATCGGCCAAATGGCGCATAGCTTTGCTTTCCAAATCATACTTTTCTTGCGGACTGATACCTGAACCAGGCGTATAATCACCGACATATATTTCAGCAAGGTCGTGAATATTAGCCATCTTCAAACATTTACACAAATCAAGCGCTTTGGGAGCATAGAGTTGCACCAACATACTCACACTCCAAGAGTGCGAAGCATCAACTTCAGGCGACTGTATCTTATGATAGAGCCACCCGCTACGGGCTAAATTTTTCATTTGTCCGCTGATGAGCTTAAATTGTTCAAGTTCCTTTTTCATAATCAAAGTATTTTAAATTAAAATAATTAAAATTTAGTTCAACAATCCACCATTAGGACTTAACAGAAGCAAAGTGTCAGGAATTTCAGCATTTTCAATCGGCGCACGATATCCGGCCCAAGCCTCAAAAACAGCTCGAGATAAAATGTAGCAGTCTCCTAAAAGACAAACCACTTCTTGCCCATCACTACTGCCAAATAAATTATATCCGGCAGCATGGTATTTCGCAGCCTCTTTGACAATTTCAGGACTACAATTTTGTTTTACCTCATCAAAATCCCAGAAATAATAAGGCTCCATAAAGAGCTGAATTCCGTTTTCCACCTTCACGTCAAACCCTTTCAAGCCAAATTTAGCCCGATGAATAGTAATGCGATTAAATTCCTGAGAATTTTCAAGCAAATATTTGCTGGCAAAAGTAAGGGAAGGGGTATCTAACAACACACAATCCTCATTTCGTCCGACAAACATCAGATTATCCGCCACTACGCCGCGACAACCTTTATTTTGCAAATTTTGTGAGACCAATACTTTGCGAAAAGTCTTAGCTTTAACTGTTGTTTTAAGAGGATTGCTATACTCAATTCCTTCTTTTTTACCATTGTCAAAATATTTAATTTCGCCAACACACAGAGCCGAAAGGATATCTTTCTTATCATCACAATCAGCACAAAAAGCCAGCATCAAGGATGTAAAATAATTTTTTTGAGCTAAATCGCTGTAAATTTTCTGCGAAAAAACTAAATTTTCCATATTTCTGCAAATTATAGGGTTAATAATATGTAATTTGCTTCACCTTAGAGCAAAAAATTTCAAAATTCAAGCAAGATTTTAGACAAAAGAAAATATTTCTACTTTTTCAGCAAATTTTGAATATTTTTTATCACATCTTCAAACATTTCTTCCGTCAAAACACCGGTATTAATATTATAACGAGAAGTATGATAAGAATTCACCATCCATAAATGATGCTTTTCAAGCCAATGAATTGTGTTATGAGCAAACTTAAAACCGGCTTTTTTATAACCCAACACGCCTAAGACGGCATTATGCGCCACACTTCCCAAAGTTAAGATAATCTTCAAATTCGGCATATTTTCAATTTCTTGAATAAGGTAAGCCCCACAGGCTTTAACTTCATCACCGATAACTTTATTTTGCGGCGGTACGCAACGCACGGAATTTGTTATTCTGACGTTAATCAACTCAAAACCATCATTTTTCTTTTTTTGATAATTTCCTTGAGCAAAACCAAACTTCTTCAAAATTGGGTATAAAACATCTCCGGCATAATCATTCGTAAAAGGACGATTAGTTTGATTTGCCCCATTCAAGCCAGGAGCCAAGCCAACAATTAAAATCTCAGAGGAGAGGGAACCAAAAGGCTCAACCGGTCCGTTATAATAAGTTGGAAACTTAGCCTCGTTTTGAGCACGAAAAGCCAACAAGCGAGGGCATTTAGAACAAGTTTTATCGGGAACAACAAACGACATTTTTTCATAAACCTCATCGATAATCGAAAAAATCATCATCACTTTAACACAATTTTTTTTAACCTCCACCCTTTAAAAACAATTATCCAAAATTATATCTAAGCCGAGATTGCAAGAAAACAGCAATTTCACTCAATGTTAGTACTAAAATCTATTTATAAATGGAGTTTTACAATATGAAAAAAACATTATTATTGGCAGGCGTTGCAAGTTTATTTTCTTATAATGCCAATGCAATGATGGAAATGCCGTCAGATTTCAGACCATACGTTGGTGTTGACTATGTTTATTCCAAAGCCGATTACAAAGATGAAGCCAGCCGTTTGGAAGATGCCGGCTATCTGGAAGACAACTTTAATTCTGGTGTTATCAATGCCGGTATCAAAATGGGCGACTACTACAGCATTGAAGCCTTTTATCAACAATCTGCATCCGAAGAAGGCGACTATTTTGTATATGACGGCATGTCTCACAAAGCCGAAACCAAATTTGATGCTTATGGTATTGATTTATACGGTTATGCACCGGTTGGCTGCGATGGTTTGAGCTTGCTCGGAACTGTTGGCTTGGCTAACTATGACTTAGAAGTCAAAGAAATGGGACAAAAAGAAACTTGGAGCCGTGTTGGCTACCGTGCCGGTATTGGTGCTCAGTATGACTTCAACGAAAACTGGTCAGCTCGTTTAGTCGGTCGTTACAGTTATATTAATACCAAAGCTGTTGACAACTTAATGGAAGCCACAGCCGGTATTCGTTATACTTTCTAAGATAAAGAACTATTCCCAAAATAACGCCACTTTATAAGAAGTGGCGTTATTTTTATGATGTGTACAGTTCAGAAACGAACTTGCTTTTTGCGCTTAAATTGCTCAAGATACTCTTTAAAGGAGGACATCATGAGCAAAAAACAAACCTATTTATACATCTTAGCCGCCGGAATCATCTTAATTTTGGCGGGATTTTTCATGCATATTCACGTTATTACAAGCGCTTACCACACCACAAGTAAGATGATAGCCAATCCTCTGGTATTTGGTCCGGCGGCGGTCTGTGCCTTTATTTTCATGGGCAATTCTCGCTATTGGTTGATAAATCTGTGCTGTGCTTTAGTTGCCGCTTTAGTTATTCAATATTTCATTATTGGACATGGGGCAGGGATATACACCATCTTTTATCGCGCATTGGCCTTTTTGGTTGTCGTTTATTTCCTCAACCTGTTAAAAATTATCATTACGAAATAGGACACTGAGAACGAGCAAAACGTATAAATACCCAAAAATTCACACTGAGCTCGTTCTCACAGCTCATTTATTCAATAAGCAATTGAATTTTATATAATTATATTTCAAATTCACCCAAACAAAGTATAAAAGCAGAACCAAACAACTTATACATCGTATCTCAGCTAAATTTGAAAAAACAACTCCTAAACAGTTTAGCCGGAAAAGAAACATTCGCCAAATTAAAAATAAATATAGCCTGATAAAAAAACAATCTAATCTTATGAGACATTCTAAATTTATTGACACGAAAAGTCTATTGTCGCATTAAATCTCTCTGACCCAGCAAATCTCTTAGACACCATAAAGTTATTAGACACAGTAAATTTATTGAACACACTAGGGCTTATTGAACACACTAGGGCTCTTAAATCTCCCCTCTACCTCTCATACATTTGTCGCATAATATATATTATGTATAGTTTAAGATTGCGAGAATAAGACATTGAATAAAAACAATATATTTTACAGATTGTCAAATTATCTAATTTCTGATGCCTTTATCAGTGCTTTTGTATAATCATTCTGCGGACGCTCGAAAATATCTTTTACAGTCCCAACTTCAATCAACTGACCATCCTTCATAACGCCAATTCGATCTGCCATGGCTTTAATGGCACGCATATCATGCGAAATAAATAAATAGCTGATATGCCGCTCTTGTTGAACTTTTTTCAATAAATTTACAATTTGCGCCTGAATTGTTACATCTAACGCCGATGTTGGCTCATCAAGCACAATCAATTCCGGCTCCAAAATTAAAGCTCTGGCAATCGCTATTCTTTGGCGTTGACCTCCGGAAAATTCATGCGGATACCTATCCATCACACTTGCATCCAAACCGACTTCCGCCAAAACATTTTTTACTTTTGTTTGCACTTCAGATAATTTTAATTTTGGATAATGAATTCTCAAGCCTTCGGCAACAATATCTTCAATTCGCATTCTGGGATTTAATGAATTATAAGGATCCTGAAAAACAATTTGCATTTTTTGTTTCAAATGCAATTTGTCTTTATATGATTGTTCTGCCAACTTCTCACCATTAAAATAGATATTTCCCTCTGCTTTTTGCACGCCTAAGAGAGATAAGCCCAACGTAGTTTTTCCTGAACCGGATTCTCCTACAATTCCTAAGCACTCTCCCCTGTAAATATCAAAACTAACATGATTAACAGCATCTATTTTTGAGATAACTTTACCCCAAAAGTTCTTTTTCAACGGAAAAGTTACTCTCAAATCAGACACCTGCAGTATTTTTGTCGATTCCTGCACATACTTATCATTTTTTAACATTGTTGCAGAAATCAACTCTTTGGTATAAGGATGTCGAGGACTCTCAAAAACCTCTTTTACATCACCCTGCTCCACCATTTCCCCGTTTTTCATCACACAGACTTTATCTGCAATCTTTCGAACCAGCGTTAAATCATGGCTGATAAAAAGAATTGCCATATTCATTTTTTTGCGTAAATTCATCAGTAAATCAATGATTTGTGCTTGAATTGTAACATCCAATGCCGTTGTTGGTTCATCTGCAATCAACAATTTTGGATTATTAGCAATCGCCATCGCTATCATTACACGCTGCCGTTGTCCACCGGATAGTTCAAAGGGATAAGCATCTTTTTTTAATTCTGGTTGAGGAATTCCGGTTAACTCCAGCAAGCGCACCACTTCCTTTTGCACTTGTTTGTCAGACAACTTACGATGTAACTTCAAAACTTCAGCAATCTGCTGACCTATCTTATGCAACGGATTAAGCGAAGACATTGGCTCTTGAAAAATAAAACCAACTTCTTTACCTCTGATTTTACGCAACTGATTTTCTTTAGCCTTGATTATTTCCTTCCCATTAAACAAAATAGAGCTTTCATTACTATGGAAAGCACGCGGATAAGGCAACAATCCCAAAACAGATAAAGCCGTAACCGATTTACCGGAACCCGATTCTCCGACAATTCCGACAATTTCCCCCTCCCTGACATTAAAACTAACATTTTTCACGGCCTCAAAAGGAGTTGTATTTTCTCTCTCAAAAGAAACCGAAAGATTCTTAACATCCAACAAAGTCATCAATCGTTCCTCCGGCTGTCAAAAGCATCTCGTACCCCTTCTCCAATAAATATAAGCAGGGTCAACAAGCAAGATAAGACCACAAAAATTGAAAGACCTATCCATGGAGCTTGCAAATTATCTTTACCTTGACGCACCAAGTCTCCCAAAGACGGATATTCATGAGACAAACCAAGTCCTAAAAAATCAAGAGCTGTTAACGCTACGATTGCTTCCGACAACAAAAAAGGCACAAAAGTAATGGTCGCCACCAACGCATTAGGAAGAATATGTCGATAAATTATTCTGAAATGACCAGCCCCAAGCACTTCTGCTGCTTTTACAAATTCAAAATTTCTGGTACGCATTACTTCTGCCCGAACCATCCCTGTTAAGGACGTCCAAGAAAAAAGCAATAAAATCAGCAACAAACCCCAAAATGTCGGCACAAAAATACTGGCAACAATAATTAAAATAAACAATTGGGGCAAAGAATCCCAAATTTCCATAAACCTTTGCAGAATAATATCTGTTTTTCCTCCAAAATATCCCTGCACCGCACCGGCAAATATACCAATACAAGAAGAAATAAAAGTCAAAATAAAAGCAAAGACCAGAGAAAGACGCAAACCATAAAGGATTCTGGCAACAATATCCCTGCCCTCGTCATCTGTTCCCAGCCAATGAGTTTTACTTGGCGCCGCCGGTGTCGGAACATTCAAATCATAATCTACCGTATTGAAAGAAAAAGGAATTATCGGCATAATCATCCAACCATTTTCCTCAATATTTTGCCGAACTAATTTATCTCGGTAGTCCGCCGGCGTTGGGAAATCTCCCCCAAATTCGGTTTCATTATAAGTGTGAAAAATTGGAAAATAATATTGATTATTATATTTCAAAATCAAAGGCTTATCATTTGCAATTAACTCTGAAAACAAACTCAAAACAAACACACTTGCCAAAACGACCACCGCCCACCACGCACGCCGTTTTTTGCAAAATGCTCGCCAACGTCTTTTAAGCAAACTATGTTTATCCGACGTTTGATTTTCCAATTTTTTATCCCTAATTCAAAGTCTTATTTGTTTTGTTGGAAGTAGATTCAGTTTTGACATTAGTTTCACGAGCAGCATTAGGAATTTTGTCCTCTTTAGCTACAGTTTTAGTATCAGCCTCACCTGCAACTTTAGAATCTTTAGGTGCCTTTACCTCTTCTTCAGCCACAGTTTCAGTATTTTTTGCTTCTGTAGGCTCTGCTTCTGCAACCGCATTTTCCACTTTATTTTCAGAGATTTCATTTTTCTCCAAAGGAATATCTTGATTATCTAAATTTTCTTGCTCTGCTTCATCTGTAGAGGATTGAGTTTCTTCCTTAATACTTTTAACTTCTTGTTCTTTTCCCTCATTTATAGGTTGCTCCATTACTAAAGCCTTTTCAACATTTCTTTCAACAGGCAAATCTGTTACATTTTCTGGTTCTTTTTCCATTATAGGAGCAACTTCTTGCTCTGTTTTTTCAGAAGCACCCTCATTCTTTTTTACTTCACCTACTTTAGAGGTTGCAACAACTTTTTCACCTTTAGAAGGTTTATCTTTTGCATTAGCTTTAAGTTCTTTTAATTTGTTTTTAGGTAGTTTTTTGGAATTAAGATTTTCCCATTTTTGATACCACTCATCATAATTTTTGAGATATCCGTTAAGTGTCTCCTTACTCAATACATTACTCAACAAATCAGCCTGCAACCCTTTTTCGGCTGTTTCATAAAGTCCTATACCTTTAAGTTCCTCACAATCTCCTTTTAAATAGAGATAATTTTTAACCAATTCCCTACTCTCACAAATCTGATTATTAATGCTAAATGAATTCTTCATAGGATTTTTAACGGCCAATAAGACCAAATTATTTCTCTTAAAATTCTCAATATAATCTTCTGTTTTGGGACCGCCGAGTTCATTAATCCCGCTAACACCTTGCAAAAAGACAATGGTATTTTTATCCAAATTTTTCTCTTTCAAAGTTCTCATAAACTGTTCAAGTTTACCAATCAAACAAGAATATTGTTCTTGATAGGCTTTTCTTTTCTCAAATAGATTTTTATTTCCGACCCATTTATAATTATCAAGTGTTTGCCATTGAGATTGAGGTTTCAATTTGCAAAACTCATTATAAACATACATATCCGACGGCAAATCCAAGAACACAAAATAAGCTCTGTTTCCTTTATCTTTTTCAATATCATCAAATAAAGTATCCAATGCCTTAAAGGAGTTGACAACATATAAAGAATCATAAGAAATTCCCATAATAGGCAACTCACTAGCCGTAACAAAACCGTCTATTGCACCATAAGGTATAGACCAATCTGTAATAATCTTTTGACTATTTAACCATTGTACAATTAGAAACTTAGCTTGTTCCCACGAAGATGCTTTTAAATTATTCACGGCAACCGGCGTATTAACTTTATCTATACATTTATCAACATTTCGAGCATTATTTTTTGAACATAAATCCACACCTCTTGATTGGATTGCCGTAACTCTATAATTAGAATTTTTATAAACATCGATTAATTTGGTATTTTTCATAAAAATATATTCATCTTTAACATCTGAAAAATTCCATAAACTATCGATTTCAACATTTTTCAAAATATGCTCATCAGCCTTTTTATCATCAAGACTATTTAATAATTCCACTGTATTATTTAATGCATCGGTTGAAGAAACATAGGCATTAGGATAGACCCAAAAACCATTTTTAGCCAAGAAAGCCACTAATCGACCTTTTAATTCATTAGCATTTTCGTCTTTTCCCAACTTATCTTTCATTTCTCCGAGTGTAATATAAGATGAAGCATTCGGTAAAAAGAAATAAACATATTTTCGCGGATTTTTAGTTATTTTATCTAAATGATTGTCATAACGAACAATAAAATCATCTGTTTTATTTTTAATCAAAAAATCATCGACCAAGACACCGGAAAAGATAACCAATAAGATTCCCGTAAAATAAGCCGTACCTGATTTTGAAGACATCATTAAGATAATAAAAGTAAGGATACCTGCCCCACCGGCCAAAATCCAATGAGAAATTCCGTTAAAGATAAAAGAAGCAGACATACCGATATAAGGAGTCAACATTGGCTCTAAAATTGAGGCTTTGTCATATACAGCAAACTGATTAAGCAAAGCCAAAACAACTCCGCTAACCACTAGGGACGCCAACAAATTCTGTAACAGTGAGGAGAATGAGACCAAAAACATGGCAATTAAAGAGAAGCCCAAAATCACCATTAAAGAAGTCAAAATTTCAGGTTGCAAACCTGTTGTCTCTGAAAATATTGTTTGATTTCCGGAACCGGCGAACAACAAAAAATCAATACCCAAAAGCAGAGCAACGAATAATCCTTTAATAATCCAGTCAAAGACATATCTAAACATTCCTCTGGATTGTTTAATATGAACGCTGCGAACATTTGCCGCAATATTTGAAGATTGATTTGAACTTTCAATAATAATGTCTTGCATTCTGATATCCTCTTTATTTTACCTCAAATTAGGAATATCTAAGCATATTCTAAAATCAATTTAAAGCAAAAATCCCCGAAACTGCACAGGCTTCGGGGATTTTTAATTGAAGTGTAAATTTGACTATCTTGAATAGTATTCGATAACCAGATTTGGTTCCATAACACATCCGTAAGGAATATCGTCAAATTTCGGAATAAATGTATATTTAGCGGTTAATTTTTTACTGTCAACTTCCAAGTAACCCGGAACATCGTGAAGAGTACTTTCAACAGCAGTTGTAACAATAGCAAGTTGCTTAGATTTTTCACGAACTTCAATAACATCACCAACTTTAACCATGTAAGAAGGAATGTTAACTTTCTTACCGTTAACGGTAACATGTCCGTGGTTAACGAATTGACGCGAAGCAAAAATGGTAGAAGCGAATTTAGCTTTCCAAACCAAGTTATCCAAACGAGATTCCAAAATACCGACCAAGTTTTCAGCAGAGTCGCCGCCTCTTCTAACAGCTTCTACATAATATTTGTGGAATTGTTTTTCGTTAACGTTACCATAGTATGTTTTTAATTTTTGCTTAGCATACAATTGCTCACCATAGTCAGTCATTTTTTTGCGTCTTTGACCATGTTGACCCGGAGCATATTCTCTTTTATTCAAAGGGCTTTTCGGATCGCCCCACAAATTTGCGCCATAACGACGATTCGTCTTTTTCTTAGCGTTTTCAATACTTTTCATAAATAAAAATCCTTATTAAACAGGTTATTACATTATTGTCTCGGTAGTATTGCAACATAAATTGCAAACGGGATATAAAAATCCACATTCCCGAAAGTAGAGGCAATATATTACACTTTTTTTTCAATTACAAGCAAAATTTTCCAAATTTTGTCTGGATTATTTACAAATTCAAGCTACAATACCTCCATTAAGGAAACACCAATGGGATACGATATACTTTTTCAACAAGCTCTGCAATTCCACGAGCAAGGACGCTTAAGCGAGGCGGAAAACATCTATCGCCAAATTTTAGAGACGGCACCGGATAACGCCGACGTTCTAAATTTGTTGGGCTTAATTGCGCAAGCCAAAGGAATGCACACCCAAGCGACAGAACTTTTTTATCATGCCGTCAAGCAAGCCCCGAAACACGCTCCCTTTTGGTTTAACCTTGGACTTTCTCTTGAAAACGACAATAAGCACGTTGAAGCCTTGCAGGCCTATCAAACCACCATTGAGCTCAGGCCTGATTTTAAGGAAGCCTTATCCAACATGGGCGATATATATAATAAAGAGCAAAAACCTGAGATGGCTGAAGAAATGTATAAGAAAGCCTTGAAAATTGATAACCATTTCACCCTGGCCCTTGCCAACCTCGCCGCACTCAAACAAGACCTTAAAGCTCTGCAAGACTATTGCCGACAATACCCGGAAGACGCTATTTTTCCTTATTATTTAAGCAAGATATATCAAAACAACGCACAATATAAAGAAGCCCTATTCTATATCAACCAAGCACACCAAATCACACCTAATGTACCTGAAATATTAGAAACACTGGCTGAACTCTTTATGCTAACCAATAAAGAAAAGGAAGCCATAAAAATTTTTGAGCAAATTTTATGCCTAAACCCCAATTCTGTACCGGCTTTGATTAATCTTGCCAATCACGCCACACAACTCCGAGATTATCCCCAAGCCGAACGTTATTACAAACAAGCCTTAGACCTATCCCCCCATGATTTGGACGCCCATTTTAACTATGCCAATATGCTCTACCGACAAAACCGCATACCCGAAGCCCTAGAGGAATATCGTGCAGCCGTTATTATTAATCCCAATCGTTATGAAATCAGCAATAACTTAGGACTTATACAAAAAGATTTAGGCGAATATGAAGAAGCATTAGGCTTATTTTTCAATGCTTTTTTCAAAAATCCAACATCTGAAGACATTGCCTTAAATATTGTTGAAACCTTGACTTTGCTATATCACCAAGACAAAGACAAAGCCATCAAGATTGCTCAAAACTGGCAAGATAAGGTTCCCAATAATATCTTTGCCCAACAAATTAACGCCGCCCTTAACGGAGAAACAAGTGAAAATAATCAAATTTATATTCAAAAGTTGTTTGACCATTTCGCTGATAATTACGAAATGGTTTTGCGAAGGATTGGTTACCTCACTCCAAGAAAGCTTAGAGATATTACGTCTGATGTTAAAGGTACCCTTGTGGATCTTGGCTGTGGTACGGGGCTTGTTGGCGAGGCTTATCAAGCCGCTGGCACCAAACTTATCGGCATTGATATCTCCGAAAAAAGCCTCACCCAAGCAAGAAACAAAAACATCTACCAAGAACTCATAAAAGATGACATTTTACACTTTTGCCAAACAAAATTAAAAGACTATCAGCCATCTCTCATCACAGCGGCCGATGTCTTTTGCTATTTTGGCGATTTAGAAGAGATACTTGCCGCTTGTGCACCTTTTCCGCTCGCTTTTTCGGTTGAAAAAGCCGATGATGAGGAGACCAAACCTTTTGTCCGCCAAGCCTCCGGACGCTATCAACACCAAGCAAGCTATATCGAACAACTCTTAAAAAAATATGGTTATACAAATATTAACCAATATCCTCTAGTCTTAAGAAAGGAATACGGACAGGATGTCAACGGAATCATATTCACGGCAAAATAGGAGACATACCATGGCTGAAGAATTAATTGACATTTACGACGAAAAGATGAACCTTTTGGGACAAGCCACACGCGCCCAAGCCCACCAAGAAGGCCTTTGGCACATGTCTTTTCACTGTTGGATTGTCCGCCGTTCTCCCGAAGGTCGTCCGCAAGTTCTGCTCCAAATCCGTGGCAAAAACCAAAATCACCCCTCCTTAATTGATATTTCTTCCGCCGGCCACCTCTTAAGCGGTGAAACTCCACACGACGGCATTAAAAATATTGAAAAAGAACTTGGGCTTAAGGTTGATTTTTCAAAACTCACTAAACTTTTTACCGCCAATCACGTCTTTCAAAAGAATGGCTATATCAATCACGAATTCAACCCCACCTATTTGTTGGAAGATTCTACTCCCATAAAAGACTATAAGCTCAATCCGGATATGGTTGACGGCGTGTTTATTGCCGATGTTGAGGATATGCTCAACCTCTTCAAACATAAAGTTGATAAAATCTACGTCAATGGGCTGAAATTAGATGAAAATAAACACTACATTCCCCATGCCGGCAACATTGCCCGCTGTGAATTTGTACCCCACACCGACCAATATTTCATCAAAGTAATGGAAACCATACAGCGGTGGTTTCAAGGACAAAAAATTGATAATCAAGCTTAAAGAAGACGACCATCCGCAAATTATCGAATGCTGGGAGCAATCCGTTCGAGCAACTCATAAGTTTTTAGAGCCGGAAGAAATTGCTTACTATAAACCGCTTGTCTTAAAATATGGTCTTCCCCAATGCTCTGAAATCTGGGGATTTAAGGAGAATGAGCAAGTCATTGGCTTTATGGGCATAAGAGATGATAAAATCGAAATGTTGTTTCTCTCACCTCTCCACCTCCGGCAAGGTCTTGGTACAGAGTTAGTCAATTTTGCACTCCAACAACGCCATTGCCGCTTTGTGGATGTAAATGAAGAAAATGCGGAGGCTTACAAGTTTTATCAACATTTAGGCTTTACGGTCTTATCACGAGATGGAACCGATGATTGCGGCAAACCTCACCCGATTTTACACCTACAAATTAATACTGATAATTCCTGATTGATAAGCCCAAACCCCAAGAGCCAACAAGGCAATAAGAATAAGTAATCCCCATTTTGAAGTTGGATTTGAAATATTTTTGCGATAATACAAACCTTTCCTTCCGGCATGAACATAAGTTCCCTGCGGACCACTACCCACACGCAATCCTTTACCGCCCAGAGACAATCCCACGCCTGATTTTGATAAATTGATTCTTAAGGGTCCGATATTTATCCCTTTTTTCAAATAAAAACCCATAATATTAAGCCTCCGCAACAACATTAATAAATTTAGAATAACGCACACGACACCATTCAGCTTGTTTAAGAGCCACATCACACATAATCTGATTGGTATATTCTTCTTTGAAATAATCATCCGGTTCAGCAGTTAAAGTTGACGATGTCTCATCATAAGTGAGATTCAAGCCAATCAATGGAGCCTGGACATCACAAGCCATCATAATATCGTAAAATTCTTTTTCGATTTTAAATTTAACCGCAAAATTATCCGATTGAGCTTCTTTAGCTTTCACATAATGCGCCGCCACCTGAAAACGAATATAATTTTGCGCTAAAATCGGATAAAATTCATCCAACACCGGCCATTCATCACTCATTTTTTCACCTTACATAAGATTTTATATCTTTTCAAACTAAGCTCATCATATAAAGTTTTTATCTCTTTCGCAATCATTTCCTTATTTTTGCCCCATTAAACATATTGACAAAATTTGCCTAATAGAATAAAAGAATACTAAACATTTATTATTTTAAAACTATTAAATATGGAACTCATTAATTTTCTCAAAGACAACGGCATAATCATATTTGTTGTCGGGTTATTTTTAAGTGGTATCATCGGATTAATCATCGATGAAAAAATAGATAAGAAAGAAGGATATGCTCATTCGCAATACGGTAGCAATACCTGTGGTTGGCTGGTAATGTTCTGGCTGATTATATCTTTCTTTGTAACAATTGCCATACATTAAGCAAAAGCGGCTTATAACATATAAGCCGCTTTTAGTTTCTAATCGAATATAGAACTACCGTTCCATAAAATTTTTCGGATTATTAATCACATTGACAACATTTTGCGAAGAATTAGCTTTATTTTGTTGTTTTTGACGATATTCATCACGTAAAAATTCCAAATGGATTCTTGCTTTTTCTTCTTTGGTTAAATTTTGCCATATTTCATCGCGCAAATCCCCAAAACGTTTTTTCTCTGGATTTGGGTGATTTTTAGCCAATTTCAGAGCATAGTCTCGTTCAGCCCTCCTAAACCTATATTCTTTCTCATCTAAAGGATCTTCCGCATATTTGAGAGCATTTAATCTTTCTCTCAGTTCAACTTCCTTTTGATTTTGCAAATAATATTTCTTCAAATCATCACTCATTGGCGTCCGTTCAAACGAGTAAGATTGCTGATTAGGATAAATATGAGCATTTTCATCGGTCAAAATGATATTCAAACCTTGATGTTGAGGATGAGCATCATCAACAATTTTTCCGGTTACAATAGAGTATGTCTGATGCTCATTCCACCAATTTCCTCTAAAAGAACTTTTAGATAACAGCGGAAACTTATCCGTATCAACCCCAAATTTTTGCAAATAATCAGCCGCAGGCACAGAAGAATAAATATAAATTTTTTCACCCTCATCATAAGCTTTAAGCATTGCCTCATATAAAGGTTGATTCAATTTTCCGTCAAATACGCCAATAAGCGTCCCTTGAATATCAACCAAATGCCCATCTATTAATTTCAAATCAGGTTTTTCTTCTAAAATTTCTTTATAATCCATAATGAAATATCCTTTACTGCTTGTATCATTTATGAAATTTTGTCCAAAATAACACAATTTAAAGTAAAAATCAACAAAAAAGACAAAAAATGAAAATATCTCCAACACAAAAGCCGCCTACACTCATAGGCGGCTTTTGGTGGCGGAGAGTATAATGGCTAAGTAAAAAACTGACTAACGTCAGTTTTTTATCTGCAACATCTCAGAAAACCTTAGTAAGCAAAGGAAGCGGGTTCTACGTCAAAGATGGGGGCAAAAGCAGTACTCAAGATTATAAAAAGTATTATAATCAGTTCACCACAAACCTATTTTGGAGGACTGCTAATGCCTGTGGATATGATACTAACAAACAATTCAAACATCAAGATAA
>CASFNK010000032.1 GCA_949295995.1 uncultured Pseudomonadota bacterium
AGAAATTGAGAATACGTCTTCAATCGGCATCAAGAACGGTTGATCTTTCGGACGTTCCGGTTGCGGAATGTAGCTATCTACTGCTTTCATCAATTCAATAATGGAATCATGACCAATCTTCTTATCGCCATCTTCCAATACTGCCAAAGCTGATCCTTTAATGATAGGAATTTCATCGCCTGGGAAGTCATATGATTTCAACAAATCACGGATTTCCATTTCTACCAAATCCAACAATTCAGGATCATCTACTTGGTCTACTTTGTTCATGTATACAACCAAGGCCGGTACACCTACTTGACGAGCCAACAAAATGTGCTCACGAGTTTGCGGCATCGGACCATCTGCTGCTGATACTACCAAGATTGCACCATCCATTTGAGCGGCACCGGTAATCATGTTCTTTACATAGTCAGCGTGGCCCGGGCAGTCTACGTGTGCATAGTGACGATTCGGGGTTTCATATTCTACGTGTGAAGTAGAAATGGTAATACCACGTGCTTTTTCTTCCGGGGCTTTATCGATTTGATCGTATGCGGTAAAACTTGCTCCACCTTCTTCTGCCAATACTTTCGTAATCGCAGCTGTCAAAGTGGTTTTACCGTGGTCTACGTGACCAATGGTTCCAATGTTGCAGTGAGGCTTTGTGCGCTCAAATTTCTCTTTTGCCATTTTAAAAAATCCTAAATTTACGTTGTTACAGTATTTTCAAAGGAGGGGAAAAATTTGGAGCGGGTGAGGGGAATCGAACCCCCGTCATAAGCTTGGAAGGCTTCTGCTCTACCATTGAGCTACACCCGCTTAAAAACAGCTCTTTAACAAAGCACCCCTGCTTTAAAAACCAAATGGTGGAGGGGGAAAGATTTGAACTTTCGTAGACCGAAGTCGACGGATTTACAGTCCGTTGCATTTGACCGCTCTGCCACCCCTCCATTATATTTGTGAACAGGGTCGGATTCACACATCCGTTTTTTAATTCACTAGTAGGCAAGTAACCGTATTTTTGCTTTCTTGTCAACCTTTTTTTTACATATTTATTAACTTATCCGCATTATTATTTCTTGCAATAAAAAAATTTACGGAGAAAACAATGAACCAGCTCTCTTTAACCGAGACTCAAAATCCCTCAACCGAAAATATCGATTTAATGGATTCGCTCTCTATTGCCCAAACCATAAATAAAGAAGACCAAAAAGTAGCCTTAGCCGTAGAACAAACACTTCCGCAAATTGCTCAGGCAATAGAGCTTATCGCTCAGTCTTTTTTGCAAGGAGGAAGGCTCGGCTATTTTGGAGCGGGCACCAGCGGACGTTTAGGCGTTCTGGATGCTTCTGAGTGCTGGCCGACTTTTGGTATTAGTCGCGAAATGGTTCAAGGTTTTATTGCCGGCGGCGACCAAGCCTTGCGCTATTCCATAGAAAATGCGGAAGACAGTGCCGAAATGGGCTTAGAAGACATCATTCACTTTGCCCCCTCTTCCAAAGATGTCGTCGTTGCCATATCATCCTCTGGCTCACCCCAATATTTAATCTCGGTTTTACAAGAAGCCCAAAAACAAGGAGCTCACACCATCAGCATTTCTTGCAATCCCGAAGCACCAATAAAAGACATCTCAGACATATTCATTAACCCGATAGTTGGTCCTGAGGTCATCACCGGCTCTTCCCGCATGAAAGCCGGAACCGCACAAAAAATGGTCTTAAACATGCTCTCCACGGGGGCCATGATTCGCATTGGAAAAGTCTATAAAAACTATATGATTGACCTCCGCATAGTCAATGAAAAGCTAAAAGCCAGAGGGATTCGTTTTGTCTGCGAAATTACGGGCTGTTCCCCTACTCAGGCAGAGGACTATCTCGCCCAAGCCGATAACGAAGTAAAAACAGCCTGCGTCATGGCAATCAAGCAGTGTCCTGCCGAAAAGGCAAGAAACCTTTTAGCTCAAGAAAGAGGCATTTTACGCCGTATCATCTAATCGTTTACAATTCTGCAAAAATACGCTACGAAAGACACATCAATCAACAGTAAGAAGAACAGATTATGCCCAAAAAACATTTTAACACCCCTCACCCCAGTACCTCCAATGGTCTTTTGTTTTATGGACGCCACCCCATCACGGCCGCCATTAATAATCCCAAACGCCAAATCACCAAGATTCTCTGCACCCCTGAAAATGAAGCCGAAATCCGCAAACTTTGCCAAAATGCCAAACGTAGCGAAAGCATTATTTCTGTTACCGAGCGCAAAGAAATCGATAAACTTTTGCCCTCTGATTCCGTTCATCAAGGCTTTGCCGCTTATGTCAAAGAGCTGGAGAATTATGCCTTGGAAGACATCATCCGTTTAGCCGATTCTCTTGGGGATTGCCATGTCTTGATTTTAGATCAAGTTACCGACCCGCAAAACATTGGAGCAATTATTCGCTCAAGTGTTGCATTCAACACTTTAGCACTAATTCTGCAAAATAAAAATTCTCCGAATGAAAGCGGCGCCATGGCTAAAGCCTCTGCCGGCATGATAGAAAACTTGCCAATATGTCGAGTAACCAATCTCTCACGCGCAATTGAGCAATTAAAATCAGCCGGTTTCTGGACCATTGGTATGGACGGTTATGCCACTACCACCATTGACCAAATCAAAAAAGGCGGAAAATCCGCAATTATCATGGGCAGTGAAGGCAAAGGAATGCGCCGTCTGATAGAGGAAAGCTGCGACATTACGGTTCGTCTGCCGATATCCGAAAAAGTAGAAAGCCTTAATGTTGCCACCGCCGCCACCATTGCGCTTTATGAAATAAATAAAAAATAAAGATTCACCATATCTTTAACATTTTTTGTTAGCCTTGATTCACCAAAACAAGGAGAAAGAGCTGTGTCTGCAACACTTGAAATCACACATTTGAGCAAAAATTTCGGTACTCTTTGCGCTGTCCGCGATATAAGTTTCCACACCCAAAAAGGCGAAATCATCGCCCTACTCGGACCAAACGGAGCCGGGAAATCGACCCTAATGAATATGATTGCGGGCTATCTTTCTCCCTCTTCGGGTAACATAAAGATTCTAGGAAAAGAAATAAACTCCGATGCCTTACAAGCAAAATCAAAAATCGGTTTTTTGCCGGAAGGCTCCCCACTTTACCCCGACATGAGCGTTCAAGCCTTTTTGCAATACATGGGCGAATTAAAAAACATACCCAATATAAAAACCCGCCTACAAGAGGTTGCTCACATTGCCAAGATTGAAAATGTCATACATCAAAAAATCGAAACGCTTTCTAAGGGCTATCGTCGCCGGGTCGGCTTTGCGCAAAGCATTTTAAGCAACCCAGAAATTTTATTGCTTGATGAACCCACCGACGGACTGGACCCCAATCAAAAAGAGCATATTCGCCAAGAAATTAAACACCAAGGCCAAAACAAAACCATTCTCATCTCGACCCATTTGTTAGATGAGGCGCAAACTTTAGCCACACGCATTATTTTAATAGATAAGGGACAAATTAAAGCCGACGGCACTCTAAAAGAAATTTTAACTCAAACGAACAGCGCTGATATAGAACAAGCATTTAAAAAATTAACCCAAGCGGAGAAAATAAATGCATAATTTATGGACCATTACCAAAACCGAATTCAAACGTTTTTTCATCTCCCCTCTGGCGTATGTTTATCTGGTGGTTTTCTTGCTCCTTAACGGCTCTCTTACAATTTATCTGGGCGATTTTTTCAATCGCGGTCAAGCCGAGCTCAGCACTATGTTTTCGTTTATTCCTTGGATATTTCTACTCTTCATACCGGGAATTGCCATGCGCTTATGGGCTGAAGAATTTCGCCTCGGCACGGTTGTTTCTTTAATGACGCTGCCCGTCAGCACTACCTCCTTTGTCTGGGGAAAATTTTTGGCTTCTTGGCTGTTTTGCACACTGGGCTTAGTGCTTACTTTCCCATTTGTAATACTGGTAAACCTGTTAGGCTCTCCCGATAACAGCGTTATTTTGGGCGGCTATCTGGGCTGTGTTTTACTTTCGGGCTGTATGCTATCCATCTCGCAAACCATGTCAGCCCTCACCAAAAATCAGGTCATTGCCTTGGTACTGGCGGTTTTTGCCAACCTGATATTTTTCTTAAGCGGCTTAGAATTTGTACTTTCGGTAATTCGTGGCTTTTCTTCTCAAACCCTCATTGACCTAGTAGCCTCATTTAGCTTTTTGAGCCACTTTAATACTATCGCCAACGGTTTAATTGAGGGTAGAGACGTTATCTTTTTTGCCTCTGTCATTATCTTGTTCAACGCCACCACGGTCATGATAATCAACTTCAAAACTTCCGGCACATCGGGCTGGCTCCAATCCTCATCCCGTTGGACATATATCACCGCCTTTATTGCCATGTTATTAGGCTTTACGGGAATTAACCTCGCCGCCAATGCCTACCTGCGAGATATTCAATACGACTTTACGCAGAACAAGATTTATACACTTTCAAATTCCACTCAAAATTTGCTCAAAAATCTCCCACACAAGGTAACAGCCAAAGTTTATTACACGCCTATTCTCGGACAAAGAAATCCAGAAATCCGCCTTTTGATGGATAAACTTTATCTCTTGCTCAAAAAATACCAAAGGCTATCAAACGGAGACTTTAATTTTAATATTTATTACCCGCAAATGTTGGATGATACCGAAGATATGGCCATAGCTTCGGGCTTGCAACCAATTCCTTTAATAGACCTCAATCAAAACGGCTTTTTGGGACTAACCTTAACGGATGAAACCGGTAAAAAACAAACAATCCCGATGCTTTCTCTTGAAAGAGCCGCTTTTCTGGAGCAAGACCTCACCTCCAAGCTCTACCAACTGTTTCATAGCAAGCCCAATTTAGGTATCATCACTTCTTTGCCGATATTTGACCAAGTTGATGAAGCCTCCCCTAATCGGGTAACGCAACAATGGGAAATCATTAAACAAATTTCAGAATTTTATAACATCAAAAACATCAAAACCGCCCAAGACTTTAGCGATGATATTAATGTCCTGCTCCTAATTCATCCTCAGGATTTATCACCTGAGCTCATTGAGCACATAACCACCTATACACTCAACGGAGGAAATACTCTTGTTTTGCTTGATGCCGCTGCTGAGGCACCACGCCTATTTTCCTCAATCAACAACGATCTTATTCCTTCTCAATTGGGCGAACTGAGTACACTCTGGGGATTTGAGTATTTTCCTGATATTGTCGTTGCCGACTTGGATAATTCCATTACGGTTGACGCCACCTCTGACTACAAATCAAACCCCAATTTCACCCAAGATGTGATTCAATTTTCGCTTTCCGCCGAAAACCTTAATCAAAGTGCCACTGAAACGGCAGGCTTAAAGAATTTGCTTTTTTCTTCTGCTTCAGCCTTACAACCCCTGAAGTCATCAAACAATATTTTCATTCCGCTCATTACCACCAGCACCAACTCAGCCCTAATGCCGGTAGATGTTGTGCGCAAAGGAATGAATCCGGCCGATATTCTCCGTTGGTTCCAATCCGACAACCAATCCAAAACCATCGCCGCCAAAATCATTAGCCAAGATGAAAACAAACCTTTTACCGTCATTGCCGTTGCCGATACCGACTTTATTTACGATTCGTTTTGGACACGTCCGACTTCCATTTTAGATACCGCATATAATATTCCGATTTTAGATAACGGTAACTTCATTTTGAATGCCTTAGAGAGTTTAAGCCACACCACATCTTTAGCTGACATCAGAGGCAAAACCGCGACCGACCACCCATTCAAAGGGGTCGAAAAAATGCGTCGCGATAATCAACTTCAATTCAAACTCAAAGAAGCCGAAATCATCACCAAAATCGAACAAACCAACCACAAAATCAACGAAGTTTGGGAGAAAAAAGACTTTGAACAAAGAGATATTTTCTCCGCCGATGAAATGGCGGTTATCTCGGGCTATCGTCAGCAATTAGATGGCTTGCGCCAAGAGCTTTCACAAATTCGCCAAGAACTCAATCAAAATATTCATTCCCTTGAGTTTAAGGTCAAGCTCATCGGAATTTACCTCATTCCGACACTAATAATTTTAGGCTTTCTACTGACATCTTTGGTCGCCCGTCTCCATCACCAACATATTTCTGAAAAAGCGCGCTTTAACCGAGCCTTTTTCAAACTTTTGGGCTTAAGTTTGCTCATGCTAGCTATGGGAATTATCGCCATCAAATATTCCACCCCCTCAACCACGGAAAGCTTTGAAAACGAATTGGTTTTTGATAAGCTCCCGCAAACCATTAACACTCTTCATCAAATAAAACTCAAAACACGCAACCAAGAGCTCACCTTTGTCAATCAAGCAGGCACTTGGGTCTTGCAAGAACACCCTGCTTTTCCGGTTTATCAAGAGCGGATTCGCCGCTTTCTAAATGTTTTGCTTGAGGCCAGATATTATGAAAAAAGAACCGCCGACCCGAAGTTTTTATCAAACTTTGGATTGCTGCCGTTGCAATCCCCCTCTTCCACCGCCACCCAAGTAACGCTGAGTAATGACAAGGGAGAGATTCTCTCGCAATTTGAATTAGGAACCATAAATCTTGACATTGGCCGCGGTGCCAAAGGAGCCTATCTCAAATTTCCGAACCAATTTCAAGTCTGGCTCATTAAGGCGGATTTTATAGACCTCTCGCCGGATTGGCGTCAGTGGACATACAGCTCGCTTTGGAACTTGCGCTTTGGTCGTCTGATTAAAACACAAAAAGAGCTCTCGCCCGAACAATTAACGCTTCTGGCAAGAGATTTACTCATCACCCCAATCAATTCCCCTGTGCAAACGCTTAGCTCTCAAGAGCCTCTGTCGCAGCTTGATATCTTAACCGAAAACCAAGACCAAGTCCGCATAGAGTTCTATTCTAGTGGTGAAAAAATTTATATTCGTTATCTTTTTGATAGCGTAATTAAAGGAAAACATTTGCAATTTTTTGCCTCCTACGCTAAAGACAAATTTTATGCAATATCAAAAACAGATATGGAGCAAATAAACCATGACCTTACAGCCTCTGAACCAAGAACAAACTAACCACCTCAAAAAGATAGCCACCATTGCCAGCGTCTCTTTAGCGGTAAGTTTAAGCCTGCTTAAAACCTTTGGCGCATTATATACCGGTTCTTTGGCGGTTTTGTCATCACTCATCGATTCTTTGGCCGATATTTTTGCTTCTTCCATCACTTTTATTGCCGTTAAATATTCATCACGACCTGCCAGTGATAATCACCGCTACGGTTACGGAAAGGCAGAGGCTTTGAGTGCCCTAATTCAATCAGCCTTTATTGCCGGTTCAGGCATATTTGTCATGTATGATGGCATTAGTCGCCTCATCACACCCGTTACTTTGGAAAAGACAGATACCGGTATTCTCATCATGGTTATCAGCCTAATTGCAACTCTGGGCTTAATATTCTTCCAAAAATATGTAACCCGCCGCACCACCTCCCAAGCCATCTCGGCAGACAGTGCGCACTACACCGTTGACGTTTTAACCAACGCCTCCATTATTTTGAGTTTATTGGTTGTAAAATTTTTCAACATTGAATGGTTTGATACCCTAACGGCTTTCATTATTTCCGGCTATCTTTTATTTAACGCCTACAAATTAGCCCGTGATGCCATCACATTATTAATGGATACCGAATTAAGCGATGACATCCGCACCAACATCATTCGCATTGTTCGCACCTGTCCTTTCACCAAAGGCATACACGACTTACGCACCCGTGATTTAGGCGGTTCATATATGTTTGAATTTCACTTAGAATTAGATGGTAATTTATCACTTTATGATGCCCATGACTTAACCGATATGGTTGAAGATGAAATCTTGGAAGCCTACCCCAACTCACAAATAATCATCCATCAAGATCCGGCCGGCATCAAAGAAAAACGCCTTGACCACATCATCTTAAACAACAAAAAGAAACATAAAAAAGCATAAAAAAAGGCTCAAATTCTCTAAAGAATTTGAGCCTCAATGTTAACTACCCTATTTTCACAAACAAAATAGTTTTTGACTAAAAAGTTGCTTTATATTTTAGTTTCATTTTTCCAATAAAAAAAGACAATTCCCTTTAATTATCCTGAAATTGTCTTTTTGCTGAACACGGCCGAATTTCACAATCCAGCGGTATCCCCATATATATAAGCCAGAAGTAAATTCTTCTAAAACTCCAATCCCTAATTATCTCAATCAAGAATTGGAGCAACTTTGGCAAAAAAAACAGTCGCAGCGTTTTTATTTGCAAAAGTTAATAAACAAGTAAAGCTATACTCTGCAAAGATGTTACGTATCTCCACAGAGGGAAACCTCAATGGTAGTAAAAGGTTTCCGGCTAAAGATTTGAGATGAAATTGTTTAGCGACTCATCACGAGGGGCTAAAACAAACTAATAACTAAATAATTCAAATTCGAGCGCACTATAGTTTTTTTTTGCAATTTTGTCAACAAAAAAAGTTTCAAAATAAAAAAACATATATTTCAATATATTACAAGCAACAGTCAAGTAGCAAAAAGCCCCGCCAAAAAACTGACGAGGCTTTTTTTGTGAACTTAAAGATTAATCCATCTTTTTGGGTTCAATACGCATTCTATAGAAAGATCTCCATACAAAAATCAAACCAATCAAGAAGAATACGACACCGAGACCTAAAGAAACGCAACGCGGCGCAGCCACGGCCATTTCTACGGTCAACAGACCAAACAATGTCGTAAACTTAATAATCGGGTTTAATGCAACCGATGAAGTATCTTTATACGGGTCGCCCACGGTATCACCGACAACAGCGGCATCGTGCAAAGCGGAACCTTTTTCGTGCAAATCAACTTCAACCACTTTTTTAGCATTATCCCAAGCACCGCCGGCATTAGCCATATACAGAGCTTGATACAAGCCAAATATAGCAATTGAAATCAAATAGCTTGCAAACAAGTTCGCATCAAAGCAAGCAAAAGCGATAGTAAAAGAGAAAATCACAATAAAGATATTGAGCATTCCCTTCTGCGCATAGATTGTGCAGATTTTAACCACGCTCTTAGAATCTTCAATAGATGCGGCTTTTTTGGTATTGAGCTTAATATGCTCTTTAATATAGTTAACAGCCCGATAAGCACCGGTTGAAACGGCTTGCATCGAAGCTCCCGAGAACCAGTAAATAACCGCACCACCGAGCATCAAACCAAACAATACCATTGGATCAAGCAAGTTGAGTTGCAGATTGAGCAACAAGATGATAGAGAAAATCATGGTTGTTGCACCGATAACGGCCGTACCGATTAACACCGGTTTAGCGGTAGCCTTAAAGGTATTACCGGCCGAGTCATTTTCTTCCAGTAATTGCTTACCGGTTTCAAATTCAGGTTCAAAACCATATTCTTTCTTAATTTGTTTATCGATTCCCTTAATTTGCTCAATTTGAGAAAGTTCGAATACGGATTGAGCATTATCGGTAACCGGACCATAACTGTCAACAGCGATGGTAACAGGACCCATACCGAGCATACCAAAGGCAACCAAACCAAAGGCAAACACGGTCGGATAAACCATATAAGCATCCAAGCCTTCACGAGCGGCAAAGAAAGCCACAACCATCAAGCCGACCATAACCAAGCCTTTCCAGAAAGCGGAGAAGTTACCAGCAACGATACCTGAAATAATATTCAAGGAAGCACCGGCTTCACGGCTGGCATTAACAATTTCTTGAACGTGTTTTGACTTAGAAGAAGTAAAGATTTTGGTAAATTCCGGAATAATGGCAGCGGCAAAAGTACCACAGCTGATAATCACGGCCAATTTCCACCACAAATCTTCGCCCATATCACCAATCATCAAATAAGAAACACCAAATGTTATCAAGATAGAGATGATGGAGGTCAACCAAACCAAAGAGGTCAACGGTGTTTCAAAGTTAAATGCCTTAGCTTTACCGAAAATCATTTTGCAAGCACCGTTGTTAATCATATAAGCAACGATAGATGTAACAATCATCAACAAACGCATAGCAAAAATCCAAACAATCAAGCGGGCTTGAATATCAATACCACCGACCATTTGGGTTAATTCGCCGTTTGGAGCATACATCATACCTGCAGCCAAAACAATAAAGCTGATAAGAGCCACACCGGTAACACCGTAAGTTTCAAAACCATCGGCAGTCGGACCGACAGAGTCGCCGGCATTATCACCGGTACAATCGGCAATCACGCCCGGATTTCTGGCATCATCTTCATCAATTTTGAAAATAATTTTCATCAAATCGGCACCGATATCGGCAATTTTTGTAAAGATACCGCCACAAATTCTCAAAGCGGAAGCACCCAAAGATTCACCGATTGCAAAACCGATAAAGCAAGCGCCTGCGCTGTCTCTCGGCACGAACAACAAAATGACAATCATCATGATAAGTTCGACACAAATCAACAACACACCGATAGACATACCGGAACGCAAAGGCAAGCTCATAACTTCATAAGGTTTAGCCTTCAAAGACAAGAAAGCTGTTCTTGAGTTAGCGTATGTATTAATGCGCATACCAAACCAAGCAACGGCAAAAGAGCCCAAGATACCCAAAACTGACCATCCTAAAATTGTCAAAACCTTAGCCATAGGAGTTGCGTTGAGGTAGAAGAAATAATAAAAGATACATGCGGCAATAAAGATTTCGAGCAAGAGCAAGAGTTTTGCTTGCTGACGCATATAAGTTTTACAAGTTTCATAAATCAAATTAGAGATTTTCAACATAGACTCATGAGCCGGCATTTTTTTAATTTTAACGAACTCATAGAGACCAAACAACATTCCGAGCACACAAATTCCGATTCCATACATCAAAATTTGGCTGCCGGTAATTGCGTAGCCCCAAAAATTGTACCCAACGCCCAAATCTGGAACCTTGAGGTCAATTTCGGAAGCAAATGCACCATTGACCAATACAACAGTAAAGAGCAAGGTCAAGAAGGCGGCATTACACATTTTTTTCAACGCTAACATCCTAAATTTCCTTATAATGTTAAAACAAATTGTTACAAAAGTAGTTTATATCCTCGCATTATAAATGCAAGTCATATTCTGCTATGGGCAACACTATAAGCCAAGATTCTAAACAATCTCTTAAGCCTTGAAAAGATTCATAAAAATTCAAAAAACATAACATTTTTTTTACGATTTTTCATTAAATTAAAAGAACCAAAAACATCAAAGGATAAAACCATGAAAAAACAGACTTTTCTTACTTTTTTATTTTCATTTTTCAGCTTTTCGCAAGCCCAAGCCACAGATTGGCTTAACCCTTATGTCGGCATAGACTATGCCTACACAGACGCCGGCTATGGAAATTATCCGTCAAAAGCCTTTGATGATAAAACCGATTCTTATATTCTTTCCGCCGGCATCAAAGTTCTGCCCGGATTAGCCGTTGAAGGATTTTACCAAAAATCAGGCGAAGAAGAAAACACCTCTTCAAATGTCATTTTAGCAGGCGATTCTCTCAAATCAAAAATGAGCCTGCAAGCCTATGGTGTCGATGTCGTCAGCGATTTTTTAAACCTTGGAATAGTTGAAATTTTAGGCTCAGCCGGTATTGCTAAATATGACGTAAAAGTCTCACAAGACTACTACTTCAACCAAACCGGAGGACATTCCACCAAGACCTACAGCGGAGAAGGGCTTCGTTTTGGCTTAGGTGCGCAAATTAATTTAAGCGACAGCTATTCCATTCGCGCTATGGGTAGATACTCATTCACCAATATTGAAAAAATTGATAACTTCAAAGAATTCACAATTGGTTTGCGTTATAGCTTCTAAAATACGATTTACAACACACCTCTCAACCCGACCTTTTCGGTCGGGTTTTTATTTGACAAAAACACAAAAATATTTTACTTTCCGCTCATAAAAAATATTATTTACTCACTAAAACTTTGGTAATTATGAAAACAAATGTACCGGGAATTTTTATTCCCCTGTTTGAAGATGTAAATTTATTGGTTTATCACACACAAAAAGACCAATTTGTAGAATCTCTTTCGCAAAGGGAACAATACCTTTCCGAGCTTCTGCAAAAAAACGGCATTGAAAACACTGTGGCAATTGCTTGCCAATTGGGTTTTCAACCTCAAAAACAAACTTTGGAGTTCAAGCTTGGTTGTCTGCTAACCCTCGCACATTCTCATCAAATGGAATATGTCAAAGCCATGCAAATTCTTGGAAAAGAACTGAGTGCCAATGACTTATTCAAATCAGATGAATATACGGTACCACTCAATTCCGTACAAGCCGCAGGACTTGGACAAGTCACCAAAACACTCTATTGTACCATTGATGTAAACCCGAGTCTGGAAAACTACAAATATCATCTCAATCGGCTTTCCACAATGTTACAACAGCTCTATAAGAGAAACGGATTTGTTGCCGGTTTGATTTTGGTTCTCGGAGATGAGGAAATTTCATTGCAGGCCACCTCGCCGATTGTCTTAAATGACAATTACCATGCTTGGCAACAATACTTGAGCAAAGCATTAAAAAGAGAAGGGTTTACCCCTGCTTTCCATACCACGTGGTCCACTAATGCTGAATTGACGGCTTATTATAAAGAAAAGAACTGTCAACTCCAAGAAAAACAGCAAAGAGAATATGCAGAAAAAATCTCTGCTCGTAACCAGTAAATCTATACATCAGTTCACAAAAAAAGCGGCTTTTCAGCCGCTTTTTTTTATTGTTTTATCACCTCATAGGCATTACCCGGTAAATCTTTAACAATAATACCTTGAGCCGCCAATTCATCACGAATGGCATCAGACTTCGCCCAATCTTTATTTTGACGAGCCAGCTTGCGTTCTTCCAGTTTTGCTTTCACATCATCACTGAGAACGACTTCAGCTTTTTCTTCTTTTTGAGCTTTTTCCAATCCCAAAGATAAAACTTTATCTGCGCTATTAAGAAATTCTAATTTCAGCTCTGCCGGTAAATTCTTGTCTTTCAAAACCGTCCAAACCAAAGCCAAGGCTTGCGGTGTTTTCAAATCATCAAACAAGAAACCGTCAAACTGCTCCAAATATTTAGCCAACAATGCTTTTTGCTCATCTGTTGTGCTAACTTTTTCGGCATCTTTTAATTCCAAATACTTAGCATACAAATTTTTCAAAGCACTGGCTGAAGCATCTAAGTTTTCATAAGAAAATACCAAAGGAGAACGATAATGCGATGTCAGGCACAAATAGCGATATGCCTCTGGCTGATATCCCTTCTCAATCAAGGTATCAAGAGTGATGAAATTTCCTTTTGATTTTGACATTTTTTCATCATTCTTCATCTGCAAAAATTCGCCATGCATCCAGCATTCGCACCACTTATGACCGAGATAAGCCTCACTTTGGGCAATTTCATTTTCATGGTGAACGGCAATATGATCAACCCCGCCGCAGTGAATATCCAAGTACTCGCCTAAGTGCTTAATTGACATTGTTGAGCATTCAATATGCCAGCCGGGATAACCGCGCCCCCATTTCGTGTCCCATTGCAAAATTTGGTTTTTAAATTTAGAAACCGTAAACCACAACACAAAGTCCGAGCTGTTGCGCTTATTTTCATCTTCTTCAACGCGGGCGCCGTGGCGCAAATCATCTCTTCTTTGACCGGACAATGCACCGTATGCCGGAAATTTAGCCGTATCAAAATACACATTACCGTTAGAGAAATAAGCAAAACCTTTTTCTTCCAATTTCTCAACAAATTTAATCATATCTTGAACATGCTCTGTTGCACGGCAGACAACATCCGGTCTGTCAATATTCAAAGCTTTTGTGTGCTTAAAGAAAGTATCTTCATAGTAGCGAGCAATATCCATCACGCTTTTGTGCTCTTTTTCGGCAGCCAAAACCATTTTATCATCACCCTCGTCGGCATCGCTTGTTAAGTGTCCGACATCGGTAATATTCATGGCATGTTTCAGAGCAAAGCCGGCACGTTTAATCGTTTTGCGCAACACATCTTCAAACACATAAGTACGTAAATTACCAATATGCGCAAAATTATAAACCGTAGGACCACAACAATACATTCTGATAACCCCATCAGGATTAGAGGGAACCAGTTCCTCGACTTTACGAGAATATGTATTGTATAATTTCAATGTCATTGTTGTTGTCCTTAAATAAAATTTTAAACCGAAAAATTTCTAGCACAACAACGGCTTAATGTCAATCTCACGTTAAGAAAAATGCTATTTTTGTTTGGTGTTTTTCGAATTCATCACCAACATAGTATTTTGACGAAAGGTCGGAACATACCGCTTATCATATTTATTTGCCCGATTTTTCAAGCCATCAGCAAATTTTGAGCTCCATTTACCCGTTACCTTATACATGTGGAATTTTCTCTCCAACATCATTTGCTTATAAAAAGCCGCTTCTGCTTCGGGATAATCCGCCAAAGAATTAACGACATTTACTCTTTGTGTTGTTGATGTTGGGAGACTAAGTTCAACACCTGTTTTACGTGCAGCTTTCAAGGCTTGATCAATAAATTTTTTAGCCGTATTGGGTTCATGATTTACATAAATATCAAAAACCAACAACCCGATACTCTCGTTTTTATAATCACCTATTTTGTATTGCTCAAAATAAAGTTTTTGATAAATGAGCTTTGCTTGACTACGCTTCAACTGTTTCAAATTTTTTGAAATATGATTTGCTTTTGCCAAATCCGGATATCGCTTCATAAAAGCATTAAGAGTAGGCTGAATAATTCCCATATTTGTCGGTTGGTCAATCGTCTTTTTATCACCATAACCGCCTTCACTTTCAAAAATCTCCGCCATAAATTTGTTAAACAACCTCAATTTTGCAGCATCTGAACGTTTAACATCTGGCGTCCTAACTTTTTGTAAAGTTTCTGTCGCACTTTCTTTTACTTGTTCTTCTTTATTCTGTTTTGCTTTCGTTTCTTGAGATTTTTGGCTAATCCTTTTTTGAGCCTCTTCAAATTTAACCGTAGTTTCAGAAGTCTCGGCCGTCTGATTATTTTGTTGAATCTCAACTTCCACTTTGTCTTTACTTGGCTGATTATCCTTTTGTTGCGCATTTTGGCGAGCCGATAAAAACCCGTAACCACTAACAACCATACCGCCAACAATCAAACTTCCGATTGTGGCATGTTTGAGATTACGTTGTAGTTTACTCACCTTAAAAGCCGACTTTTTGCCTCTCATTGGTCTAACGGAAGAGGCAATCATCTCCGCGGCTTTTAACACGGCATATTTTGACTTATCGACACATTTATTCAAGACATAGCGATTATAGGCCTTTTGCATATCTGCAACATGGTCGGCATCAACTTCAACCGTATATTTTCTTTTAGGATATGCTTTATCCAACTTACAGGTTAAGGCAATTGCATGATTATATTTTGCTTTGGCTTTTTTCAAAACAAATTCAACAACTTTAGTGTCTTTATATTTTTTATCCCGCCACTTAAACGGTACAATATAAGACACCCCGTTCATTTCAACTGTTTGAGGTTTAATACCTGCACTTTTATAGCTTTTCAAATCTTTTTTCTGTAAATCAAAATAATCCCTGAAAAAAGACTTTTGCGCCTCTTCTTTTTCTTTGCCGACCACATATTCCGCCGGAATAATAATTTCTTCATTATTAAGTTTTATCGTTACGGGTTGAAGACCGTAATTTTTATATTCCTGCAATAACTTATCTTTATATTCCGACTTCATACAAACCTCACTCTAACAAACGTCTTTATTTTATCATAAAATAAAAAACATTAAAAAGCAAATATTTTGTCAATTTTGTCTTATTATCCCATTAATTTTCCGTCATGACTAACATTTTGCGCACTCATATCAACAAACTCAATGCCCACAAACAATCCCTGAGCATCAAAATAATCGATTGCTAAATTTTTGAGTTTTTCAGCCAAGATAGGGCGTTTATCACCAAAACCGATAGACTTAAATTCAATCAAAGCCCCGATATTTTGCAAACTATCACCAAACAACATCTTCTGTTTGGTATTAATCATCACGCTGATATAATTTTTTTGTTTACCTAAAACTTCTACCGCCAGGTTAGAAAAATCATTCAACATATCCTCAGAAACTTTTACATCTGCATTAGTATTTACAACGATAAAAGGCATATTCTCCTCTCTAAATTATTTACTGACTGCCACATAACAAACATCTGAAATCGGTGCCAAATCAAAACCATATTTCTGGCACAAGCGCAAGAAGAACGGTCCGGAAATGTCGCTCATAATAACTCTGCCCTCAAAGCGTTTCAAAAAATCGGTAAACAACGCTTTTCCGATTCCTTGATGTTGATAATTTTTACCCACGCCGATAGCCAACACATAAACCGGATTTTGTTTGGATTTAATCACCAAACGGTGAATTTTTGCAAACGATAGCGGCGCAACATGATTATGCTGAATTTCAATTCCGAAAACTTTTTTAAAATCAGCTAAATTTGCTTTACGAAATTTCACATAATCAAAATACATCAAGAATCCGACAACTTTTCCATCAAGTTTGGATACCATCGTTCCGCCGAAATTTTTATCACAAATTTCCAACCCGTCCCGATAAATCTCAGCTAAATTTTCACGTCTTATTCGTTCATCTGGCCAATACTTGATAAAAAATTTATCTTCCATAAACACTTCAACGGCCAAATCAACAACTTGATTATATTCATCTGGCTTGATATTTTCACAAACAATCATCATCATCTCCTCAAACCAAATATAAACGTAAAAACTTTAAAGAATCATAAAATAATATACACTTTCTCGCGGGTTCAAATCCGCCGATACTCTGCATAAAAAAAGAGGCCGACAAGCGACCTCTTTATTTTATGGCGTACCCGGGGGGATTCGAACCCACGACCTTTGGCGTCGGAGGCCAACACTCTATCCAACTGAGCTACGGGTACATAAGATATTGGACGTTTTTACACCAGAAATTATTATATTTCTACAATAATTTCGATTTTTACGCAAATTTTTCTTGACTTCCTTACAGTTTTATGGCTATTAACAAGCAACAAGATTTATTTATCAATAAATTAAGGATATATTGACATGGCTAAAAAATGTGATTTAACCGGCACCGGCGCAATGAGCGGCAACAATGTCAGCCACGCTCACAACAAAACTCGTCGTCGTTTTTTGCCGAATCTTCAAGTAGTTTCTCTTTTGAGCGAAACTTTGGGTAAAATTTTCAAGCTGAAAGTTACTTCTGCAACTTTGCGTACCATTGAACACAATGGCGGATTAGATTCTTACCTCGAATCTACCTCTAACGCTAAGTTAACTGAAGAAGCTAAAAAAATCAAAAAAAGCATTGCAAAATCAAAGGCTTCTAAATAATTATCAGCTTAAAAGCTACTGAAAACATCCTCTTTCCTAGTGAAGGAGGATTTTTTTATCCCCATTATCCCCACAATTCACAGGGGATAAAAATAACTTAAAAAAAAGCGATTGCCTTTCTAAAAATTTACGTTATAACCTTGTTCATCTAATCAACCCCATCTAAAGAGTAAAGACTATGGAAAAACCAGATGCTGCGCTATTGCCGCAAAACCTAGAAGCCGAACAAGCCTTACTTGGCGCGATTCTTGCCAACAACAAGGCCTTTGAGCGAGTCTCTGAATTTCTCAAACCGCAGCATTTTGCCGACGCGATTCACTCAAAAATTTTTGAAGTCATCGCCAAGCTCATCCAAAGAGGACACGTTGCCGATGTTATCACTCTTAAGAACTACTTTGAGCAAGAAGGCTCGTTAGCCGAAGTCGGCGGACACCAATATCTGGTTAAATTGGCAGACAGTGCCTCACCCCTCACCAACGCCGAATATTATGCGCAATTTATTTATGACAAATATTTAAGACGCGAACTCATCAACACCGGTTATGAGATTGTCAACGAGGCGATGAAAGAGGACTTGGACAATGACGCCACTTCCCAAATAGAAATGGCGGAGAAGAAACTCTTTGACCTCTCTAATGAGGGCGACGCCCATGGTGGATTTATAGATTTCGGAACAGCTTTAACTTCCTCATTAGGACATATTGAAGCTGCCTATCAAAAAGACGGAAAAATTTCAGGTCTTCCCACTCAACTTGATGCTTTGGATAACAAAACCGGCGGTCTAAACAATTCCGACTTAATCATTATCGCCGGACGTCCGGCTATGGGCAAAACCGCACTGGCAACCAACATAGCTTACAATGTCGCCGAATATATGAGTCATGAAAAGAATATGGACCCCAAATCCAAAGGCGTTGCCTTTTTCTCTCTTGAGATGTCGGCCGACCAACTAGCCAGCCGTATTCTTGCCACGGTTACCCAAACCAACGGGCATAAAATGCGTACCGGAGAATTAGACAATGCCGAATTTACCCGTATTGCCGCCGCTGTGCGAGAGCTGGAAAAGATTCCTTTATATATTGATGACACACCGGGTCTGAACATCAACACGATTCGCACACGTGCCCGCCGCCTCAAACGCAACAAAGGTTTGGGCTTGATAGTCATTGACTATATTCAATTAATTGTCGGCAGCGGCAGCAAAAAAAACGAAGGCAACCGTGTGCAAGAACTATCAGAAATCTCCCGTGGTCTGAAAATTTTGGCCAAAGAATTAAACGTTCCGGTTATTGCCTTATCACAATTAAACCGTGGTGTCGAACAAAGAGATGACAAACGCCCCGTAATGTCTGACTTGCGTGAATCCGGCTCAATCGAGCAAGACGCGGATATTGTAATGTTTGTATATCGTGAAAACTACTACATTCAAAACGAAGAGCCGAAACAAAAAGCTAGCGAGACACCGGAACACCTGCAACACCGTATAGAAGAATGGCAAAACCGTGTTAGAGCCACCGCCAACATCGGTGAAGTCATTATCGGTAAACAACGTCATGGTCCGACCGGCACGGTTCAACTATTCTGGAACGGCGACTTTGCCCAATTTGGCAATCTTACGAAAGAGGAGTACCTCCCTGAGCAAATTGGTTAAGACATATCTGGCGCAAATTGGCGAAACAGCGGTAAAATACTTTATTTTACTGTTTGGCTATTGTTGTATGTTTACTTTTGCCTTTGTGATGATAAGCGTTTCTTTACTGCGTGGTTTATACAAAACCATTGAGGAGAAATTGCACCCATGAGTAAACCCATAACAGAATATACCCCCGAGGAATGGGAAGCCGTATGCAATCATTGCGGCAAATGTTGCCTGATAAAACTTCAAGATGACGACACCGAAGAAATATACTATACCAACGTTGTTTGCCGCTATATGGATACTGATACTTGCGATTGCACACATTATAGCGAGCGTTGTAAGTTGGTTCCGACTTGCCTAAAACTCACACCTGATAATGTTGATAAAATCTCTTGGATGCCAAAGACTTGTGCCTACCGCGCTCTGGTTGAAGGTCGCCCCCGTCCCCAACGCCAAAGCATTGCGGGGCGTTGCGTATCAGAGCTTTTGGTTTCGGAAGAGGAGCTTGAAGACCATATTGTTGATTGGGAGGAGCTCTAATGACCTCTCAAAACAAGACTTACGAGCTTGAGGAAGAATACGACCCGCAATCACGGTTTGATAATATTCCTCCTGAAATTGAACCCGAATTTTGGAAACATAAAAAACTCAAAGAAATGAGCAAAGCCGAATGGGAATTGCTCTGCGACGGCTGCGGTAAATGTTGCTTAAATAAGTTGGAAATTAAAGGCAAAATCAAATTCACCAACACCTATTGCCGGTTTTTGGACTGCAAGAGTTGCCTCTGCAAGATTTACCCTCACCGCTTTGAAAAAGTCCCTGATTGCCGCGATATTGACTTAGAAGCCATCCGCGAAAAACCTCGCTGGCTCCCTAAGACTTGTGCTTATTGGCTGTTAGACAATGGCTATGACCTCCCCTCTTGGCACCCGCTCATCACCAAAAAAGCCGCCTCGGTCAAAGAAGCCGGCATGGATTTAAGCAATCGCTCTCTTGTATGTGAAACGGAAGTAAAAGATTATGAAGATTACCTTGTTGACTGGGAAGACCTATGATATTGAAGCAGCAGTTGACTTTCCGCTCAAGGTTGTCAAATCTCCGCGAGCCAAACGTCTAACCCTGCGCATTGACCAAAAGGAACGCCTTCCCATTTTAACCATTCCCAATCGCTGTTCTGCCAAACGAGCGATAGATTTTGTTATGGGCTATAAAGATTGGATAGAGCAAAGCCTAAACAAGATTCCGCAAACTCAAAAATTTCAAGATGGTTCAAAAATCACATTTTTTGGCAAAGAGCTAACCATTCGCCACGCCCCGCAACAAAGAGGCTCACGTGAAGAAAACGGCTGTTTATACATCTCCGGACAAAGCGAATTTTTGCACCGTCGAGTTAAAGACTATTTGAAACGCCAAGCCCGCAAAGAGCTCTGGACACGTTCCAAAGCCCTCGCCAACAAATTGGGATGTCCGCTCAAAGATGTTACGATAAAAGACACCAAATCACGCTGGGGGAGTTGCTCATCTTTACATAACATTAACTATAATTGGCGCATATCTCTAGCCCCCGAAACAGCAATAAACTATTTGGTAGCACATGAAGTTGCCCACCTTCTGCATCAAGACCATTCCCGCTCTTTCTGGAAATGCGTACTAGAACTTTATCCCCAAGCAGAAATAGGCAAAGATTGGCTCCACCGCCACGGCAAAGAGCTTTATACCTACGAATAAATCCCCTCTCTATTAAAGCGAATAACAAAAAACTTGATAATCACCAAAATCCTCCCTATATTTTAAATACAAACAACGAATGTAAGGAGAAAACGAACAATGATTACGAAACGCAATGTTGCTCAAACCTCAGCACAAGTTTATGTTGACCAAGGGTTGCGCCAATACATGATGCGTGTTTACAACTATATGGCCGGAGGACTTTGCATTACGGCTCTCGCCTCATATATAATCATGAACACCCCGGCTCTGTTAAAATTATTTTTCACCATTAGCGCCAACGGCGTTGTCGGTCTGTCAGGCTTAGGATGGTTGGCTATGTTGGCACCGTTTATTATGGTATTTGCTTTTGGTTGGGTTTTAAACCGTGGCTCACTGGCACAAGTTCAAGGAGTATATTGGGGCTATGCCGCATTAATGGGCGTTGCCTTAACTCCCGTTTTATTGGCTTATACCGGTGCCAGCGTTACCCGCATCTTTTTGGTAACGGCGGCCACATTTGGCGGCATGAGTATTTACGGCTACACCACTCGTAAAGATTTAACCTCTATGGGTTCATTTATGATTATGGGCTTATGGGGTATCATCATCGCCAGCTTGGTAAACATCTTTTTGAAGAGCAGCGGCTTAGACTTTGCTTTATCGATTTTGAGCGTTATTGTTTTCACTGGTTTAACAGCTTATGACACTCAAAAAATCCGCGAAATTTATGCCGAAAGCGATACGGGTGATTTATCCTCACGCAAAGCCATTTCAGGAGCTTTGGCTTTGTATATGGACTTCATCAACCTGTTCTTGGCACTGTTAAGATTATTCGGCGACCGCCGCTAATCACAAAGAAACAACGAAAAACCTCTTGCCTCAAGCGAGAGGTTTTTTTATTGACAGATATCAAATATTTGGCTATAAGACGAAGTGTCCGAGGCCTTTTGAAAGTAAAAGGCTTAAATAATCAATAATAATTCAAGCAAGTCAGACTTGCTTTTTAACCGGAGAAAATAAATGAAACGCACATATCAACCAAGTAAATTGGTCCGCGCACGCCGTCATGGTTTCCGCACACGCATGGCCACCGCCGGCGGACGCAAAGTATTAGCCGCTCGTCGCAAACATGGTCGCGCTAAACTTTCCGCATAATAAAAAATGACTGCCGTTTTAACAATAAAGAAACGCAAAGATTTTTTAAGAGTCGCCAAGCAGGGATTGAAGATGGTAACATCAACACTTATCCTGCAGGCGGCTCAAAGTTTATGCGGCTCAGAACAAATTGCCAAAATTGGTTTTACCACCACCAAAAAGCTAGGCAAAGCCCATATTCGCAATCGCGCCCGCCGCAGATTAAGAGCTGTTTTAAGGGAACATTACGACCGGCTTTTACCGGGCTATGAATATATATTGATTGGTCGTTATAACACGGCCGATTGTCCTTATTCCAAGCTCTGTGAGGATTTGAAATGGAGCTTAAAAAAACTCAACAAACAGTTTGAAAGCAAAGCAAATGAGCAAGCTGTTCCAACATCTTCTGATAGCACTGATTAGGTTTTATCAAAAATTTATTTCCCCCTTGTTTCCGGGCTGTTGCCGCTATCGCCCCACTTGTTCGCAATATATGATTGAAGCCATTCTGACACACGGAATTGTCAAAGGACTGTACCTTGGAACCAAAAGATTACTCCGTTGCCACCCATGGGGCGGAGAAGGTTATGATCCCGTACCGCCAAAGAAAACGAATAACCCACGATAAATCCTTGCGTTAAATAAGAATATAATGTAAAACCAAGCCATAACAAATAAAAAATAGGAGATATTTATAATGCGAGACGAAATGAAAGGCTTGTTCTTGGCAATTATCTTGTCCATAGCCGTCATTTTCATAACCAACTACTTTTTTCCAAGCCAAACCCCGAGCCAAGCTCCTGAAGTTTCCGCTCCTCAAGGCAATTTGCCCGCCACACCCGTAACCGATATGGATGCCAAAGAGCTTTTGCAAGCCGAGCCGGAAACAACGCAAGAAGTTATCGCCAAAGATTCTCGCATTCAAATTTCCAGTTCTGCCTTAAGCGGTTCAATTCGCACTAAAGGCGGTCGCTTAGACAATCTTATGCTTGAAAAATACAAACAAACTTTGGAAGAAGGCAGCCCCGATGTTGAGCTGTTTGCTCCGGCTCAAACTCAAGCCCCATATTATGCGGAGTTTGGCTGGCTGAGCACCAATTCTAAAGTAAACTTGCCCAATAAGGACACCATCTGGAGCGTTAAGGGACAAAAGCTCACCCCTGAGACCCCGATTGTTATGGAATGGAACAATGGCCAAGGTTTAAAATTCATCCGCAAAATCAGCATGGATGAAAACTATATGTTCACCATTCAACAAAACGTCATCAACAATTCTAATCAAGCGGTAACCCTATACCCTTATGGACTAATCAACCGCAAACTTGAAAACTTAAATACTTCGGCCAGCGTGGTTCACGAAGGCCTTATCGGCGTGGTTGACAACAACTTACAAGAACTCAAATATAAAGATTTGGTAGAAGATAAAGCCAAAGAATATAAAACCACTCAAGGCTGGGCCGGTTTTTCGGATCGCTACTGGTTTAGTGCCTTGATTGTAAATAGTTCGACACCTAACACAATTAAATTTTCCAGCACCGGAGAAAACACTTTCCAAACCGATTATGTCGGCTCTCCGGTTACAATTGCTTCGGGGGATGTCGGCAATGCTGATGTAAAACTCTTTGCCGGAGCTAAAGAAATTAAATTATTGGATGAATATACCACATCGCTCAACATTCCTAAGTTTGACTTAGCGGTTGACTTTGGTTGGTATTATTTCTTAACCAAACCGTTCTTCTATATCTTAGACTTTTTATACAACTTCATCGGCAACATGGGTTGGGCTATTTTGCTGTTTGCAGCCTTGCTCCGTTTAGTTATGTTCCCGATTGCCAACAAGTCTTATGACAGCATGTCTAAGATGAAGAAAATTCAACCAAAATTAAAAGAACTGCAAGAACGTTACCAAGACGATAAGATGAAACTCCAACAAGAAACGATGGAGATGTATCGTCGCGAAAAAATCAATCCGGCAGCAGGTTGCTTACCGATGTTGATTCAAATTCCGGTATTCTTCTCTTTGTACAAGGTTTTGAATATCTCAATTGAAATTCGCCATGCTCCGTTCATTGGTTGGATTAAAGACCTTTCAGCTCCTGACCCATTGGTCTTGTCAACCTTGTTGCATTTCCCGGTTCCAAGCTTGCTAGATATTGGTGTTTGGCCGATAATTATGGGTATCACCATGTTTGTTCAACAAAAACTCAACCCCACCCCGACCAACAAAGACCAAGCACGCATGTTTGCCCTAATGCCGGTTATCTTTACCTTTATGTTGGGACACTTTGCTTCAGGTTTAGTCATTTACTGGACTTTGAGCAACATTCTCTCCATCATTCAACAAAAAGCAATTATGCGTAAGAATGGAGTAAACTAATGGACTTTGCGCCGGAGGAATATTCAAAAGAACAACTTGAAGCAGGAAAGCAACTTTTTCAGATTCCGGCGCAATTTGTCTTAGGCGTTGCCAATTTATCGCAATTGCCTTTAACCGATATGCCGGAGGTGGCTTTTGCCGGACGTTCCAACGTTGGCAAATCGAGTCTGATTAATGCCGTTACCCAACAAAAAGGCTTGGCCAAAACCTCAAACACCCCGGGGCGCACCCAACAACTTAATTATTTTAATCTTGGTGATAAATTACATCTGGTTGACCTGCCGGGCTATGGCTATGCTCAAGCCCCCGAAAAACTGGTCAAACAATGGCAAAAACTCATTTTTACCTACCTGCAGGGAAGAGTAAATCTCAAACGTGTTTTTGTGTTAATCGATTCGCGCCACGGTATTAAAAAGGTAGATGAAGAAATCATGGAGATGCTGGATAAAGCAGCCGTTACCTATCAAATCATCTTAACCAAGAGCGATAAAATCAGCGCCAAGGAATTGGAAAAGGTCTTAAAAGCCACACAAGAAAAAATCGCCAAACACCCGGCTGCATACGTTAAAGCCCTCACCACCAGCTCCGAAAAACGCGAAGGTCTGGATGAAGTCCGCGCCGAAATCGCCTCCCTCATTTAAATAATTTCAGTTTTATTAGCTTATTTTTACTTTACATTTGCAAAATTAATCTCTAGTCTACAAGCAAGATATGTCAAAAAACATATCCCAGGGCTTCGAAAACCCTTAATACGTTTAGTCGTGTGCACACGACTTAAAAGATTGTGCCGACGTTTAGTCTGCTTTCGGACGGATGTCGGTGAATAAGGCTTTGGCCAAATAAGCCGAGCCGTCTAAACGTATACGGTTTTCGAACATCCGCCCGCCTTTTACGAAAAAAAGCGCGGGTTTTATTTTAACCACAAATAAGGATGTTCTCATGAAAAAAATCGTACTTTATACAGCATTAATACTAACCCTTTCTGCTTGCGGAACCTTATTTAGCGGAAGCACACAAGACATAAGTTTTGACTCCAATCAAAAGGATGTAAAAATATATGTTGATGGGATGGAAATTTGCAAAACTCCTTGCATTTTTCCATTAGAAAGAAAATCATCAACCGTAATCATACGCGCACAAAAAAAAGGATTTGAAGACAAGCAATTAATTCTTAGAAGTAATCTCAATAAATTAGCGATATTAAACCTTTCCTTTTGGCCCAGTTGGTTAACCGACGTTGCCTCAGGAGGAATGTGGCAATACCATCGCGATGGTGTATATATTGATATGGAAAAAAGCACATCAAATAAAACAGCTCAAGCTCAGATAAAAAAGAATGTTGCAATTCGAAGATTCTCTTTATTTGGATATAATGAATTAAAAATAGAGGCCGCTTCAAACACTGCCGGAGAATATATCACAGCTTTGTCATCATTAAGTGAAATTCCACCACAAACACTAATTAAAACCATTAGAAAAACTCAAGGCGCCGTAAATTTAGCACATACTCTAACCCAAATCGAACAATAAGAAATAAAGGCGAAAGTACCGCTGCTCACAGACGAGTTTTTTACAAAAAGCTTGGATAGCGTGCGTAAATAGAGTGATTTCTAGCGGCGAGAAAAATTTTAGCCTACATAAGCGTAGGTGAATTTTTCGAGACCGCGTAAAATTGCTCTAGTTACCAGCTAGACAAGCTTTTTACTTTTGAGCTGACCACAAGCCGCCAATATATCTTGCCCGCGGGCGATACGAATAGGGGCTGCGAAACCGGCTTTTTCAAGCTCTTTGGCAAAAGCATGCACTCGATTATTAGACGATGGCTTATAGGGACAACCCGGCCAAGGATTAAACGGAATCAAATTAAACTTTGCTCCGATTTTGAATTTTTTCATCAAATCTATCAATTGACGTGCATCATCAAGTGAATCATTTATGCCGTCTAGCATCAAATATTCAAAAGTGATAAAACGGCTGGTAACAATCTTTTGATATTCTTGACAAGCCTGCAAAATTTCTTCAATCGGATAGCGCTTATTAATCGGCATAATCTGCGAGCGTTTTTCGTTATTCGGGGCATGCAAAGACACCGCCAATTTCACACCGGTTTCTTTGGCAATCCGCAACATATTCGGCACGATTCCCGAGGTTGATAAAGTTACCTTGCGCTTAGAAATGGCTATTCCATCGCCATCAGTTAGGAGTTTGAGTGCGGCAATCACATTATCGACATTGTGCAAAGGCTCACCCATTCCCATCACCACAATATTGGAAATCAGACGATTCTCTTGGCTGGTACTCGGCCACTCTTGATAGACATCGCGTGCCACCATAAATTGGCTGACAATTTCGCCGGCAGTTAAATTGCGTGTAATTTTTTGCGAGCCGGTATGGCAAAACGTGCACCCGACCGCACAACCGACTTGAGTAGAAATACAAACCGAGCCGCGATCGGCTTCGGGAATATAAACTGTTTCGATTCTCTGCCCGTCAGCAAACTCCAAAAGCCACTTATGCGTTTTGTCTTTTGAGATTTGCTCGGTAACGATTTTGGGTCTGGTCAGGCTGAATTTTTCGGCCAAACGTGTGCGCAAATCTTTAGACAAGTTGGTCATTTGCGCAAAATCGGTTGCCCCGTGCACATAAACCCATTGATAAATTTGCTTAGCGCGAAATTTGGGTTCCCCGATTTCGGCCAAATGCGCGGTTAATTCTTCCAGATTTAAGCCGACTAACTCGATTTTTTCACTCATGATTATTTCTTCTTACATTTAGAACTAATAGCTTTATAAGCTCCCGTAAAGCCTTTCAAAGAATAGGTGTCTTTGGTTGCGGTTTCTTTGCTTGATGTTCCGTGAACAATCATTCGGTTTCCACGCTTCATAGCCTCAACCAACTCTCTATCGGCTTTGTCATCAATTGCCCAAGCCTTATCGCCGTCGGTAAAGAAACGTCCGAAAGTGTCTTTGCCGATTTTTACTTCAATATCTGAGCCGTTTTTATAAGTATAACCGGCAACAAAATTAACCACGTCAAAACTTTTTTCAGACGGACGATGTGTAATAACCACATAAATATCACCGCGTTTGGTATATTTGCCCTCATCTTTTTTTGGCGTTGAAGCCATATAGCAAATCATACCTTTACCGTCTTTGTAATAATACGCCGCCCAATCATCATATTCGCCGATGAGTTGCGGTGCGGCTTGCGCCAAAGAAACATTAGCTAAAAAAGTTACCAAAAGTGCAAAAATAAAATTTTTCATACCTATCTACCCACAAAGTTATAAATTTGCAAATAATATACTGGAAAAAGTTATAAAAACTGTTAACAATAAGGCCAAAAGCTAACAACGAGTCTGAAGAATATGTTTAAGGATAAGTATTTAGATATCTCAAATCTGACAACCAATAAAAATGTCTTACGTTTATTTAACATTGTAGAAACCCATGGTGGCGTTTTGCGCTTTGTCGGTGGTGCGGTACGCGATGCTATTGCCGGACTAAAAGGATTTGACCTTGACCTTGCCACCGATTTATCTCCGGACGAGTTGGTAGAAATTTGCGAAGAAAACGGCATAAAAACCATTCCGATTGGCATCAAATTCGGAACCCTTGGCGTTGTGATTGATAATCAGGTTTTGGAAGTAACCTCTTTAAGAAAAGACGTCAAAACCGATGGGCGCCATGCCGAAGTTGTCTTCACTTCTGATTGGGAAGAAGATGCCTCTCGCCGCGACTTAACGATTAATGCGGTTTATGCCGACGAAAAAGGTAATGTTTTTGACTACTACAACGGGGTTGATGATTTGGAAAAAGGCATTGTCCGCTTTATCGGTAATGCCAACCAGCGCATAAAAGAAGACTACCTTCGTATTTTGCGTTTTTTCCGTTTCTACTCTATTTTTTCAAAAGCCCCGATTGACCAAAAAGCGCTCCAAGCTTGCCGTGACAACAAAGAAGGCTTGCGTCAGCTCTCGTTAGAGCGTATCCGTGATGAATTGTTCAAATTGTTCATGACTCCCAAAGTCATTGAGACCATAAACATCATGCGTGAAAATGAGATTATGAGCTATGTCTTACCCGATTCTCAAACCATGTCTGAGCTTGATTTTCTAATCAACATCATTCACACGCCGGACCTTCCCAACGCGCCGCTTCGCCGTTTGTTTACGCTTTATAATCCAGACGAATCCTTGGCTCAAAATCTGGCCTCTCGCCTCAAACTCAGCAACAAACAAAAAGAAGATTTTTTAAGCTGGACCAGATATAACTATGAGTTAAGTGACTTTTTAGACGAGAAAAAGCTCCGCCAAATCATCTACCGCCATGGCAACGATTTTGCCAGAGACAAACTGATTTTGACTTGCGCATTCAAGCACCAAATGCTCCCCGACTTGCGCGACCGCTTGCAACATATTGCCGAAATCAACTTACCTGAATTTTCGGTTAAAGGAAGAGACGTAATTGCCGCCGGCATTCAAGACAACCGCAAAATCGGAGAAGTTTTGGATGATTTGGAAGAATTATGGATTGAAAGCGACTTTCAACTTACCCACCAAGAATTGCTTGATAAGTTGCCTGAGCTCATCACCCAAAAGTCAGCCTAACATCAGCCATTTTTCTTAAAAAACTCTTTACGGTCTTTTCTCTGCATAGACCATAGATTACCGATTCCGTTAATCGGCTGTACCGGATATTTTGAAACAAAATCAAACTTTCTCGATAAGAAAACCGACGTGGTTTTGGTATAGCAATTCATTGGGCAAAAACCATAGAAATCAACCTGAATCAAATCCACCTTACGCAAATTTTCCACGGCCTTAACATATTCTTGGCTAGTGTTAATTCTATCACTGTCATCTAAAATAATCATACCATTGGGTGCCATTTTTTGCACTGCTGCGGCTGCACATTCTGCCCGACGCTTGCCATCCACCACAATCACATCATAGAGCGTGTCATCTTCAAAAATAGCGTTTTCATAAATCTCACCTTCATCACGCCAACGAATATCCAAATTCTCATGATGAAATTCTTGTTGCCATTTTTCAAACCATTTCAAATTATCTTCAATGCTGGTCACGCTTTGCGCCCGATTTGCCCAAAACAAAGAAGAATTACCGCACCCAAATTCAAATATTTTTTTAGCCCCATAATCAAATTGAGACAAATACTCAATTGCCGGATATGTGTACCATGGAATGGGATTTCCGTCCCTATCCACACAAATTTTTTCATCAATAGTTCGTTCAATGGCAAAGTCCTTTTGCCACATTTCAATAAAGGTTTGAAATTTTGCGCTATACATTTTTACATCCACCGATTGAAAGTTAATTTTTGATAGCTATATCATACTCGGATTAATTTGAAAATTAATTTTAGGAGGAAATTATGGAATTAGTCAGAAAAATTGCTATTATTTTAACCTTAATCGGTGGTCTAAACTGGGGTTTGGTCGGTGTTTTAAACTTAGACCTCGTATCTCTTATCTTTGGTCCAATGACCATTTTAAGCCGAATTGTTTATACTCTGGTCGGACTTTCCTCTATCTATCTTATTTTTGACCACCCATTCGGCAAAAAGGAATAACCATAAAAAAAGAGCTTTTCTTATCATAAGAAAAGCTCATTTCTTTTTAATATCCGCGACGATTAAGCTTAGCTGCCGCCGAAGCAATCTGCATTAATGTATAGCTGGCAATTTCTTCCACCGGCATATTGGTAGTCTTACAATCTCTCTCACATTTATATAAGAGCTCCAACACACTAAAGAGCTTATCTTTCGGCCACAAGGAGACTTGCGATTTAAACGTATTTTTTCTAAAAAATATCACCGGCGGTGTGAGTTTCATAATAGCCTTATCAACGGTTTCCCCTTGCTCCATATACCCCAGACAGGTAAGAAGTTTGTTAAAATGATAAGTAACACTGCGGATAATCGAAATCGGCTCATTACCTTCATTAAGCAACTTAGCATAAGATGCCAAAGCCTTAGCCACTTGCCCGCTTGCAGCATAATAGCAAACATCATCTCCGCTTGAAGCTGAATTATCGCTAATGACTTTCATCACATCATCAAGCGTAATATTTTTTCTGTCTCCGACATAAGTCATCAGCTTGTCAATTTCACTCATTGAGCTTTTACGGTCGTTTGACAAGCGTGAACACAAAACTTGTAAGGCGTCATTACCAAGCGTATAACCGCCTTCCACAAATTTAGCACGAGCCGCGGCAAAAATATCCTCATCTCTGTCTTCATAGCAAGGAATAACGGCAATATCTTCGCTGTCTTCACCCAACTTCACCAAAGATGACTTTTTATTCAAACTTCCCGAAGACAAAATAAGCAAAGTATCCGACTTAGTTGTCTCAAACAAAGATTTAATAACTTTGGTCAAATTATTATCGACATCGCTGACCACGACCACGCGTTGCCCACCCATGAGGGATTGGCTACCATATTCCCCGAATAAAATTCCGGAATCGGCGTTAACATCTGTGCCATTCAAATAAGCCACTCTGAAAGGATCGTTCACATCCGCACAAACCGACTTTACAAAACTTTTGACATATTCAGCCACCAAGCCTTCATTTGTGCCATAAATCAGTATTGCCTTAATCTGAGGTTCAGGCTTTTTCAAAAATTTATCAATTTGAACTTGCTTAAAAATCACGTGTTGAACCTCGTTTAGTTATACGAGAATGGAAATAAGCGGCAATACGCAAGCTGATATCATTAGCAATAATTTGCGCTGAATCTTTCATAACTTTTTTCTGAGCGATTGTCATAGAATATGGATTTGCCAAAATATCATAACTGCCATAAGCAACCGAATTACCTTTAACAATTTCTTTTCCATCTTCATACATTGTATAATTTACGGTATATTCCACCCGTTTTCGGGTAGCGGTAATATCATTACGCAGAGCTTGATCATAGACAACTTCTTGCTGAGGAGTAATCACTAAACGATATTTAGGTTTATGAGGAACACCAAGCGGCGTCATCAAATCCAACAAATCATTACGAATAAGCTGTCCGAACCTCTCTCCTGAGGCTTCTATCTTAACTTTTTCCATTTCGGAACTGATTGATTGGTCATATTCACCCCAAAAAAGACTACCGCTTTTTTTCTGCACATACAAAGGCTCAAAACCGCAAGCCGACAGCAAACAAATTCCAATCACAGCAATCAGTTTCTTTTTCATAAAATTTCCTTTTATCTCAAAACTTCAGAGACGAACCCATAAAATCGATTCGTCTCTGAAAATTTAAATTAAGCCACCAAATTAATCAACCGATTAGGAACGACAATTACTTTTTTGATTTCTTTTCCTTCGAGCTGTTTTTTAACATTATCAAGCGTCAAAGCCTTAGCTTCAACATCTTCTTTGGAGGCATCTTTCGGCATTTGGATGGTTCCGCGCATTTTACCGCAAATTTGTACGGCGTATGTTACTTCGGTATCTTCAGCCAATTTTGCATCACCTTTCGGCCAAGTTTCCTTAACAACCAAAGTTGTGTTGCCCAAACGCGCCCACATTTCTTCGGCCAAGTGCGGCGTAAACGGAGATAAAAGTTTAATCAAACTAGCATAAAGCTCTTTTGCAATTTTGTCTTTTGAGCTTAGGTAATTTACATAAGTCATCAAAGAAGAAACCGCGGTATTAAACTTCATCTGATCAACACGTTCCGTAACTTCCAAAATGCACTTGTGCATAGCGCGCAAATCATCGACACTCGGTTTAAGAGTTTCATCAACTTTTGCAAACAAAGAATAAACTTTGCAAACAAAACGATAAACCCCCATCAAACTTTCATCAGACCACATAGCGACTTGGTCAAACGGCCCGATAAACATTTCATACAAACGGAACGTATCAGCACCGTATGAGGCAATAATATCATCGGGATTAATAACGTTACCGCGAGATTTTGACATTTTTTCGCCGTTTTCAGCCAAAATCATACCGTGAGAAGTTCTGCGTTGATAAGGTTCTTTCATCGGAACCAAGCCTAAATCATAAAGGAACTTGTGCCAAAAACGAGAATAGAGCAAGTGAAGCGTGGTATGTTCCATACCGCCGTTATACCAATCCACGTTCATCCAGTAATCGAGAGCTTCTTTCGAGGCAAATTCTTTATCATTATGTGGGTCGCAATAACGTAAGAAATACCAAGAAGAACCTGCCCAGTTAGGCATGGTATCGGTTTCTCTTCGAGCCCTAGCACCACATTTCGGACACTTGGTATAAAGCCAGCTTTCATCAGCCTTAGAAAGCGGAGATTCGCCCTCATCATTGGGGTGATAATCAGGAACCGGAGGCAAAGTCAGCGGCAATTCAGACTCAGGAATTGGCTGCCAACCACAGTGTTCGCAATAAACCATCGGGATAGGTTCACCCCAGTAACGTTGACGAGAGAATACCCAATCTCTGAGTTTATAATTTACTTTTGAGCGACCGAAGCCATTTTTCACCGCATAATCAATTGCCGCTCTCATACCATCTTCTTTGTTCATTCCGTCAAGGAAAGAGGAGTTGATATGTTCACCGTCTTCCTCAAAGGCTTGCTTTGAAATATCACCGCCTGCCAAAACTTGAATAATCGGCAAATTAAATGCTTTGGCAAAATCATAGTCTCTTTGGTCATGAGCCGGAACCGCCATAATGGCACCCGTACCATATCCCATCAAAACATAATCGGAAATAAAGACCGGAATGAGTTTACCGTTATATGGATTTTTGGCTTTAATACCTTTTAATTCGACACCTGTTTTAGAATCATCCATCGAACGTTGTAGGTCAGATTTTGTTGCGGTTTTTGCCACATAAGCCTTAACTTCGTCTTGGTTTTCAAAACGATTCATCAGTTCAGCCACATACGGGTGCTCCGGAGCCAAAACCATATAAGTAACCCCAAAGGCCGTATCGGGTCTGGTGGTAAATACGGTTAATTTTTTACCATCAATTGCGCTACCATTTGCATCAACCAAGCCAAAATCAAGTTCAGCCCCTTCAGAACGTCCAATCCAGTTAATTTGTTGCGATTTAACACGGTCAATAAAGTCCAAATCTTTCAAATCATCAATCAATCTATCGGCATATTTGGTAATAGCGACCATCCATTGCTCTTTGTTGCGACGAACGACTTGGGCACCACAGCGTTCACAACAACCATTGACAACTTCTTCGTTAGCCAAACCAACCTTACAACTCGGGCACCAGTTAATTGCCATTTTATCTTTATAAGCCAACCCTTTTTCAAAGAGTTTAATAAACATCCACTGTGTCCACTTATAATAGCTCGGATCGGAAGTGTTAATGCATCTGTCCCAATCAAAACTAAAGCCGATAGATTTCATCTGTCTGGTAAAGTTTTTAATATTTGCTTCGGTAGAAACGGCCGGATGCACACCGGTTTTAATAGCATAGTTCTCAGCGGGCAAACCAAAGGCATCAAACCCCATCGGATACAAAACATTAAAGCCTTGCATTCTCTTTTTTCTGGCAATCACGTCCAAAGCGGTGTAAGAGCGTGGATGTCCGACATGTAATCCGGCACCTGACGGATAGGGGAACTCAACCAAAGCATAAAATTTTTGCTTATTTTTATCAATTTCTACCTTGTAGGCTTTTTCATCATCCCAAATTTTTTGCCATTTTTCTTCAATGGTGTGAAAATTATAGCGTTCTTCTAAAGCCCACTCTTTTTTCCATTCATCAAAAGATTCTTTACCGTTATATCTAGCGTTTTTTGTCATTATTCTTTATTCCTCTCCAGCCGCAACAGCTCTGCGGTATAAAATACTAGCTTGTTTTAATATAATTTGTTCAATTTCGGAAGCGAGTCTTTGGTTGGGTTGCACTTCAACCCATTCGCCGTCCACTCTGTCCATTTTTAAAACTTCAACTTTCAGGCCGTCGGCCCGCAAATCGGGTCCCAAGACTTTTGTAATGATTTTGAATTTTTCATTAGGAACACCGTTAACCACCATCCAGTCGCTGGTAATCACTCCGTTTTGTAAATCTGTGTTTTGCAACGGCATTTTTGACATTTTTTCCAAACTTGCCTGCCACAAATAGCGATTAACTATTTTTTGAGCAACGATATTTTGTTCTTGAGGTTGGGCTTGAGGCTTTTTATTTTCGCTCCAAGGATTAAGAGCCGAGAACCAAGAGCACCCGGACACAAGCACAATCGAACCCAACAAACAAAGCACTTGTTTTTTCATTTTCAGTATTCCTGCAAAAAAAATTAACTTTTGCACAAAGGTATATGATTTTTCTCATTTTGACAAGAGTCATAAATAATTTTCTCACTTGTATTTAGGCAAATATCTGCTTAAAATGGCGACACAAACAAAAGGAAAGATAAATATGGCAGACCCCAGAGAAATCGCAACCGAAATTTTGCACCAAATCATCACGCAAAAAGACACATCTTCACTCCAAACACTAGAGCAAACCGCTGACACCGAACATGGTTTTATTAAGATGTTGACCTTAACCACTCTGCGCCGCCATGTTTTTCTGCGCCACGTAATGCGTCAATTCATCAAAAAGAAACTCCCCGCCAAAGCCTTTTTTGCTGATTTTGCTATTGAAGCCGGTATTTGCGAACTTTTGTTTATGAACTCACCGGATTATGCTGTCATTAACTCTTATGTCGGTCTCATAAAAAAGCATTGTGATAAATTTATTGCCGGTTTAGCCAACGCGGTTTTAAGACGCATTGCCGCTGATAAAGACATTTTGCTCAAACATAACCGAAACGAAGTTTTTCCCGATTCTTTTTTAGAGATATTAAACAATTCCTATTCAAAAGAAACCATTAGCCAACTGCAAACTTCCGCTCTCCAAGAACCCGCTCTGACAATTAGTGTAAAAACCAATCCTCAATATTGGGCAGAAAAATTTGGAGGTCAATGGATAGAAGACAATACCATCACCTTGCCAAATTCAGGCAAAATCCAATCGCTTGAGGGTTTTGCTGAAGGCCACTGGTGGGTTCAAGATTATGCCGCTTCATTGGCTGTATCGACATTGCCTGATTTAAAAGGCAAAAGAGTCCTTGACCTTTGCGCCGCCCCCGGCGGAAAAACCGCCCAGCTTATAAATAAAGGAGCTCTTGTTACCTCTCTTGATAATTCACAACAAAGATTAAACACCTTAAGACAAAATATGGAGCGTCTGCATTTTGCACCAGAAAAAATCATTTGCGCCGACGCACTTCATTATCTGCAAGATTTTTCAGATACACCTTTTGACGTAATTTTACTGGATGCTCCCTGTTCGGCAACCGGAATTTTCCGCCGTCATCCTGAGGTTTTGCACCTCAAAACCAAGTTTGACGTTTTGCGCCAAGCCGAACTTCAAAAACAAATTTTAGAGCATATTTCCAAAGCTCTAGCTCCGCAAGGAACGCTCATTTATTGTACTTGCTCCATTGCCAAAGAGGAAGGCGAAAAACAAATATCAAACTTTTTAACAACTCACGACGAATTTAAAATTTCGCCGTTAACTTCCGAAAAATTTCCTGCTATTATAACGCCTGAAGGCTTCATCAGAACACTGCCCTTCCATTTAGTCTCATACGGTGGATGTGATGCCTTTTTCATTGCGCGCTTAACCAAGGTAAAATAAATGCTGTTTAAAAAAATTAATTTAGCCCAAACCTCGCCCAAACCATCTTTGTTACCCGAACAGCCGCTAGCCTTAACGGGCAGTCCCGTATATATCTTAGGCAATACACCGATAGCCTATTTTCTAGCGGCCAAATTCACCACCTCGGGCATTCGCACCATTATTCTTGCCGGAGAACAAGACAACACCAGTTTAAGCACCAATGGCATCACCATCAAAGAAGATTATCAACTTCAAAAACTCCATTGCCGATTGGAAACGGCTGTCTGGCAAAGAGAAGAAGCCAAAATGGTAATCATTGCCACCACCCCGACATTGTTAAAATCAAACTTACTGTCTTTAACCAAAAGCAAATTAAAAAACACCCCTATTATCAGCTTTACCCCGGCTAAAGATGAAAATCTAATTTCTGATATTTTAGGCTATCCCGTTACCAAAGCCTACTATGAAGGCTGGCTAAAATCTGGCAGCCAACAAATCACCGTTTACGGGCAGGCACCAAAAATCATATTATGCGCCGAAACCTCATCATATAATTATCAAGCCTTTTCCGAACTGGCACAAAAGGCCAATATTGAACTCCAAAATTGCAGCTTGGATACGCTTGCTTTTTGGAATTTTTTCTGTATTTACGCCCCTTGTTCACTCATGACCGCCGCCTCCGGCAAAAACATTTTTGAAATCACCAAAAACAAGGCTTTAAGAGAACAACTTTTATCGTGCCTCCAAGAAATATCACTTCTGCCACCCAAAACTCTTCCGCCATATAATCCCGATGAGCTTCTCAAACAAGTATTCAACATTCCATCGCAATATAATTTTCCTCTGGCAGAGCAAATTCAAAACTTTCATTCCGGAGATTTAGATTTTTTAAGTTCAATCATCCAACAAGCCGCGTTTGACAACAAATGCCAACTCCCCACACTAAACGTGTTGCTTAAAGACTTATATGAACAAATCTTAAAAGACCAATCTTCTTGAGGAACAATAAAACTTCATTGTTGAAGAACGCACGAAAATAGATTATAAAAAACAAATAAAACAACCATATTAATGTGAGGGATTTAAGATGGACGCAACATTTTTGTTAATTTTTGCCGTTGTTCTGAGTTGTTTTTTCTTGTCTTATATTTGGTATGCCGTACTCAACAAGAACCCAGCTTTTGCCGATGAACAAAAATTCTACAACAATCCCATTGTTCCCTTTTTAATCGCATCTACCATCGGCTTTGTTGTTCTTTATTGGTTTTTGCCCCCGCAATATGACCAACTATTTGACATCTCCTTCATCAATATTGGGCTTATCTTTGGCGGAAGCATACTAACATTTTTTGGATTTTGCCGCTCTAAAATTATGGGAACAAGTCTCCTTATCATATCAGCCCTAATCTTAACTATCTTTTTACCACAAGGCTTTCTGCTGTTTAACGGCACCTTGCCTTTAATACTCGACCGACTTTTAACTTTTGCAATTTTTTGCGGTTTTGTTTTTTGTTATCAATATCTCAATGGTTTGGACGGTCTTTTGGCAACCCAAACCTCCTTTCCTCTTATAGGAGCTGTTATCCTTTCTTTCATCGGCGCCCTTCCGGTTTTGTTTGGCGGCATGAGCGGCATTTTACTTGCCGTAACCTTATCTTTTGCCATTTACAATTGGTATCCGTCTCAACTACGCCTAAATACGGCAGGTTGCCAAGCTTTAGCCTTTTTTATCGCCGGATTTTACCTTCTTTGTGCGCAAGAAGGCTGTGGAACACCAATTTTAATATTTAGTTTATCATATATTTTAGACATCTGCATAGCACTTATCAAAAAACTATCTCTGAAAGACCAATATAAAAATATCCAATCCAATACCATTACATACCAAACCAACATTTCTGGTTTGGAACCAAGTTTAATTTGTGAAAACATAGCCAAACTAAATTGCATTTTACTAATTTTTGGCTGTTTTCAAGCCTATGCTCCGAATAATTATTCCCTTCCGATATTAGGAACCGTTTTAAGTTTGTGGTTTTTGCATCATCTATTAAATTGGCAAACACCGGAACAAAGTTTTTCCGAAATCAACAAAGAAGTTTTTAATGACCTCAAAAGCAACCTCAACAGCATCAAAAGACCCAAGAATAAAGATGAGTAAAGATTAATGAGCATTCTCTCTGGCTTAAAAAAAATCTTTTCCGCCCCCCGTGGTAAAATCGAAGTTTTACCCTCTTATAATGCGATAAAATTTCGCATTGTTGTGATTGATTTTTTGGATAATATCGAGAGTAATGGCGGAGAAAATTTAGCCCGTCTGCTCAGCGCCAAAGAAGGACTTGCAGTTGGATTTTTTGATGACATCTTTCAAAAAAACTTCCTTAATCTTGAAAGTAAAACTCTCTTTGATTTAATCGACAAAGGCCAAAGCATTATTGAACACACACATGCCGATGTTATCATTTGGGGTTATAGGGAAAACAATCATATCCGCCTTAATTTTCAAACCGCCCAACAATATGAGCACCCTGAAGAAACATATCTTTCCTTATTGGATAGTTTTTACTTTCCGGCTTCTTTTTTTGAAAATCCATCCCAATTTCCGCCGGCAATATTAGATTTGATTTACGGAGCAATCATCAGTGCCATAATTCCGACCAACGGCGCAGTCCGCATTCAAAAAAAATATTTGCTCAAAAAAGTAATTGATAAGCTCTCCAAAGACGATTCAGCCAAAGCCGTTTCGGTTGAATATATGCCGTACATCATGAATTTTTTAGGAATAATTTACTTAAGTTATGCCCATGATAATCAAGAAGAAAAAGATTTTAAGATTACCAAAAGTTTATTTGAAACTGCCGTCAAACATCAAGATTTAATCACCTCACCACTCCACTTAGGTTGCATTTATTATCATCTTGGGCAGTTATACGACAATGCCACCCACCAAATGGAAACACGTCCGACAGCTTATTTCAAAGGAGCGATTGAATACTACCACCAAGCACAACGCTATCTTGGCAAATATACTTACCCCTATGATTATGGTTATATTTCTTACAAACTATCGCAACTTTATTTTAGCTATTGGAAGCAAAAGGAAGACCTTCAAGCCTTACGAGATTCTGTTTTTCAGCTAAGGGAAGCCGAAAAGATTTATACCTACGCTCTATTTCCCAATTTTTGGGCGGTTATTCAAGGAGAGCTTGGGCAAAAACTGGCTCTTTTAGGAAACATAACCAAGAGCAATGAAATCAACGAATTAGCCATCACCAGCTATCGCAATCAACAGCGCGTCATCACCGAACGCAGAGACCCGATAAATTGGGCTCTCATTCAAGAAAATATAGGAGAGATATGCTATCGCCTAGGTCGTCAAAACGAGGATCGTTCTTCTCTGGAGGACGCGCTGGAATGTTTTCATGATGCCTTATATATTTTTGAAAACGCCGGACAAGAAGACAAGATCAAAGAAATTATGACCAATCTTGCCCGTACCAATCAAATACTAAATAGCCTATAAGAGGGAAAATGAAAAAACTTCACATTTTAAGAATAACTTTAGCCGCTATCATTGGTTTGCTGACGATTCTTTGCTTTGCCGGACTATTTTATCCCTTTCACATTATGGATTTGCAACTTGGAGCCTTGATTCAAAAAAATTGGCTGGAACTGACACTTGCTTCAGCCTTTTTGCTGGCAGGAATAATTTTAGCAACATTTATCTTCGGTAGAATATACTGCTCGATTCTCTGCCCACTAGGCTTGTTACAAGAACTTTTGATGTTAGTATTCAAACGCTCCCTGACTCCGAAACGCTCTCGTTGCTGGAAATATCTGATTGCCTCTGTTGCCTTCGGCACCTTACTTGGCGGAAGTGCCCTGATTTTTCGCCAACTTGACCCTTACAGCTTTTTTGGCTCGGTTATCGGCGCCAATATCCTTGGCATTGCCACACTCTTAATCATTGTCGCATTGGTATGGTTATGGGGACGCATTTTCTGTTCTAATATATGCCCGATTGGGGCATTACTGGGGCTCATCTCCAAACATTCCCTTTTCCAAGTACAAATAGATAAAGAAAAATGTATAAGTTGCGGCGCGTGCTCTCGCAAATGCCCGACCGGCAGTATTTTTTTCAAAGACAAGAACGTTGATAATGAAACTTGCATTAAATGTTTTAACTGCTTAAATACATGCCCACGCAACGCAATCAACTATAACAAACACGCCCCTAAAGAAAAAATCAAATTCAGCCCCAACCGTCGCCAACTGCTCATTGGTGGTTCAGCCTTGGCTCTGTTTGTTTTAGCCGCCAAAAGCGGTATTAAATTTGGCGAAAAAACCCTTCAATCTATCAAAGCGGCAATTCTTCCTGCCGGAGCCAAGAACTTAGACCATTTTGCCAACACATGTCTTAACTGCAATCTATGTGTTCAAAACTGCCCGCACCAAGTCATTAAGCCCGCTAATAAAGAATACCCCTTTGTTCATCTGGACTATTCAGAAAATTTCTGCAGTTACAAATGCCATAAATGCTCAGACATTTGCCCATCTGGTGCTTTACAAAAGATGACCTTGGAACTCAAAAGAAAAACCCAAATCGGCATTGCCCAAATCAATCCTGACCAATGTGTCAAATGCGGTTTATGCATTATGAAATGCCCGCGTGAAGCTCTCACCAGAGAGGGACATACCGTACCACAGGTTTTAACCGACAAATGTATCGGCTGTGGCTTGTGTCAAAACACTTGTCCGGTTAAAGCCATCACGATTGAAGGCTTATCAAAACAAATTTTACTAGAAAAATAAGGAGAAAAACATGTCATTAGGATTAACGGAAATTGCTTTAATTTTGGTTGTCGTTTTAGTTTTATTCGGAGGCAAACGCATTCCGGAGCTAGCAAAGGCTTTGGGTAAAGCGCAGTATGAATATAAAAAAGCCAAAGAAATGCTTGAAACCGAAGCAAAGGACTTCAAAGACAGTGTAGAAAAAGCCGCCCAAAAGGAAGATGAAAAATCCGAGAAAAAATAATGGAAGACGAAAGCCTTATTAGTCATCTTGAAGCCTTGCGCAAAACGCTCATAAGCTGTATTTTATCTTTAGCTTTAGGGCTGATACCTATGTTTTTTTGCGCACCTTATGTGATTGATTGGCTCATCAAAATAATGCTTTCTTCGCACGAGGTAACCCTCAACTACTTCAGCCCGATGGAGGTTTTTATCCTACAAATAAAAACCGCGGTCTTTTTAGATTTTTTAGTATGTTTTCCATTTATTTGCTATAAAATTTGGCAGTTTGTCTTGCCCGCACTTTATGATAAGGAACGTCGCTTTATTAAATCGATAGTCATAAGTTCGGGAAGTTTGTTTATCCTAGGCGCGCTGTTTTGCCTCTTTTTTATTTTGCCGATGATAATTGACTTTGGGTTGAGTTTTTCCTCCGCCCATATTCAAGCAACGCTTGGCGTCAGCAACATCATTAGTTTGTCCTTATGGCTTTCAACGGTCTTTGGGCTAATGTTTCAGTTTCCACTCATTGTTTATGCACTTATAAATCAAGGAATTATCACAGGCGAACAAATCAAACAAAAACGCCCTTATGTACTGGTTGCGATTTTAATTATTGCCGCTCTATTAACCCCGCCGGATGTTGTCAGCCAACTCATGCTTGCCACCCCGACTTATCTACTGTTTGAAGGAGGATTATACCTCGCCTGCAAAAAACATCAAAAAAAGTCTTGACTTAGAGTACCCTCTAAAAATTACACTCAAATCAACCTGATTATTTAAGGGAGAAAAAAATGAATCGTCGTGAATTTTTACTTAGCAGTTTAGCCGCTTTCGCATTAAGTGCCTTACCCAAACTCACCATTGCCGATACCATAGCGGTTTCGGATTCGGTCAAAAAACAAATCAACCCTAACAACAAACTAGGCTTTGGCTTTATGCGTTTACCGACATTAAACGCCAACGACCCAACCAGCATTGACTATCAAACCCTCAATCAAATGGTTGATACCTTTTTAGCAAGAGGCTTTACATATTTTGACACGGCGTGGATGTACATGGGCTACGAGAGTGAAAACGCCATAAAAGAATCTTTGGTAAAAAGACATCCTCGGAATAAATACACGGTCGCAAGCAAACTCCCCGTCGGTTACCTCAAAAAAGCTTCTGACCAAGAAGAAATCTTTAATAAGCAACTAGAAAAGACAGGCCTGGAATATTTTGACTATTACTTATTGCATAATCTAAATTCCAACACCATCGGCAACGCCGAAAAATTTAACAGCTTCAAATTTGTTGCCGATAAAAAGAAAGAAGGCAAAGTCAAACACATCGGCTTTTCTTTTCATGACGGACCTGAAATGTTGGAAGAAATTCTAAAAAACCATCCTGAAATGGAATTTGTACAACTTCAAATTAACTATATTGACTGGGACAACGCCAGCATCCAATCGCGTAAATGCTACGAAGTTGCACAAAAATACAACAAACCGGTGATTGTTATGGAGCCGGTCAAAGGCGGAACTTTGGCTAGCGTTCCCCCAAGTGTTGAAAAAATCTTCAAGGAAGCCAACCCTAATATGTCGGTAGCCTCTTGGGCAATACGCTATGCCGCAAGTCTCCCTGGAGTAATGATGGTCTTAAGCGGTATGTCCACACCGGAACAACTCAACGACAACACTTCTTATATGCAAAACTTCAAACCGCTGAACAAACAAGAACAAGCCACGATTGGAGAAGCCATCAAGGCTCTGCATGCCTTTATAAAAATTCCTTGCACCTCTTGTCATTATTGCACCGAATTTTGCCCGATGAAGATAGCAATTCCCGATTATTTCGCACTATATAACGCTGAAAATCAGGAAATCAGCAACAAACCCTTCACCGCCCAAAAGATGTACTATGCCAACCTCACCAAAAAACACGGCAAAGCCTCATCTTGCATTGGCTGCAAGCTTTGTGAACAACATTGCCCACAACACATAGAAATCAGCAAATGGATGAAAGAAGTCGCTAAAACATTCGAAGCCTAGGAGAAAAGCAATGAAAAAACTTTTAACATTAATCGGATTAGCTTTTGGTTTTATGAGCCACCCCTCAACCATTCAAGCGCAAGAGACCACACCTCAAACCGCCCCAAAAATTTTGATTGCTTACTATTCATATAGCGGAAATACCGAACAAGCAGCCAAAGCAATTCAACAAAAAATCGGCGGCGACTTATTTGCTATCACCAGCGACCATACCTATCCGAGCGACTATCATGAAATGGTTCAACAAGCTAAAGAAGAGATTGCCCAAGACTTTCGTCCCCAATTAACTTCATCGGTTAAGGATATTTCACAATATGATATAATTTTTATTGGTTCGCCCAATTGGTGGGGTACCATAACACCGCAAGTCAGCAGCTTTTTAGAGCAATATAATCTGTCAGGAAAGGCGGTAATCCCCTTCATCACGCACGGCGGCGGCGGATTGCAAAATACCGTTTCGGACCTTACCTCTCAGTGCAAAGGTTGCCAAATAAAACCAAGCTGGGACGGCTATCAAAAAAGCCTTCAAGGTTTAGATGATTGGCTAAAAGAACTCAATCTCTAGCCCCCTTAAACGCTTTCTGAAAAGAAAGCGTTTTTTACAATAAACCTCTTTCGTCTCGCCTGCTCCTCCTTGTCAAACTCCCTTTTTCGGGAGTTCGAACCTCATCTTTCCTCAACATAACCAAAGCCCTGCACTTTGGCAGGGCTTTGTTTATGGCGGAGAGAGGGAGATGGCTAAAAACTTTTCAAGTTTTCTTAACGCGCTGCGTCGTCGCAAGTGCGGCGATACTTTCGTCTCGCCTGCTCCTCCTTGTCAAACTCCCTTTTTCGGGAGTTCGAACCTCATCTTTCCTCAACATAACCAAAGCCCTGCACTTTGGCAGGGCTTTGGTTATGGCGGAGAGAGGGAGATTCGAACTCCCGGTACCCGCAAGAGTACAATTGATTTCGAGTCAACCGCATTCGACCACTCTGCCATCTCTCCACGAGAGCTATTTGTAAAATGAAGTTTGCGTTTTGGCAAGTATTATTTAAAGACTTTCACTCTTTTTTCAATATTTTCAAAAGATTTAACATCTGCTGAAGTTTCCACACTTCCCATTGGCATCTGAGCAATCAATTTCCAAGATTGGGGCAAATTCCACTCTTCTTTCACCTTATCTTCAATTAATTCATTATAATGTTGCAAACTTGCCCCCGCTCCTTCAGCTTCTATGGCTGTCCACACCATATATTGCAACATTCCGTTAGATTGTTGCACCCAAATTGGAAAATTTTGCGCATAAGCCGGATACTTTTTTTCCAAAGCAGTAACAACGGAGGTATCTTCAAAAAACAAAATTGTGGCATAACCATTAGCAAAACTTTTTATTTTTGCTTCAGTTGGGGCAAATTTATTAGCCGGCACAATTTCACGCAACGCATTATAAACCATACCCCACAATTTTAAATGCGCCTCACCTAATAACACCACAACTCGAGCTGATTGTGAGTTAAAAGCACTCGGACAATGCATCACTTTGTGTTTAACCAAATTAACGAGTTTATCTTGAGGAATCACCTCTTTTTTACCCAAATCATAAATAGAGCGTCTTTTTTCAATCACATCATCCCAACAAGCAACCATCACATCCTCCTAAAAATAAACAAAATGTTAAACATTAATCTATATATTAATTCTATAAAAAACAATGATTATGCAAAAATATTTCTTGACCTTTTACTGAATTTGTCTATAATATGGACAAATTTAACGGAAAAGAACTTTTTGAGAAATTAAAAATGAAAAAACAGATACTAACAATAATTTTATCATTTTTACTCACTTTCAGTGTAATAGGAAACTCTTACGCTTATAGCGACAGATCAAAAATATATATTGGTGCCGACTATGTATATTCTGAAATAAAATACAAAAACAACACAGTATATGAAATGGATGACGGCTATAATGGAATTGCACCGGTAATTGGTTTTAGTTCATACGGAATAGGTCTTGAATTATGGTATTTATTTGCCGATGAAGCCAGCAATCAATTTGGATATTCTTCAAAACTTTCAGGTTACGGAGCAGATTTAATGGGCGAAGCACCCCTAACCGATAATTTTTCATTAATAGTATCCTTAGGTTTAGCTCAATATAAATTTAAAATCAAGCAACCCTCTGGCTGGAAAATAGAAGATGATGCTTCAGGACCAAGATTTGGTATTGGTTTGCAATATGAAATTTTACCGCATATTGCTCTACGAGGGATGTTCCACTATACTTCCCTCAATTCTGGTGAAACTGACTTTTATGATGCAATTAGCGAATTTTCAGGCGGCGTAAGAATAATCTTTTAAACACCCTAAACAGCCCGAACTTATCGGGCTTTTATTTTGTAAAAAACTTCTCCTATTAGGTTTTGCGATTAAACGCGCCGCATTTATTAATTCCACAAGTTATAAAGATTGAGCAAAGAAAGAAGAAAGCATCGCGGCGTCGGGGCAACCTAGCCCAAACAGCTAAGTCCTGCGATTAAACGCGCCACGTTTACAACAAAACCTCCACAAAGGGAGGTTTGAAAATGGAGCGGGTGAAGGGATTCGAACCCTCGACATCAACCTTGGCAAGGTTGCGCTCTACCCCTGAGCTACGCCCGCATTAAGTAGAACGAGATATTAATTACCATATTCAAAAAAAAATGCAAGCATAAATTTTGCTTTTTTTGATTTTTTTTGCATAGGCATAAGCATTTACAAACTAACAAGTTGTTTTTACTAATAGTTTGGAATAATTTGCTTATAAACTTCTCTTTTAGGAGGAAGCTCAATTCCCTCAAATTTATCCTTATCCAAATCGTAAGTAATATGCACATAATCACAATTTTCGACTCTTTGTACAGGATAACCGAAAACTTTTTGTATCAAGGAGGTAATAGCATGACCATGAGAGGATAAACCGATAGCCCGATAAGAATAAGTCGCACAGGCTTCTTTAATCACCTCAATCATCCGCAAAGCGACTTGACGCAGGCTTTCTCCTTCGGGAAACGGAATTTCAGGATTTTCATAAGATTTTTTGAAATCAGGATAAACCTCTTCCCTTTCAATAGTATAGAGACCGTTCAGGATACCATAATTAACTTCACGCAATCTTTTATCAAAGACAATCGGAGTCTTAAGAGCATTTGCCACAATTTCGCCCGTTTGCTGAGCACGCAACAAATCCGAGCTGATGATGAGTTTAATTTTTTTATCTTTAAGTTTATCGGCTAATTTTTGCGCTTGTTCTTGCCCCACCACGGTTAGGGGAACGGGATATTCGTGTTGTCCTTGCGGACGTCCCTCAGCATTCCAAATTGTTTGTCCATGTCGAAATATATAAAAATGTTTTTTCATTATGCACCTTCTTAGCGAGACTATGCCACACAGAGGCTTAAGATTCGGTTACCAAATCGGCATTTTGCCACACCCAAATGAACACAATGATTGATAAAATTCGCAAACTCCAAATAACAATTTTTGACCCTTTGAAAAACACGCCATTCGCACTTTTATTAATAAAAAACAATTCTCCCCACGCCCAAGCGGCAGTAAAAATCAGCGGCAAAAAGGCAAACAAAGGTGATGTAAGAGTTAAGATTGCCTGGGTCCAACCTCGTTTAGCATAACCGGCATAAAGATTATGAATTCCGATTGTCCCCAAAAAGAACGCCAATAAGATATAAATAATGCCACTTTTAGCATAAGCCTCTTCTCGCCGACCTCGAACAATCCTCTTAGCAATATGACTTTTAAGTTGCTCATACTGCGTATCGTTCACAACGCCTCTGGCTTTCAGAGCTTTGAGTTCATCTAAATTATTAAAATCAACCATAACATCCTCACTCTTAAAGAGTATAGCAGAAGAGAATAAATTAAGCATTAAAAAACCGCTTGGAGATGAACCAAGCGGTTTTTGATTATACGGTAAAGTATCGCTACTTATTTTCTCATTCCTTCATCTCTTTACCCGCATAACCTCCCCCAATATCCTCACCACAAGACATTGCGGGATAAAAACTTGTACGTTATTTTTCTTTAATATTCAGGCTGACATCAAGATTATAATAATCAATCAAAGTTTCAATATCCAAGTTATAAAGACTTGATTTTCCTTTTTCGATTTTCTCTAAACTTTTAAGGTTGATTTTGGTCTCATGACAGACTTGTTCAGGGCTAATTTGGCGTTTTGAACGTATAATCAAAAGCAAACTTCCCAGCACCTGCCCGATAGTCGTGCGCAAATCCTTGGCATTGATTTGCACGTTTATTTTTTCAAACATTTTTAGCTCCTCACTTTTATATGTTTTTATAAAAAAGCAAAACCACCTTTTATTCAAAAGGTGGAGGAGCGATGACCAATAATATCCCCTTAAAACATGATTTAGTTTGCGTGTAAAAATGTCAGATACTAAGAAAACGACGCCGCAGATAGTTGCTGCTACCTGCAAGGAGTTTTCTGACGGAGATGCTTTTTA
>CASFNK010000033.1 GCA_949295995.1 uncultured Pseudomonadota bacterium
ATGAATTAAGTAAACAAAGCTAAGTAAATTAAATAAAAGGAGAAAGACGATGAACAAGAACTGTAAACTGACAATAGGAGCGATGCTGTTATTGACAACGGCTTTCTCCGTGGCGGAAGTTCGGGCACAAACCTGCGTTGTTCCGCCGACTTGCGAAGGCTTGGGCTATGATAAAGCGGCCTCAGACTGCGGCGGTTTGGCAAAACTGCGCTGCCCGTTTGATGACTCTAAATATTTCTGCACCGCTTACCTGAATCCAGATGGCTCATCTCCTGCCGCAGTTGGCGATATTGTGTATTCTGACGGAACTTATTCAAGCCCTGAATTTAATTATCCAACCAAAACACCTGTCGGAGTCGTTTTTTCCAATAATGGTGGTTATTTTGTTGCTTTAGATACTTATGGAAGTTTTGATGAAAACTCAAAACTATCTTGTTCCGGATATTCAACCGGTGTTAAAAATTGGAGTGTTCCAACAGCAACGCAATTAAAAGAGATGCATAATAATAAAACCAAATTAAACGAAACCATGAACCTGTTAGCCGGAGTTGCAATCGGAGGAAAATATCTATACACAACCGATGGCAGCTACGTATATTATGTCGATACTTCTACTGGCAAATCAGGTGATGATGCCTATGGCTCTGGTACGACACGTTGTGTCAATAGTATCGGAAATATCCAAGGTAATTCATCATTGCAAATCGGCGATTCTTACATAAAAGATGGAATAGCAATCGGGACGGTTGTTGCCTTGGATAGTTCAGGAAAACACGGAACCATAGCTTTCAATGCCGGTAGTGCAACCGCAACCGATGCCACATCTATCTGTGCAGCAAAAAATACCGGTGGTCTTGCTTGGTCTTTGGCTACCGGTCCCCATGCTTGTACTTTATTAAAAAATGCCGGAAGTTATATTAGTGACTATTATGGTGAGTTTGTAACATGTGCAGTTCATGTTTCAGGAGGAAGAGGCTCTTGTAAAGATAGTACTTATCATACTGGCATTAATATTTATAGACCTACCAATTGTAATACAACAGACCTTCTATCTGTTGTCTGCGAAGCGGCTTTCTAAAAGAACTTATAGCCAACCAAAAGCTCTGAAAAAAAGATTCAGAGCTTTTTGTTTGTAAAAATAGACAAAAATTGTTGATTTTTAGAAAAATATGTGGTATATAATAATTAATAACCGAAAATAATTACCTTTTCTTAAGTATTCGGTGATAAGATAGCAAAAAAATTGATGAAGGAGAAAATTGATGAGCAAAGATATCAAAGAAGAGATTAAGAGAATCAAGAACAAAGCCGCACTTGTTACAGCATTAGGTGTAGCAAGTCTTAGTGGAGCACATGCTCAAAGTCAATCACCGAACTTAGAAACTCCTGATGTCAATAAAGAAACAATTAATAAACAAGAATTGAATTATCAAGATGTTATTAATCAATTTAAACAAAAAGTCGGAATAAACAATTTTGAAGCAAAATCTGGCATCAATATCAATGATCAACCCATGGAAACCAAAGAATGGAGTAATCGATACGCCAGCATTACCGAATATAACATTGATGGCAAGGAAGAAGTACGTTTATCAAGTGAAAATTGCAATATAATCATCTCAGGAGATAAAGTAACTTCGTATAAAGGAGAAGAATTATCGGCCGAACAAGTACAAGAAAAATTAAAAACTTTCCAAAAACAAAGCTCTCAAGATGAAACCAATTTATTTATGAATACATACAATAAATTACATTCACATACAAAATAAAAAACTTTTCAATTTTTACACCTTACTCCACAGAGTAAGGTGTTTTTTATTAAATAAATGCCCCTCAATAAATTAAAAAAACAGCCCCTAAGGACTGTTCTATAATCTTGGTAGCGAGGGGGATTGCTAAGCAAAAACAATCAGTGAAGTGATTGTTTTTGTCTGCAAAATCTTAGAAACGCTTATTAAAATGAGAAAGCGACAACTTTCGAAATTTTAATTAGCGGCCTAAGTGCTAATCTCCCGCAGTTTGCATAAAGAGCAAACTGCCGAGCTACATAACACATTAAAAGGTAAACAAACATAAAAAAACAGCCCCTAAGGACTGTTCTATAATCTTGGTAGCGAGGGGGAGATTCGAACTCCCGACACATGGATTATGATTCCACCGCTCTAACCAACTGAGCTACCCCGCCATCAGGTTCGTGGTATTTAATAATAAATTCTGAGTTTATTGTCAACAATTATTTTCATCAGATAATAAAAAATACATCATCAAAACAAAACTCATTTGCGGATGCAAATTTAGCACTAAAAAAAATATATTTTAACAAAAATACCAAGTTATAAACAGGTAAATTCAGATTCCGCAAATTTTCTTGATTCGCGGTAAATTATTGTTAAATTGTAACCATAAATTTCACAACAATTTATGGAGAATTAAAGAATGTCAAAAAAATTAAAAGTCATGTTTTCGACACATGGCTTGGTGGAAGGCGACTTTGGATTTGAGCTAGATGAAAAAGGCTTCCCTACTTCCAAAGTTATTTCCAAGAAAGTAATCACCGGACAAGACACCGGCGGACAAGTTTACTATGTAAAAGCACTGGCTGCAAATTCCAACAACTACGATGTTGACTTGGTAACACGCCGTGTTGACCCCAGAATTTGCCCTCAATTTGGCGGCACACCACGCAATTTGGGCACAGATATCAACTATACAATTGAACAACAATGGCACGAAAGTTCTAACATTCGCAGTCGTGTTTTGCGTGTTCCTGCCGGTGGCAATTTCAATTTTGTACCTAAAGAAGAGATTGTTCCCCTTTTACCGGAATTGATTAAAAATTTATATGAATTCTATAAAAAAGAAAATGCCTTGGATAACATTGAAGTTGTTGAAGGACACTATCGTGATGGTATGTTAGCCGCCGATATGCTTTGCAGCAAGATTGAAGAAGAAACCGGACGTCGTCCTATTATGTTGGTAACCAGCCACTCTTTAGGACACAAAAAATACGAACGCAATCTTCCGCAATATGAAGCAGGCAAGATTAGCGAAGAAGAATGGCAATGGCACAACTTTGAGCAACGCATTGAGCATGAAACCTTTGCTTTTAAAAAGGCAGACATTATCATTGGTACCTCTCCTGACGAACAAACTCGTCTGGTAGCTGAGCCTTATCTGGCAGATATCAACAAGATTACGGTTATTCCGCCGGGCTACAATGATGAAATTTTCAAACCATTAAATCCGCAAGAATTACACAAATTAAAATATCACTTTGATTATAAAAATATTTATAATGAAGACAAAGTCATTGATTTGACCGATAAGAAAGTCGTTTCCTCTTTGGGGCGCGTTGTAAGAGATAAGGGTTTCAGCGAACTTTCTCGCTCTATGGCAGAAATTATGAAAGAAGACCCGTCGGTTGTTTATATGGTTAGTGGTGAAATCGGCAATCCTGTTACCCAAGAATGTCATGAAATTTTGAAAGACTTTGAAGATAGAGTTATCTTTTTGCCATCACTCAACCAAAAAGAAATGGCAAGAGTGTACAATGTTTCATCAATTTTTGTAATGTCCAGCTTAAACGAAGCCTTCGGTATGGTTCCGATTGAAGCCATGGGCTGCCAAACGGCCGTTATTGTCGGACGCAGCGGCTTCAACGATTTTGCACATTGTGCGGACATTCGTGATGACAGCCAAGATTACAGCAAAGCAATCGGTATCTATGCACCATCACAAGAAAGCGACCGTTGGCGCCAAGTAAAGGCTCTGAAATTGTTATTAAATAACGAACCTCTGCGTCAAAAAATTGCTGAAAACGGCAACACTTATGTTCGCAATAATCTGACCTGGCAAAAGATTTCTGAACAAAAAGACCAAATTGTTCAAAAAGTCTTACGAGCCAAATCAGAAAATGTTGCATCAGTTACACATACAAACGCCGTCAAAGATTCTTCTGGTACCCAAAAGATGAGCACCACGGATATCATCACGGCAAAGAAACAAAAAGCCATTTAGTTTATGGCTATTCGTTAAAAAGAAAACCCGCCGATTGGCGGGTTTTCTTTAATGTTTATCATCTAAAATTTCATATTCGGCATCAATGATATCGGCTTGTTTATTTTGATTTTTTTTCTTAACAATCACTACTGTTTCTTGTCCGAATTTTTTCTGATAATACCAACGTCTTCCTAAATTCCACAAAAAATCGCCCAGCAAAAACACAACGACGACCGGCAGAATAAACGACAATAAATAAACCGAAAACACAAGCCCGCCCAAAATCAAGACACTCACGGCAAGCCACATCACAAAAGCATCAATTTGTCTCATACTAAGCATCCTTATTAAATTTTTCGGCAGCAGCCAAAGTCGTCCCGATAAGAGCCGCGTCATTTTCCAATTGAGCATGTTTAAGTAACAACGGCATGGTTACGATTTGCCCGTTAACCTCATTTTGTAATTTTTCAAAATCCATAAATGCGGTTAAAGAGCCAAACAACACCACCACTTCGGGATCAAAAATATTAGCTAATCCGGCAATGCCGCGAACAACATCACTTTCCCAAATATGATATGCTTTTTCAGCTAAAGGATTATTTTCTTTCAAACCTTTAATCACATCATGACTGGACACATCATCTCGACCGTAAACTTCTTTGGCATCGAGCCCCAAAGCCGTTCCAGAGGCATAAATTTCATAACAATCCCATAATCCGCAACCACATTTCCTTTTTTTCTCACGATTCACCGAGAAATGCGCCTCTCCTCCGGCACCTGATTTTCCTTTTAAGAGCATTCCGTTCACAATAAAGGCCAAACCGACACCGGTTCCTATAGCTACCAACATAGAATTTTGAGTTCCTTTAGCGGCCCCCAAACGATACTCTGCCCACATAGCGGCATTTGCATCATTTTCCACATAAATCGGCTTTGATGAGAGCGAGACAAAATCCGTATTCATATAACCCTTAGGCATATTTCCGACCGATGCAATAATTCCGGTATTTTCTTTATTAACCTCCCCTGCCGTTGCAATCGCCACAGCATCAATTTGACTTTCAAACTGATGAACAATATCTTTCAGTGTATTATAGAGAACATCATTATCTTTCGGCGTTGCGATTCTGGTTTGTTTAGAAAGTAACTTTCCGTCTTGCGCAACCAAAGCATAAGCAATTTTGGTCCCGCCGATATCAAAGGCAAGAAAAGTCTTAAAATTTTGCATAAAAATCTCCCTAATCTGGTTGTCTTATATAAATATATGACTTATAGTAACCAAAAGCAATCAATTCTGAGGAAAATCATGAAATATTTATTTTTAGAATACCCCAAATGCTCCACCTGTCAAAAGGCGCGACGCTGGTTGGAAGAACATCAGATTGAGTTCACAGCTCGCCACATTGTTGAAGCCAATCCCACAGCAGAAGAACTTGCCTTTTGGCAAATAAAAGGAACTCTCCCCTTAAAGCGATTTATAAATACTTCGGGATTACTTTATAAATCTTTAGGCCTAAAAGACAAACTCCCTCTCCTCTCCGAAGATGAACAAAGACACCTCCTAGCCTCTAACGGCATGTTGGTTAAGCGCCCTATTTTAGTAGGTGAAGATTTTGTACTGACCGGATTTAAAGAACAAGAATGGCAAAAACATCTTCTTTAAACGCTAATTTACTGAAAATTAAAAAATTTTATATATTATCACAGTAAAACATTTTATATCAAAGGATTCTCAAATGGAAAAATCCACTACAATCGGTCTATCAGCCGGCATTGCTTCTATTGGTATTGGTATGTATCTTAAAGGAGCTGATCCCCACGCTTTAATAAATCCGGCGGCATATTTAATTATTTTTGCAGGAACAGCGGCCGCATTATTTAACGCCTTCACAATGGAAGAACTGAAGCGCTTTCCAACATTATGCAAAATAATATTCTGCGGGAAACCGCAAATGAGCAAACAAGAAGTTTTAGAACTATTTGTCAGCTTAGCGAAATCAGCCAAACAAGAAGGCGTCATGGCCATTGAAAAAAAAGCAAATGAAATAGAGGATCCATTTATAAAATCGACCTTATCCATGGTAGCCGATGGTTTTAGCGCAGATTTTATATACGAAACAGCCGATAACGATATCAAGCAAATGGAAGAGAGACACCGTGCAAATGCTTCTATCTTTTCGCAAGGAGGAATGTATGCCCCGACACTTGGTGTTTTGGGAGCCGTTATTGGATTAATTGCAGCACTTGGTAACTTATCGGATATTGATAAATTAGGACACTCGATTGCGGCAGCCTTTGTCGCAACCTTATTGGGTATTTTTACCGGTTATGTCTGTTGGCACCCATTCGCTAACAAACTTAAAAGAATATCTGCCGCAGAAGTAGAAGTAAAGAAAATGATTTTAGAAGGGGCACTCGCTTTACAATCAGGAGCTTCATCCATGGCAATGGAATCAAAATTACAATCTTTCATTCCTGCTTCGGAAAGAAAAGCCCGCCAAGATTAAAAAGGAAAGCAAATGGTCAAGAAAAAGCCAGCCGAACAACCCCATGAAGAACACGCCGATGAAACGTGGTTAATTCCTTATTCTGATTTATTAACCTTATTATTGGCATTATTCATTGTGTTATTTGCATCTTCTTCACTTGATAAGAAAAAAGCCGCACAAATTCAATATGCTTTTGCGGCAGCTTTTGGTTCTATGGGCGCCGACCAAATGAACGGAACCATTTTAAATTTTTTAGATGATGCAGCCAAAGCAAACTTAGGAGAAGGAATAGGCATTGGCTCGGATGCCCAAGGAGCAACTTTAGACATCACCAGTTCCATATTGTTTGAAAAAGGTTCTGACAAATTAAAAACCGGCACGGATGAACTTTTGGATAAAATAGCCACATTACTAAAAGGAGATAAGTATCGCAGATTTGGAATTAGCGTTGAGGGACACACCGATACCGTTGAAACCAAACTCTCACGCTATAAATCCGATTGGGAATTATCTTCTGCCCGAGCAGGAACAATAGTGGATGCGTTAATATCTCGAGGAGTAAAAGAAGAGCGCTTCAAATCAGTCGGTATGGGACATATTGTTCCGAAATATCCCAATACCAACACTTATGGCGAATATATCCCCGAGAATCAGGAAAGAAACCGCCGAGTTGTTGTCAGACTAGAAATTTAAGACCTAGCCCTATTGACTATTCATCATCAAACTGCTATTCCAAACACGAAAGGAAGGTAGAAATGTTTAGCCTATTTAGCATTCAGGAATTTATCAGTGCCTTTGTGGTTTTATTTGCAGTCATAGACGTTACGGGGTCAATTCCCATCTTTTTAAGCCTCAAGAAAAAAGGCAAAAAAATCAATGCCACCAAAGCAGCACTTTTCTCTCTCATAATGTTCATCGGCTTTTTTTATGTCGGAGAGGCTTTTTTACGTTTATTCAGTGTAGATATATCCTCCTTTGCGATTGCCGGCTCAATAATTATCTTTGTAATGGCTATGGAAATGATATTGGACATAGAAATATTTAAGAGTTCACCCGATTCCCCCAAGGATGCAACTTTTATACCGGTTGTATTTCCGTTAATTGCCGGAGCCGGAGCCTTAACGACACTGCTTGCCATTCGCTCTCAGTATGCAGATATCAACATCATTTTAGCGGTTTTGCTCAATGTGATATGGGTCTATATTGTCCTAAAGCTCAGCAAAAAAATTGACCGTATTTTAGGTGCCGGAACCATATATATGTTGCAAAAATTTTTTGGAATAATTCTACTTGCGATTTCCGTAAAATTATTTACACATAATCTGGCCATTTTACTGCAAGAAGTAAAATAAAAAAGAGCCCTATCCAAAGGGCTTTGGGGTTACTTTTCTCTATTTACAAAAATAAATAAGGGAATACAACCAAACAACAAATATTTGCAACGATTTCTGGTTTGAATAGTCTTCCAAACAGGCAACATATTAAATAATCTCCCGACACTTACATGCCCTTTTTTAATCATCCGCCACAAAACAAACTTATTAAACAACTTCAAGGTCTTAATTTCTTTTTTATTGGCTTTTGTTTTGGGCATCAAATCCAAACTTTCTTTAAGAAAAGCAAAAGAAGATTTCTGTTTTTCTTTCAATAATGGCTCAACAATATCATAATTGATACCGACATATTCTACGGATTGCTTATCAAGCCTATCAACCAAATGCGTTTTGAGGTTCAAACTTCCCAACAAACTTTCCAATCGAGACGCCCCTCTTTGTGAATTGATAACGCATAAAAAATCTTTTTTAAAAATTAAAGAGAAACAAACACAATGAAAAGAATCAGTAATTACCAATTCAGCATTTTTAATTAAATTCAACCATTCTCCGATATGACGAAATTGACTACTCTGAGCTTGCACCTGAGGATTATTGTAAATATCAACCAATTCCAAATTTTTCTCATTTGCAATAGATTGTAAAACCGCCATTGTCTCCGAATTGTCGTCTAACAACATATAAGCAATATATTTTTTATCGATTTTATTGTTTTGAGCTTCTTTTTCAATAATTGCCTCATAATCTTCCTTTTGCAATAATAACGTCGGATCCAAAACCTGAGTAGCATCGACATGGAACATATTCCGACAAATATCTACACCTGACGCTTCTCTTACAGAGATTGCCGAAAACCGTTTCAGAGCTTTTTTAACTTGCTCTGTTGCCTCATCACTCCCCTCCCAAAAATCGACCCCGAAGCTAGCCGCATAGGAGATTAAATTTTTACCATTATCCGCAAATTCCAAGAAGAACTCTGGCAAATTACGAAAACTATACAAATAGCGCCAAACTTGGTCGCTTCCCACCACAAAGGTATCATACTTTGAGTTCAACTCGCTCAAATCATCAAAATTCCAACAAACCCGACTTCTTTTCAAAAAAGCCTGTCGAAATTCTTCAAAAAACTTTCCTTTATACCGATATTCAGATTTTTTAACCTGGCTTTCGGGACGAAAATCAATAATTTCAGCTTTGTTGCCGGTTTTTTCAATGGCTTTTTGCAAAGCATAAGCAACCAAACACGCTCCAAAATTACTACTATGTTGCAAATTAAGAATACCGACTTTGTGCTTAGAAACCTCATTAGTCTTAATAAACATATCAGCCAGAGATTTCCAATTTTGCTCTTTTTGTAAAGCACTGAAAAATTCTTCCCTCGCGACATGGGCTGTTACCGGCTTGCTCAAAGAGGGATTACCCAATATCACGGCATCAGCCGGCACCTGTTCACAAAATGATACTTTTTCTTTTAATTTTTCCAATAATAACCCCGCTTTAGGTGAATTAACCATAACCACAGAGGTTCCCTTATCATTATCCAAATGTCGGCGATAAGAAGAGATACCCCAAAAATCACCAAGAGTAAAATCAGAACATCTTTTTACACCGCAAAATTGGCATTGATAACAACTTTTTCGTAAATAAAGATTATTTAAGAACCCCAACATATAAGAATTTTCAGAGTGGAGATCGTGAAGTTTACCGTCAATCACTAAAGAATATTTTTTCCACCCTTTGCCTTTATTGCGAAATTCAATATGTGTTTTTTCCTTAACTCCTAAATTTTTCAAATATAATTGCCATACCTTAGGAGATGGAACACCATGACACAACAAATCAACCAAAAGTAAATTATCATAATTTTTCCCTAAAAACGCCTTCAAACCGGCGACCTGACAGGGTGTTCCCATAAACAAAACCTGTTTATTTTCATGCAAATCCGCACGCACTTGCATAAAAACAGACCCGATATCACTTTGCACATATTTAGAACCGAGTAATTTTTCAAGCTCTGCAAAATCATCTACCCGCACATGGCGCAAAACATTTTCATCATCAAAAGCGGCACCGTAAACCACTCCTTTTTGAGCCAGAATATGTTCAGCCAACAAAGCAAAAATTCCACCTGAAGAACTTTTTTTCACCATATTGGCGTTACTATTTTGCACGGCAAAAAAACGGGTTGCATAATTATTTTTCAATTCGCCACTATGCAGAGCTGGACAAACCTTTTCACACTTGTTGCAATTAACACAAACATCTTCATTCACTATTGGTCGAGCAAAACCTTCCTTATCGGCTTTCATTTCAATTGCTCGGACCGGACACACATTAAAACAAGCAGCACAACCATAACATTGGCTATTTAAAACGCTTCCAATCTTCATATAAAAATGACCCTAAAATTTCAAAATACCAGAGTAGATATATATATCCACCTGTCATATTCAATATATACCTCAAACAACTAAATGCTTTTAATTGTGAATTATCCAGAGATATGAATTGACGAACCTAAAGGAAATACCTTAACACTAAAGAGTAAGTTAACCCTAAAATATAAGAAAGAACTATGGAAAAATTACAATATTTATTTACACATCACGCCACCCTTTCCCAATCTTGGATGTGGGTGATTTTTGGTATTGCAGTTATTGTCTTACTGCTCTGGGACTTGTTATTTTTTAATCGTAAGAATGAAGTTCCTAACTTTATGCATACCCTCATTTTGTGCATTGTCTATATTCTCGCCGCCTGCATTTTTGGCGTCTTTGTGATATACGAAGAAGGCATGGAAAAAGGCTTGCTGTTTTTCACCGGTTTTTTGGTTGAAAAGAGTTTGTCATTAGATAACGTTTTTATTATTTCTTTGGTCTTTACATCACTGCAAATTCCAAGAATGTATCAACACCGTGTCTTATTCTGGGGTATATTAGGTGCTCTGGTAATGAGAGGTATTCTCATTTTTGTCGGCGATGCTTTAATCAAAGAATTCCACTGGGTACTTTATCTGTTTTCTGCCTTTTTGCTCTACACAGGTATCAAGATGGTTCTCCCTTCTTCAGAAGAAGAAAAACCCTTAAAAGAAACACGTTTATACAAAACGATTTCTAAGTTTTTCCACGTAACACATGAAATTCACGGAGAACACTTCTTCATTAAGAGAAACGGGCATCACTACATTACCCCGCTGTTTTTCGCGCTCTTAATTGTAGAAACCATGGATGTTATCTTCGCATTAGACAGTATTCCGGCAATCTTCTTAATTACGCAAGATATCTTCATCATCTACACCAGTAACATTTTTGCAATTCTTGGCTTAAGAGCCTTATACTTTCTTTTGGAAGCTGCCGTACATCGCTTTGTCTATCTCAAACAAGCCTTATCAGTTATTCTTATCTTCATCGGAAGTAAGATATTCTTGCCCTATGTGGGATGGAAATTAGAAGCATGGCATTCATTATCAATAACTTTCTCAATTATCTTTATTGGTATTGCTGCTTCACTTATCTCCACCAAGAAAAAGCAAGCCTAAAAATTAAGAACAAAAAAATCCCGAAGAAAACTTCGGGATTTTTTTTCTCTCAACGAGTCTAAATTAAAAATCCTCTCCTTTCATAAGCTGCAAAAACTTATGCGAAAAGACCTCCAATGTACCATTATCAATATATTTCTGACGAGAATTATCTCCCATCTCCTGTAATCTATGTTTATTTTCCAACATTTGAATAATGGCTTTTTGCAAACTCTCGATATTTTCACTTTCAAAAATGAAACCATTTTCTCCCGGAGTAACCAAGAACTTCGCTCCGACATTAGTACTGATAATCAGCGGTTTTCCAGCCATACAAGCCTCTAAAGCCACCAAGGAAAAAGACTCATCTCTGGATGCCACCAAAATCACATCACTGTCAGAATAAAACTCCTTCAGCTTATCATAAGGAACAGAGGTTCCCCATTCAACATGTGGGTGATGAGAATATCTTTGTTTCAAATCTTCTGAAAATTCATCAACATCACGACCGGCAATATACAATGTCATCTGTTCTTGATATTTTTCAGGCAAAGTTGTAAAGGCTTTCAAGGCCACATCTTGCCCCTTAATCGGACAAACGGCACCCAAAATAGAAAAGAGTATTTTATCATGCGGTTTTCTGTGAGGAATACCTTCCGGAAACAAATCCTCAATCGCCAAATTCAAAATTTTAACATGAGAACTGTATTTTTGTACCACCTGTTTAGAATATTCCGTAACCACGGCAACTTTTTTAGCCATACCCAAACTGGCTTCTAAATCGGGACGAAATTTCTTTCTTTTATAGCGAGCAATATAGTCTTTATCAATCACTTGACTTTCATGCACCCACCACAAAATTTCAGGTCCTTTCAAGAGTGAAATCACCGGATAAGTAACCACAGTATTGGCAATAGCATAATCACAATCTCCGGCAAATTCATTAATCAAAGCCTTATTCGTGCGAAATCCGGGGTGAACAAAAACTTCAATTCCCAGTGCCTCGAAAGTCGGACGCAAAGAGCCATCCAAATAAGACAGAACTCTCACTTGCCCGCCGTCTTTTAAAATTGCTTTAGCCACCACCAACAACATAATCGGCGCTCCAGTTGAAGACATCTCATGCGAAAAGAGAGCAACTTTATAAGCATGGGTTTTATCTTTTTTCAACGGCTCCAAGCGTGCTCGCAAATCGGGCAACTTTTTGTGGTAATACCACCAATTTCTGATTTTTCTGACTTTTTTCTTAATGAATCTCATTTTCATTTTTCCTTTAAGCAGCTTTAGAGCCCGTTAATTTTTTCAAATACCAGTCAACGGTTTTAACAATGCCGCTGGCAAAATTTTCATCAGCTTTCCACCCCAACTGGGTTGAAAGTTTGGTGGCATCAATTGCATAGCGACGATCATGTCCCGGTCTGTCTTTAACAAAAACAACCAAATCTTTATAAGAGCCGCCTGATTTTTTAGGCATTTTCTTATCCAAAATAGCACAAATTGCATCCACAATTTCCAAATTATTCTTTTCGTTATGTCCGCCGATATTATAGGTTTCGCCAGACTGACCTTTATGGAAAATCAAATCGATTGCTTTGCAGTGATCCAACACATACAACCAATCACGCACATTTTTACCATCACCGTAAATCGGAATATTCTTTTCTTCCAAACAATTAGAAATAATTTTCGGAATAAGTTTTTCAGGATGTTGCTTCGGACCATAATTGTTAGAACAATTAGAAATAGTAACATTCATACCATACGTACGGTGATATGCTTTCACAATCATATCCGAACTGGCCTTTGAGGCCGAATAAGGCGAACTTGGGTCATAAGGCGTTGTTTCATAAAAATATCCGCTATCACCCAATGCACCATACACCTCATCGGTAGAAATATGATGGAAGCGGCAATTTTCATAACCTTCCTTAACTTGATTTGGCGCACTCATCCAATAATTTCTGGCTACATCCAACAAAGTAAAAGTTCCTAAGACATTAGTTTCAATAAAGGCTTTCGGACCGGTAATGGAATTATCGACATGGCTTTCAGCTGCAAAATGCACCACGCCTCTGATATCATATTCGCTAAAAAGTTTTTCAATTAAGTTTCTATCACAAATATCGCCCTTCACAAATTTATAGTTTGGGCAATCCTGACAGTCTTCCAGGTTATCCAAATTACCGGCATAAGTCAGTTTATCCAAATTAATCACCAGATAATCAGGATATTTTTTAGCAAAATACGGAACAAAATTAGCGCCGATAAATCCGGCGCCTCCGGTAACGAGAATAGATTTCATTTTTTATCTCCATATAAGTCGTTATATTTTAAGAAACGGTCAAAATAGCGTTCAACCAATTCATCCACCATAATATCTGGTTTATGCTCTTCAATCAAAGCCTCTAACTGCTCACGCTTATTGTGCTTGTTATGCGCATAAACAGTTTTTTGAAAAGCCTTGTTCAAATAAGGCACCAACCCCATACCAAAAGAATCTCTAATCATAAACAAAGTTTTCTTTTCTCTTGCCTGAGAATTTTCATAAATTTGCATAAATCCGTGATCTTCATTCTTCAAACATTGTATTTTCATATCATCAAAAAACGCGACATGATAATTTGTGTCTTTCATTCCTGCCACGTCCAAATCCGATTTTTGGCTTCCTGCCGCAGTAATCATATCTTCCGAAATTTTCTTCACCGGCAAATGATAACCGAATTTATTTAAATATTCCGCCATTGCTGTATAACCGACATATCCGCCGATTTCGTTCCAGTGAGAATCAAGCGGAAAATAAATTTCCATCGGCAACTCTTTTTTAGCAGCCATCAACGCATCTTTAAAATTAATGATTTTGGCTTTGGTGTTTTTTTGCAAATATTCCACCGCCAAATCCATACGCGACTTATCAGACTTGCGCTGTTTTTGCAAACGTTCAGGCATATATTCCGAATACATAGCTTCTTTGTTCGGAGCTATTACAATAATATAATCGATTCCCTGACGCGCATAAAACTCTCTTGCTTTTTCCACCCCTTGCGCCATTTGTTGCAGCTCTTCTTCACTAAAACGCACTTCTCCGAAATAATCAATCAAAGTATAGCCATCAGGCACTTTTGCCGAATCATAGAAAGCCCAGCCCTTTTGCCCTTGAATAGAAATTCCGTTATCAATCCCTAATTTATACTGAATTTTGCCATATTTTTTGAGCAATCTTTTACGTCCCGCAAAAGTATCATTATAATAGGCTTCATATTCTTTGGGAAAGTTCAAACTTAACTCTGTAGGTTTGGCCTTCAACGGACGATTATCCAATAATTCGGTATTGCTAGAAAACATATTAGCCGTAAACGGATAAAACACCCAATAAACAAACACCAAAGCGGGCAATAAGCGATACCAAACAAAAATATTTTTAAGAATTTTTTTAATCATCATAATGCCCCGAAAAGATACGGCTGTAATTTGCATAGCGAGAGAAATAGCGTTCTATTAACTCATCAACCACCACGTCCGGCTTATAAGTTTTCATCAAATTCTCATAATAAGACAATTTTTTGTTTCCGGCCGGCGCATTGATGGTATGTGCAAAAGCTCTATTCAAGAAAGGCATTAAAGCTCCTGCAAAAGAATCACCCAACACCATCAAAGTTTTACCGTTAGATTGCGACTTATTATCGCACAAGAAGACATATTTTTCTCCGGCAGCATTTGCACAATCAAATTTAGCCTGAGACAAATAATCAATATGATAATTCATTTCCATAGCTTCGGGATGCATATCAACATGTTGCTTTCCGGCAGGTTTAATCATCTCGAGTGTCAAATGCTTTTGTGGTAAATAAATACCGTTTTGATTAAGGGCACGAGCAATATTTTCAAAACCGACATAAGCTCCGATATTATTCCAGTGTGTATCTTTCTTAAAATACAAATTATAAGGATATTCTGCCTTAGCTTGCAAAATTGGTTCTTTTAAGTTCACAAAAACCGCTTTTGTATGTTTTTTCAAATACTCAACCGCCGCATCCATTCGCGACTTATCAGAAACTCTGGCTTTTTGCATACGCGCCGGCATAAATTCGGAATAAATCCCTTCTTTATTTGGCGCAATTACAATAAAATATTTGGCACCATGTTTGGCGTAAAAATCGGCAGCCATATTGATACCTTCAACCATTTTGGCCAGTTGTTTATCATCAAACCGAACTTCACCGAAATAATCCACCATGGTATTTCCGTTATTCACTTTAACGGAATCATAAAACATCCACCCTTTATCACCGTAAAAATACTGACCGGTGTCAATTTTTAGAGCCTGTTTCAATTTAATATATTTAGAGACCAAATCCTTTCTTCCGGCAAAAGTATCATTATAATAAGCCTCAAAATTTTTGCTGAAATTACGGTCAAACTTAGCTGGTTTTTCATGCAACGGACGATTATCCAAGAGCTCGGTATTGCTAAAGAACATATTTGCCAGGAACGGCCAAAACACAATAAAGCAGAAAATAAAAGCCGGCACCAGGCGATATATGACATACAATTTTTTCATCACTAGAACCTGAAATAAATAAACGGATTATAGGTATTGCTTGCCAAGAGTAACACACTGAAATAAGCAATCACCACACACCAAGCCGGATTTGCCAAACGCATAAATCCAAACTTATATTCAGTTTTAAGCGGTAATTTATCAAACAGGAGTTTTAAGAAACCGCAACTCAAAACAGCCAATACCAAAACCATTAAGAATTCGTTTGACAGATATGCTGAATAAACATCGGTTTTGTAAGGAACAAACATTCTGTTGAGATACCCCAGAGCCGAGCTTAAGTTTTCCGCTCTGAAGAACACCCACCCCACCATAACCACTAACAAGGTATAGGCAGTTTGAATAAGACGAAATCTCAAGAATTTCTCTATTGGCAAAATACGCTCACAAACCAAGAACACGCCATGGAACAACCCCCAAACCACAAAATTCCAACTTGCCCCATGCCACAAACCGGTCATAAAGAACACAATCATCAAATTGCGATAGGTTTTCAATTTGCCCTCACGATTACCGCCCAACGGAATATATAAATATTCCTTAAACCAGGTCGAGAGTGAAATATGCCATCTTCTCCAAAAATCTTTAATTGAAGTAGAGATGTAAGGATAGTTAAAGTTCTCGTTAATGTGGAAACCAAACATCTTACCCAAACCGATAGCCATATCGGAATAACCCGAAAAATCAAAATAAATTTGGAATGTATAAGCAACAATACCAATCCAAGCCATCGGCGTAGAAATATCATTTAACCCTAAGCCAAAGATTTCATCGGCAGTTTTTGCCATAATATTGGCAATAATGACCTTTTTTGCCAAACCTTGCAAAAAGCGAACAGCTCCTTGGTTAAACAAAACAAAAGACACTTTACGATTATCAATTTGCGCCGCAATATCATAATATTTCAAAATCGGTCCTGCAATCAATTGCGGGAAGAAGGAAATAAACAAGCCCATCTTAACCAAACTTCTTTGTGGCTTGCAAACCCGACGATAAATATCCACCAAATAAGAAATAGATTGGAAGGTATAAAAAGAAATACCAATCGGCAATGGCAATGTTTTCACCTCAACATTGAGACCAAAAATCGCATTTACATTTTCCATAAAAAAGCCGGAATACTTAAAAACACCGAGCAAGACTAAGTTAATGATCACACCCCACACCAAAGAGTTTTTGCGTTTTTTCTCATCACTTACGTCGATTTTCAAACCGCATATATAGTTAATGAGGATTGACAATAACATAATAACGACATAAACCGGCTCGCCCCAAGCATAGAAAAACAAGCTGGCCACCAGTAATAAGACGTTGCGATAGCTTTCTTTGGTCAGAAAATAAAGCCCTAAAACGATTGGCAGAAACATCCACAAAAAGATTAACGAACTAAAAACCATTTTCTAATTTCTCCACACAATCTTTCAAACTAACCGTCCAGTGATTAATTTTCAAATTAAAATCACGTTTGATTTTGGCTTTATTGAGAACCGAATAATTCGGACGTTTTGCCAGAGTCGGATAGTCCTTACTTTCAATTGGCAACACCTCACAATCCAAATCCGAGTATTTCATAACAGCCGTTGCAAAATCATACCACGAACAAACCCCTTCATTGGAGAAATGATAAATTTCTTTCATCCCTTTTTTAATTTGCGGCAAAATATCAACAATAGCCTGAGCCAAATCTTTGGCATAAGTCGGAGTACCTGCTTGGTCAAACACAACGCTGAGCTGAGCTCTTTCAGCCCCCAAACGACGCATGGTTTTCACAAAATTATTGCCAAACGTTGAATAGAGCCAAGCCGTACGAATAATCACCGCTGTATCGGCATATTTCAACACTGCTTGCTCGCCTTCTAATTTTGTTTTTCCATAAACGGATTGTGGATTAACCTCATCTGTCTCCACATATGGCTTACAAGACATACCGTCAAACACATAATCGGTTGAAATTTGAACCAAGGGAATACTGGTCTTGGCCAAATTTTCTGGTCCTTTGGCATTAATCTTTTGAGCCAATTCAAAATCATTTTCGGCTTTATCAACGGCAGTATAAGCGGCACAATTGATAATTGCTTGCCAATTATCTTTTTTTGCAAAATCAAGAACAGCTTTTTCATCCGTAATATCTAATTCAGACTTATCAACGAACACAGCCTTATCTTTTAACAACAGCTTAAGTTCGCTCCCCAACTGTCCGTTGGCACCCACAACTAAAAACATGTAATATCTTTCAAAAGAGGAAGAACTTTATCTTTATCTGACAACACCGCATCTTTGGGATTAATCTTCCAATCAATACCCAAATCTGGATCATCAAACCGCACACCGCCTTCCGAGGCTTTGCTATAAACATTATCGCATTTATAAGCAAAAACTGCCGTCGGAGTCAAAACAGAAAAACCATGTCCGAACCCACGCGGAATCATTAATTGACGATTATTTTCTGCCGACAATTCCACCGCCACATGTTTCCCGAAAGTAGGAGAATCTTTCCTCAAATCGACAGCCACATCTAAAACTGTACCTTGCAATACGCGTACCAGCTTGGCTTGAGAAAACTCTCCTTTTTGAAAATGGACGCCGCGAATGGTTCCATAACAAGACTTTGATTGGTTATCTTGAATAAAATCATAATCCAAACCGGCCTCAGCCATTTTGGCTTTATTCCAACTTTCAAAGAAATACCCTCTGGCATCTTCAAAAATTTGCGGTTCAATAATAACCACACCCTCGATCGGCGTTTTAACAATCTTCATGACAATCCTCAACCACTCTCTTCAAATAATCTTTATAATCAATTCCATCCTTGAGGGAATTAATGATTTCGGTTAATTGTTTTTCATCAATAAAACCGCGTTTGTAAGCAATTTCTTCAATACAAGCGATTTTCAAATCCTGACGTTTTTCAATAATACCGATAAAATTGGACGCATCCAACAAGGATTGCGGCGTTCCGGCATCAAGCCAAGCATTCCCTCGCTTCATGGTAACCACATTAAGACGCCCCTCTTCCAAATAAATTTTATTCAAATCGGTAATTTCCAACTCGCCTCTTGCCGAAGGTTTCAACTGGCGAGCTTTTTCAACCACATCTGACTTATAGAAATATAAACCGACAACGGCATAATTAGATTTTGGATTTTTTGGTTTTTCTTCAATTGAAATAGCCTTGTGATTTTTATCAAATTCAACCACACCAAAGCGTTCGGGATCTGAAACATGGTAGCCGAACACGGTTCCGCCTGGATTATGAGCCACTTCATCTCTAAAGAATTTGAGTTGGTCGCCCATATAAAAGATATTATCCCCCAAAATCAAGCAAACATCATCTTGCCCGATAAAATCCGCCCCGATAGTAAAAGCCTGAGCAATACCTTTCGGCTCTTGTTGAATTCTGTATTCAATCGTCAGACCCAAACGTTTTCCGTCACCAAACAAACGCTCGATATTTGGAGTATCTTGCGGAGTAGAAATAATCAAAATATCTTTGATTCCAAACAACATCAAAGTAGCCAACGGATAATAAATCATAGGCTTATCATAAACCGGCAACAATTGTTTGCTGGTTGTATTTGTCAAAGGATACAAACGAGAACCGCTTCCTCCGGCTAAAACTATTCCTTTCATGGGACATGTCCTTTTTTTTCAAATAAAAAAATTTGTTTTATGTTACACCATCCCTTATCAAAGGCAACTTTTTTCTCATCAATACCCACATTTGCAACATCATCGATATCAACTTTAGTTTATTTCGCACAAGAAAAAGCTGGTAATTTTATTGAAAATCAGTTATATATAAGAACAAGTTAATATTAGGAGAAAAGAAAAGGATTTTCACCATGACCGATATTACTTATTTTAACGGACTTTCATTGGAAGAAAACATCAAACACAACTTCACCCAAGCAGATAAGATACAGGTTTGGGCGCACACCCTTCAAGTTCGTCATAACGCCCTAAATTTGGCACAAAAATTCGGAATTTCGCCCGAACAAGCCTCATCAGCGGCACTTTTGCACGACATCAGTCGTATTTTTGCCAAAGAAGAATATCTGGAACTGGCGCAAATTTATGATTTGGAAATTTTAGCCGAAGAAAGGCAACTTCCCGACCTTTTACATCAAAAACTCTCCCGCGTGATTGCCGTTGAGAGTTTTAATATCACGGATAAAGAAGTCCTAAATGCCATATCTTGCCACACCACTTTGCGCGCTCATGCCACAAAACTCGATAAAATTTTATTTTTAGCCGATAAATTAAGTTGGGCCAGTCAAGACCTACCCGCCTTCACGCCTTTAGTCATCAAACAGCTAGAAAAATCTTTAGATGATGGGGTTTATTGTTATCTGTTTAACAGCTTACACAACGCAACGCCCATGCCGGTTGTTCACCCTTGGCTAAAAGCAGCCCTACAGGATTTAACTCCTTCTCTTGCCGCCTCTTAAAATTAAAATCTGAAATAAATAAACGGATTATAGGTTGACGCCGCCAAACTAATTGTTGACCAGAAGAACAAAACAAATAGCCAAATATTAATAGCCGTTCTCAAAACTTTGCGTTCATAAGCCACATACAGCATATTTTTGCATACCGGCATCGCACAAATTAATCCCACCACCATCATCAAGGCAAATTTGTTATTAACGCCATAATCGAAATTCGGCAAATGGTCTCCAACATTAATTCCCAACATTTTACCGATAAACTCAAAACCATACATCACGCTGGGAGCTCTGAAAATAATCATTCCGATACCAATAGCCATCAAGGCATAAATATGTTTTCCGACACTTACAAGTTTAGTATCTGCTTTATCTTTACTCCAGCCGATAAAACGTTCAAACACAATAAAAATGCCGTTCCAAACGCCCCACAAAATATAGTTCCAAGCAGCACCATGCCAAACACCGGTAACCAGAAAAATAAAAAAGAGATTCCAATAGGTACGCACTTCACCTTTTCTGTTTCCACCCAACGGAATATAGAGATATTGGCGAAACCATGTTGCTAAAGAAATATGCCATCTCCGCCAAAATTCACTGATAGATTTGGAAATATAGGGATAATTAAAGTTCTCCAAGAACCTAAAACCAAACATCAACCCTAAACCGATAGCCATATCAGAATATCCCGAAAAATCATAATAAAGCTGCAAACAATAGGCAACAGCGCCCAACCAAGCGATTTCGGTTGTTAAATTTTCGGGAGCTTGCTCAAAAATCTTATCAACCACCACTGCCAAAGTATTGGCAATCAAAACCTTTTTCGCCAAACCGATGATAAAACGTTTCAGACCGATTATGACATATTTGAATTCAACCTTACGCTCATCAATTTGTTCACAAACATCATGATATTTAACAATCGGACCAGCAACGAGTTGCGGAAAGAGCACGATATAAAGCGCCAATTTATAAACATCTCTCTGTGCCGGAATTTCTTTGCGATAAACATCAATCAAATACGACATCGCCTGAAACGTGTAAAAGGAAATACCAATCGGCATAATCACATCTACAAAATCAATATGTGTGTGGAGTGCCAAATTAATATTATCAATCACAAAATTAAAATACTTAAAATAGAACAAGAAGCTCAAATTGACCAAAATTGTTACAGTTACAATTCCCAATCTCTGACGCGGATTTTGGTACTTATCCAAGCATAAAGCGCCGATATAATTTACCAAAATAGTAATAATCATAATCGCCAAATATCTGGGCTCGCCCCAAGCATAAAAAATAATACTGGCAATCAATAAGATATAGTTTCTGATTTCTTTTTTTGCCAAGAAATAGATTGCCATCACCACCGGCATAAAAACAAACAAAAATGTCATTGAGCTAAACAGCATTTTTTACTCCTCGGGCAAATCTAAATTCAGCAAACGGCTCAAGAAACGTTCTCCCGTTTCAATCACAAAAATATCAGGTTTATAATTAACAATCGTTTCTTTCATATATGGCAAGTCATAATCTCTGCCATAACCGGTATAAATGTGGAGCATATTCTTAAAACTTTCCGCGGCATACCAATTCATCCGCAAAAACTGGCTATCGGCATAGAAAACAGCATTTAATTTATTATTGGGATTCGAAGAAGAAAAATCATAAGTTTCGATTCTCTTTTCTTTGTCCACCATAGCATAAGAACTTTGAACGGTCGGCTTTTTAACTTCAAATTCATCATAAGTCAACTCAGCCTTAGGTAAAACTTTATAAGCATCAATTCCCAAGGCCGAGGCAATATCCACATCGGCACTCACCTTGGGAACAATATTAAAATCTTGTGTTTTCATCACTTTCAAATGAGGAAAATCTTTTTTTATGCGATTAAACAATTCCAGATAACCGACATAAGCACCTCGATGATTCCAGTGTGTACCGGTCTTATAAAACAAGATATGCTTATTTTTTGCATTCATTAACGCCTCGCCCGGATACACAACCGAAACAAAAGAGCGCGCTTTCAAAAAGGAATAAACCTGTTCGATTTTTGATATGGGATTTTCTTTTTCAAATCCGTCGGGATAAAATTCGGGATAAATACGTTCTTTATCGGGCACCAAAAACAGATAAAATTTCATACCGTTTTTCTTTGCCCAAACAGAAATATGCTCCAAATTTTCTTGAATTTTTCGCAAATCGTTATTGCTGAACAAATCCTTGTTTTGGAACATTTCCACCGAACCCCAACGTTTGGTAAACATCCACCCGTCTTTACCGCTCATAGCGGTTTCACTTTTGAGCTTGCGATTCAAAAACAAGTTAATTTCACTGTTCACATCAATAAAGAGTTTGCGCTGATTAAAATGGTCATTAAACCAAGCCTCAAAATCTCTGCCGTAATTAAAATTGATTTTACCGTCTTTCACCAAAGGCACATATTCAGCTAAGGTTCTGTTTTCTTGTTGGCTGATTTTATCATGATTAATTTTTGAGATAGGAACAAACATAAAAGCAATAACAAAAGCCACAAATACAATATCGATTCGCGAATTATGTTCAATAATTTTGAATTGCGCCAAATAATCCACCAATTTATAGCAAGCCAAACCAGCCAAAGTCAAAATAATGACAAAGACCTTCCAGTCAAAAGAGACAGGCTCTCCCACCAGATAGAAATCACTTCCCCAAATCAAAATCAATAGGGTTAAGATGATAGCAATAATTACTCGACGCATATAATATTTCCCAATTAACAACTAAAGAGAGAGGGTATCATCATCTCTTCAAAAGTCAACGATACTTTTTAAAATATCAATCATTTTCTGCCAAATAGGCTCTGATTTCACGTGCAATAAATTTCTTTAACAGCGGATTATAGTGCCCAATTCCGGGAGCAATTTTTAACTTTGAAAGAGGCATATTTTTATGCAACTGCCATACCGAATACAGCGGACAATCCATATCCAAACGATTATGAATCAAGAGCGCCGGAATATTTTGAATTTTCTTCACATTGCGCATAATTTGGTTATTTTTCAAAGTATAGGCCTTAGCCGCATAATTCAGATAAATTTTCAACTCGGCATATTCATCTTCATCTAAAATTTCTTTTGTTCCGAAAGCAGGATGGACATTTCCCAAAATTCTTTCATACCAACCATATTGATTAGCCGCCGTTAAATTTTTTTGCAAATCATCGGCATTAATCAATTCGGCATAATACTCAGGCAAAGATTTCCAACTTCCGGCATTTTCTTGCATTTGTTCCAAAAATTCGGGATAAAAGAGTGCACTTTGTTTATCAAACCACTCGCTATGCACTTCGTCAGCCAAAAACACTTGTGAAAGAAGGAGTTTATCAACCAATTCAGGATATCTTTCGGCAAAACACAACATCACGGTTGAGCCCCAAGAAGCACCGCGCAAAATCACTTTTCCGCTCAAGTTCAGATAATCATAAAGACGTTTGATATCCCAAATAATATCTTCCATGGAGTTATGTTTCATCTCACCTTTGGGTTCTGATAAGCCGCACCCTCTTTGGTCAAACATAATCACCCGATATTTTTTCAAATCAAAGATTTTGGCATGTCCTGCACTTGTTCTTCCCCCAGGTCCGCCATGGGTCAATAAAACCACCTTTCCTTTTGGGTTTCCATATTCCGCAAAAAACACCTTATGTCCGTCAGCTTCAGGCAAAAAACCTTGATTAAAGGCTTTCGGTTCAAACAGTTTATGCCAAAAATCTTTCCACATATTTCTCTCCTTTATTACGTCTCTTAGCATAAACAAAATAAAAATTTAGGCAATAATTTACTTTTTGAAACTATAATATTTTGCAAATCTACGAAGGAGATAAATAACTCATGGCCTCTGAAATCTGTTTGCATAATGCCAATGTTCTGACCGGCTATTCCGTCATGAACAACTGTGCGGTTTTGTTAAAAGATTATAAGATTATTGATGTTTTCAATGAGGCTCGCTTTGCCAAGAAAAAATTCTCTCCCGACGTCAAATTTATTGATATGGAGCAAAACTACATTGCCCCCGGACTAATGGACACTCATATTCACGGCATTGGAGGATTTGGAACTGATGACCTATCTCCCGATTCTATCCTCAAGATGTCTGAAATTTTACCCTGCTACGGCGTAACCTCTTTTATTCCCACGCTTTACAGTGCCCCAAAAAAAGAAATGATTAAGGCCATCAGAGCCGTTGTTTCGGCCATGGGACAAGAAACCGGTGCCAAAATTTTAGGTCTGCACCTCGAAGGTCCTTTCATATCCCCTGACCGCCTCGGCGTCCAATCTGCCGATTCTTTAAGCCCGGTAGATATTTCTTTAATGGAAGATTTTCTCAAAGCAGCCAAAGGTAAAATCATCAATATGACAGTAGCCCCCGAACTCAAAGGTATGAGGGAATTAGCTTTATTCTGCGTTTCCAAGGGAATTGTCCTACAAGCCGGACACACCAACGCCACCTATGAGCAAATGGTAGAAGGTATGCAAGTTCGTATTCTTCATACCACGCATTTGTTTAATGCCATGAGTCGTATGCACCACCGAGATCCAGGAGCGGTAGGAGCCGTATTTATCCACCCTGAAATGTCGTGTGAACTCATTGCCGACGGCATTCATATCAACCCTGAGTTCATCAAATTTTTACTCCGTTGTAAACCGCTCGATAAACTTGTGCTGGTAACAGATTCGCTTAAAACCACCAAACAAAAAAAGTTACCTCTTATTGCCAATGGTGATGAAGTGTATTTGGATAAATGTTTTTACCGCAAATCCGATAATGTCATAGCCGGTTCGGCACTCACAATGATAGAAGGGGTTAAAAATTTAGTTTCGTTTGGTTTGAGCTTGGAACAAGCCATTCAAATAGCATCCACCAATCCGGCAAAGATTATGAGAAGAGAACATTTAGGTCTCATAGCCCCCGGCTATGATGCGGACTTAGTAATTTTTGACAAAGACTTCAAAATCAAATATACCATAATTAACGGCAAACTTTACAAACAAGGAAAAACGATATGCGAGTTTTAATCCAACCTGATTATGACAAATGCTCCCTCTGGACAGCGAATTATATAGCTTACCGAATACAAACTTTCCGCCCAAGCGAGAGTAAGCCTTTTGTTTTGGGCTTACCGACCGGCTCCACGCCTCTAGGAACCTATAAAGAATTAATACGCCTAAATCAGACTGGAAAAATCTCTTTCAAAAACGTCGTAACTTTTAATATGGATGAATATATCGGACTTCCGCCTGCACACCCGCAAAGTTACCACTACTTTATGGAAGAAAACTTCTTCAAGCATATTGATATCCCCCCGCAAAACATCAATATGCTCAACGGAATGACCCGCAACTATGCCGAAGAATGCCAAAGCTACGAAAACAAGATTAAATCCTACGGCAAAATAAATTTATTTTTAGGCGGAGTCGGAACAGACGGACATATTGCTTTTAATGAACCAGGGTCCTCTTTGTCTTCCCGTACGCGTATCAAAACCTTAACCACAGAAACCATTGAAGCCAATGCCCGCTTTTTTAATAATGATTTAAACCAAGTCCCCAAAACAGCCCTCACGGTTGGTATTGGAACAATTATGGACGCTGAAGAGGTATTAATCATGGCCGCGGGCTCCAATAAAGCGCTGGCTATTCGCCACGCCATAGAAGAAGGCATAAACCACATGTGGCCGGTCAGCATTTTGCAAATGCACCAACATGCCATTATCGTGTGTGATGATGCCGCCGCCAATAAATTAGAAGTCGACACCATCCGCTATTTTAAGGACATCGAATCTTCCAAAATTTTGAAATAACAACCCCAAAAACGCTCTTAAAAAAGAGCGCTTTTTTTAAGATTTATCTCACGTTATTCCAACCAAAATTCGACTGTGGAGACCACGCGAACTTTCTTATCAATTTGTGCGCTTTCTTGTGCATTAGCCGTTTGCTCTCTTGGCAAAATAGAAAAGACGCCTTGTTGAGCTCTGCGAATTTTGCCGACTTTGCTATCTGAACTTTTTGCAAATTCTTGCGCTGCCGCGGTTGCGTTTTTGGTTGCTTCTTCCAACATCTGCGGTTTAATTTCGTTTAAGCGAGTAAAGATATAAGAAACGGGTGAACCATATTGGTTATCCAAAATCACACCTTTTTCCACCAATTCTCCGGTCTGGCGCAAAGCATTTTCCACCGCATCGACCTTTGTTGAGCGTACGGTTACACTTTGCGAAATAATATAGCGCACCGGATTAGAATTATTATCCCGATAAGGATTGGTCATCAAATCATTGGTTTCCACTCTTCCTTCAATAACTTCGGCATCATCAAAACCTTTTTCTTTCAAAAAAGTACGTACTTGCGCCAAATTGGCATTAATTTGTTGCTGTGTTGAGAGCAAATCCATACCTGTTGCCACATAGCGAATATTCCACACCGCCAAATCGGCACGAACATCCATTTCCGCCAAACCTTTAACGCTGACAAAATTGTTTTTCAAAACAGCTTGATAATAAAAATATCCGGGAAAGAAGCCGCCGCACCCAAGCCCTAAGGCAATAAGCAAAGCGCACCAAAATTTTCCGCCGCATTTGCAATTTGTTTGATTTTCCATAATTGCACCTCTCAAATAGATTAGCGTTCCAAATTCCAAGTTGTCTGAATAATATCATCAATATTGGTATATTTAGGCTCCCAGCCCAAGAGCTCACGGGCTTTATCTGAGGAGGCAATCAACACCGCGGGGTCTCCGGGGCGGCGGTCCGCATATTTCACATTTATTTTCGTACCAATCACACGTTCAGCCGCCTCAATCATCTCTTTGACAGAGGTTCCCTCACCCGTACCAAGATTAAGCACGGCTGAAGGCATTCCTGCAATTAATTTTTCAATTGCCAAAACATGTGCCGTTGCCAAATCGCTGACATGAATATAATCTCTGATGCAAGTACCGTCTCGAGTATCATAATCGCTACCAAATACCGACATTTCGGCTCTCACGCCGGTTGCTGTTTCCATGATAATCGGTAACAAATTCTGCGGATTTTTTTCTTTTCCTTTAATATCGCCATCCGCATCATAGCCAACGGCATTAAAATAACGCAAGGCAACGTACTTAATTCCTTTCAAGGTATCATACCAATCCATAAATTTTTCAATTTCCAACTTGGTAAAACCATAATAGTTAATCGGCTTTACTGGGTGTTTTTCATCTACTGGCAAATATTCTGGCATTCCATAAACCGCAGCCGAAGAAGAAAAAACAATATTTTTGACATTATTATCGGCCATTGTCATTAAAATATTGAGCGACCCTTGAATATTATTGAGAGAATATTTATTTGGATTTTCCATAGATTCACCAACGGCTTTTTTGGCAGCCAAATGCACCACGGCATCAAACCCTTGGCTCATCACTTCGCTCAATCTGGTATAATCCAAAATATCGCCTTCCTCAAAATCAGCCATATCAAACAAATTAATCTTTTGTCCGGTAGAAAGGTTGTCAAACACACAAACTCTATGACCGCTTTGCAGCAAGGCTTTCACCACATGACTTCCGATATATCCGGCACCACCGATAACTAATACTCTAGCCATAATTTATCCTCTCTTTCCAATACAAGAATAAGTAAAGCCCAAATTTTGTACTTTTTGAGCATCCAACATATTACGCAAATCCAAAATATTAGGAGATTTCATAATTTGCTTGAGTTGAACCAAATCAAGAGTGCGAAATTCTTCCCACTCGGTTAAAATAACGACCAGCTCTGCATTTTGGCAAGCATCTAAGGCCGAATTTGCATAGCTGACTTTATCTCCCAAAATTGCCTTAGCATTGCTCATTGCTTTTGGGTCAAACACGCATACATTAGAATTATGCTTCAAAATTTCTTGCAAAATCTGCATAGCCGGAGATTCTCTGCAATCATCGGTTCCGCCCTTAAAAGCCAATCCCAAGACGGCAATTTTTGCTTTAGGATTATGGTTGACCATCTCAATCGCACGCAAACCCATTTTAGCCTTGCGCAAATCATTTTGTTCAATGGTTGTTTCGATTAAAGATAAATGCACACCATATTTTTTACCCATTTGCGCCATGGCATTTGTGTCTTTGGGGAAACAAGAACCGCCATACCCGGGCCCCGGATTTAAGAACTTTGCACCGATTCGGCTATCCAATCCCATACCTTGCGCCACTTCTTTGACATCGGCACCGGCTTTTTCGCAAAAGTCCGCCATTTCATTAATATAATGAATTTTCATTGCCAAGAAAGCATTGGAGGCATATTTAATAGCTTCCGATGACTTGCGGTTAACCAGTAAAAACTTGGTCTTACCTTCAAAAGGTTTGTAGAGTTCAAGCAAGATATCACGTGCTTTTTGCGAATTTGCCCCGATAACGATTCTATCGGGATTAAAGAAGTCATGGATAGCAAAACCTTCACGCAAGAACTCAGGCAAAGAAACCACATCAAAATCAGCACTAGGATTTGTTTTGCGAATAAGCTCTTCCACATCATCACCGGTTCCGACCGGAACGGTTGACTTCGTTGCCACCACGGTATAGCCATCCAAATACTGAGCCAACTCGGTTGCCGCAGCATGAATATACTTCATATCTGCTTCTTTGGTAACGGGATGAGGCGGTGTTCCGACAGCAATCAACACCACATCGGCACCCTTAATTCCTTCGGCCATAGAAGTCGTAAATTGCAAACGACCTGATGCCACATTTTTTTGAAATAAGTCTTCCATTCCGTCTTCATAAATGGTAACTTTTCCAGACTTCAACGAATTAATTTTTTCTTCAATTTTATCAATACAAACCACATTATTTCCGAGTTCAGCCAAACCGACGCCTGTTGGCAAGCCGACATAACCCGTACCGATAATTGCAACTTTCATCATTAGTCCTTAGTATTATTAGTAATTACTCAGATAATAACAAAATCTCTTCTAAACACAACCGTGAAATCAGACTTTCCACCACTAAGACAATATCCCCATTGCCACTCTTAAACCATCCACGGCCGAAGAGACAATTCCTCCGGCATATCCGGCACCTTCCCCGCAAGGATAAACCCCAATAATATTGGATTGTAAATCTTCCCCTCGGATAATGCGAATTGGCGATGACGAACGGGTCTCGATAGCAGTCAACACCGCATCGGGATGGGCAAAACCGCGCAATCTTTTGTTCATCTCGGCAATTGCCAAGCGCAAAGTCTCGGCAACATAATCAGGAAACAATTCACTCAAATCACACCATTTTACCCCAGGCGTATAAGACGGTTTCACGCTTTTTGCTCCCACGGAGGGACGATGAGCCAGAAAATCACCCACCAACTGTGCCGGTGCAAAATAGTTTTTGCCACCCATTTCAAATGCTTTTTCTTCCAAAGCTCTTTGCCAATACATTCCTTGCAAAGGATGCTCTCCGCCAAAATCTTGCGGATTAACGCCTACCAACAAAGCAGCATTTGCATTAATATTATTGCGGGCAAATTCACTCATTCCGTTTGTAACCACGCGAGATGTTTCGGACGCCGCCGCCACCACTTCGCCTCCCGGACACATACAAAAAGTATAGGCCGAACGCCCATTAGGCAAATGCACTGCCAATTTATAATCAGCGGCTCCAAGCTCCGGACGACCGGCATAACGCCCATATTGCGTTTCATCAATCATACTTTGCAAATGCTCAATTCTGGCACCGATAGAAAACGGTTTTTGCTCAATTTTGATACCTGAGTTATAGAGCATTTCAAAAGTATCGCGCGCACTATGCCCCAGTGCCAAAATTAGTTTATCTGTTTGAATTTGATATAGGCTTCCGTCTGCTTTTTGAATTTGCACGGCACAAAGTTGGTTATTTTTTACTTCTAATCCGACCAACTTTTCCTCAAAACGATATTCTCCGCCCAAAGAGGTAATTTTTTTGCGAATATTTTGTACGACATGAACCAGATTATCGGTACCGATATGAGGCTTTGCCAAAAATAAAATTTCTTGCGGGGCTCCGGCATCAACAAATTCCTGCAAAACTTTTGCACTCAAAGCATCTTTTTTAATACCGGTCATGAGCTTACCATCCGAAAATGTTCCGGCACCGCCCTCCCCGAATTGCACATTAGAGCTCGGGTTTAATATTCCTTTTTGCCAAAAGGTTTGCACGTCTTTTTGCCGCTCAGGCACAGGCTTTCCTTGCTCAATAATCAGCGGATTTTGTCCCCCCTCAGCCAAAGCAATTCCAGCAAACATACCTGCCGGCCCGCTGCCAACAATCACCGGACGCAGTTTTGAGCGTATTTTAGGCTCAATCACCAACATAGGCTTAGATTTAATCAGCTCCACATCTTTCCACACCAAAATCCCGGAGATATAATCTTCATCGCCCCAAACTTCCATATCAATCGAATACACAAAATGTACATTCGTTTTATTACGAGCATCGACGGATTTTTTAGCAATTTTAATTGCTTTAATATTTTCGATATCCAAGCCGGTTTTCATAGAAACGATTTCTTTCAAGCCTGCTAAATCGACACTTAAATCGGCTTGTATATTATTTACTCTAATCATTGTATAAGTTATATTTTCCTTGCCAAAATAAATATTTACCTATAACATTCTACACGTTATGAGAAAGTTAGTCAGCATATTTATTACCGTTGCGTTATTAATATCTGCTTTTGATATTATAGACGTGAACGATATAACACTCAATGGTAAAGAAATTTTTACCACAGACAATGCATGTGCCGACCACGATGAGGACGACTTAAGCAACACGGAATTTCATATTTCAATTTCGCCACAAATCATTTATAACTTGCCGGCGCCGATAACTTTTTATCCTAAAATCTCAGACAAAGAAAAACACTTTTTCCCACAAGATATTCTGAATTTACCCAAACTTACAGTAAGCCTCTATCGCCCCCCGATTGCCTAAACGATATTTTTTTTGCACATCGTTAACACAATTAAAGAGGAAATTTATGGCAAATAACATTAATGTATTTGTTCTTTGGGCGAACGGTCGGCATAAGGAAGCCGAAATTCTATCCGCCATCAGAGAACATTTTGAAATTCTGCAAACTTATGAAATTTTTTGGAATTCAAAATATTTCACCCAAAATCTCAGCCGCTTTTACGGCAAAAAACTCCCCAATGCTTTTCGCAAGAAAAAGCTCTGCGGCACGGGCAGTTTTTTGGTAATTTGCGTCAACGACCCCAATCCGCAAATTCAAAACCAGAAAAATCTAAATTTGACTTCCGCCAAACACCGTTGCCGTCAAATTTTAGGTGGAAATTATCTCCATGCCAGCGACTATAAAACCGAAGCCGAAGAAAACCTTCTGTTGCTGACGGGATTATCGCCGTCAGAACTGCCGCAAACACCGCATTCCCAAGCACTGCAACCGATTGTTTTGCATCAAGACTTAATCGGCACCCCCGCTTGGGAAAGTGAGACGCAATTATTGAACTTTATTGCCAAAATACCGCAAATTAAATTCAGCGCACCCAATACCATTGTAAGCCAAGACATCACACAAACCGCACGGCTGCTCAATGCCCGCAAAAAGCTCTTCTCGCTAAACCGTGAGCGTTACCTCATTAAGGTAAATCACAAGAACTGCGAATTTTTGCTCAAAGAAGCGGCTTAAGCCTCATCATCGTCGGCCTCACTGTCTTTATCTGAGGCCGACAATATTTTCCATACGCCTTTGCGATACATCCACAAATTGATAACCCCGAGCACCACGGATAACGAACCGAACAAATAGAGCAAATAATACCAGTTCAGCTCATTAGCCGACATCATCACATCTTGCCCGCTGACACGAATAAAAGCGATTGCCACCGCCGTAATCAAAAAAGCCACAATAAAAGCCAAAGTCCAAATTTTGTTGACAATCACCTTTCGTACCGTAAAAGCCGTCAACAAATAAACCAAAATCAGCGCCAAAAACAAATAAACTTCCATTTTCTCACTCCTTAAAAACATAATCTAAAAGCAAGATATAATCTCAGTCCGGCAAAAATCACCCTTAGCAATAAAAAAAAGAGCTGCCCCATAAAGAGGCAACTCTTTCGTATTTAACCTATCAGAAAAGATATTTGGCATCCTGATAAGTTAAAAACAATCCTATGAGCGCGCCTATAATGGCTCCCCACCAAGCGGCAGAGAGATCATTCCAAGCGCAGTCAAAAAACATTCCAGCCACAAACCAGAAGACGAAACCGCCCCAGATTGCACCGCCGAAACTATTTTTGATCAATGCAACTAGGACACCTGCACCGGCACATGCAAGCATCCATACCATAATTATTGCTATCGCAATAAAAATGGCTAAGAAAAAAATTTCCATCATATTATTATTTTTTTTATTTTTTTTAATAATAAATGTGAAAATTTTGCTTTATCAATTCATGGACTTTTCGGTAACTCAAAACAGAACTTAATCCGTCTCAAAAAACCTTACGCCCAATCAAAGCAAATCTTCACTCCCCCGCACAATATCAACAAAATTATATAATTCATATCTATACTATACCACAAATCAGGGCTGATAACAACCCTTTTAAGCAGTCAGAACGCTTTTTTGTCCATTTTTTGATGATTTTATTTTATGGGAAACAATCATATAATAAGAATTAAAGACAAAGTACCAAGCATAGTAAACCTATGTGAGGACACTTTTGACCAGCAAATTCTGTATTAAATGACCTTTAAATTAAAAAGCTGTTATATGAGAAAAATAGAGTAATTTCTAACAGTGATAAAAATTTTAGCAAACGCTAAGTAAAAATGCCTTTAATGTGGCATTTTTATCTGCAAGGTCTTTGGAACATCTTGTTGAGCTAGGTGATAAAATCACCACAGCGAAACTAGATGCCTAAGAAATTAGTACGTGAATTTTTATCATCTGTGTAAAATTGCTCTAGGTTTCCATAGAACAGCTTTTTACAGAGTGGGCCATTGTCCCGACGCCACCTCATCCATACTCTTGTGGACTTGACCAAAGCGCAGATTATATGCCCAGAAATTGGCCATTACCCGCTCCACATAAAGCCTGGTCTCCCGCGCCGGCAAAACCTCTATAAACAATAGGGGATCATTGTTATATTTAGCAGACTTCTGCCATTTGAATAAATTTCCGGGGCCGGCATTATAGGCCACCGCCAAATAAAAAAGATTATCTTGCACAAAAGGCTTGCCCATCAAATAGCTCAAATATTGCTGACCGATTTCCATATTATAATCCGCATCAAACAAAACCGAACTATCGCGCTTGAGTTTTCTGTCTTTGGTAACATGATAAGCGGTATTAGGCATTAACTGCATTAAACCTTTTGCCCCTGCCCCACTTTTAGCTTCCGTATTAAACCCTGATTCTTGGCGAATAAGTGCTAACACCAAAGCACGGCTGACTTTCCAGCCACCATCTGGCAACCATGAAGGCACAGGATAAGCAATATTGTCATAAAAACGACTGTTTTCGTTGTCTTTAACCTCATTAGAAAGCCTAATTGCCAAGGACGGCATATTATACTGCGCCGCCAAATAGAGCGTTGCTTCCTTCTGGCGCTCATTCATATTCTTATAAGCATAGCGCAGCTCGCTTTCCGCCAATTTTGGATTTTTCGCCATAATCAAAACAATAGCACGCTGAATTGCCGCAGAAGCTAAAAGGTCATCTACATAAGTGTTTTCATCAAAATTATTAAAATAGGTTGTGCCCGCCCAGTTAAATTCCCACGGCTGGCGAAGTTGATAGTTGGCAAGCATACCGTAAAACGTGCGTTTATACTTTGAAGCGACTTTCAACCACCGAGTCGCAACTTGCTTTTTATTCAAACGCGAATAAGAACGATAAGCCCAATAAGCACCGGCACCGACCAGCCACTCATCATTGTCTTTCTTAGCCCCGAGTTTTGAAAAATAAGCTGCAGCCTTATTATAATCATGTAACCGCCAAGCCGCCAAACCACCAATCCACAACGCCATGGCATCACTACTTCTGCGAATAGGCTTGGCGGTATATTCCAAGGCTAATTTATTTTGATTATCCAACAAATAAACCGTAGCCAAAGTGGCACTCATGGCATCATGCTCTCGGTCAGGAATCCACATTCTCAAATTTTTATCTTGAAGAATTTTTTTTGCAGCCAAGGTTTTCCCTTTATTAATAGCTCTGCGAAAAGCCTCAACTTTTTGACGCACATATTTGCGTTTGTTATCGGGCAAATGCTCATAGCGATTATTATACCAACTGTAAGGAGAAATAAGCGGTTTAGGAATTAAATCTTCAATTTCAGTCAGTTTATCTTGCGCTTTTTTGGATTTAGATTTTGCCAAACGCAAAATTCTGGGAGCCTGCGGATGATCATAATAAAGTCTGAGCCAATTTTTTAATTCTTCATAGCTTGATTTATAGGTTTTGGAAAGATACTTCTGCGCCAGCACATGCCCCATCAACAGTTGATTATGAATATCCTCAACATAATCATCAGCCGTATCAAAATCTTCTTTTTCAATGGCTCTGAAAACTTTCTTATAGTTCGTAACGTCTTTTTTGCTAACCACCAAATTGCTCATAATCTGTTGCAAAGCACTTTGGTCAATAACATTTTGCGTAGCCCAAGCCTGCTGAGCCTGAACACCACAAAACAAAACCACTCCGCAAAAGAGCAACACTTTTTTCAGCAACTGACGCTCCTTAAAATTAAGAATAAAAGACTATTTTCTAAGCCAACGAACTTTAGCCGCACAATCCGTTTGAGACAATCCCTTTACCCTACACCGATTGACAACGATATTAGGGATTTTATCCATTGAGTAACATCCATCACCAATAAGCGTATAATCATGATGAACCATTTGATTAGGCGGAACATCAATAAAACTCAAGGTAGTTTCCATTTCAGGCCAACGAAGACGAACGCTTAAATTGGTTAACTTGCGATCAAGTGTGGTAATGATTTGGAAACGCACATTACAAGTAACCGTTCCGCTAAGCAGTTTATTAACGCTAAAATCGCTATACAACAAGAAAATCAGAGGCTCATCTTCAGCTTTTTGCGCCCCGTTATAGGCAATCGGATAGATTGAAGTTGTACCTCTTTTAACGCCATCAAGCGTAGGGCGCAATTTTCTAGGCATTGCTTTATAGATATAATCCTCAGGATTTTCAACATCAACTTTAGCAGGAGGCCCCTTAGGCTCATTTGTCTGAGGTTTGGCTTGAGAAACCGTTTTTTGCTCAGTTTCTTTTGTTTGATTATTTGAAGTCTGAGAAGTATTATTTTCCCACCAAGAACTTTTTTTATCATTAGTTGTTCGCTTCCAAGTCGGCGTTTTAGTTTCCGCCTCATCTCCAAACATTTGCGCACGCACAGGAAACAACCATAAACATACGCCGATTAGCAACATAATTCCTATTTTACATCTCAGATTTTTCATACATCAATTCCAAACAGAACTAGCGAATTTGTCCCATAATATCGGTTGCTCGAGATAAATTCACCACAGCTTTGTCATAAATTTCTTTGAGTTCGTCTTGTTCTTTCTTTTGAGCTTGAACCTTAGCTTTTTTCTCTTCATTAAAGGTTACCTTTTTAAATTCTCGATAATACTCGGGATCACTTGAAGGAACATATTTAAATAAGGACTCACAAGCACTCATAGCAGTTGTTTGAATGGTAACACCTGTACTATTTGGATTAAGAACATTACAACTACCAAACTTAAATGTCGGATCATTAATTAACAAGAAACATCTGTCCGTTTCAATACGAGATTTTAAAGATACCTGACGATAGGCTTTCAAATCTGGCACTTTCAAACTGGTTGTCAGTGCAACGGATGTAATTTTTTCAGTTTCGGACTTAGGTTGTCTGAACTGCCCCTCGTTATTATTATAATTTTCCTCTTGCATTTTTTTCTTATCGAGATCTTTTTCAAACTTAATAACATTTGCGATAGCATCATCTTCCCAAGTCAAGTTCAACACAATATTGTTTACATTATTTTCGGAACGATTATAAAAAGTAGCACTAAATTCACAATCTGTTACTTTACCATCTCTATCACGAATAGGTTTAACATCATGAATTTTAAATAAGACATTTGGTTGTTCTTCAGTAACGACACTGACTAAGCCATCATCTTCTTCCGTAATTTCTTCAGCATAAGCCATCGTAGCCATAACCACGGACAACGAACAAACGGTTCCCAATAAAAACTTTTTACTAATTGCCATTTTATAATCCTTACATAAAAAACTGGTTTAGCATTTACCCATAGTTTAAGCACAAAAGATGAATAAATATATAATTTCCTCTAAATATTACACAATTTTTGTTTCATTCTGAGCATATCGACCCAAGCCTTGGCTTTTTGCCCACTGTTTCTGAGTAAATACGCCGGATGGAAGCTGGCTAAAACCGGAATTTTCTTTCCATCACTTGTTTTATATTCCAACCATTTACCGCGCAATTTAGAAATCGGCTCGGCATTATCGAGCAAAGCATTAGCCGCACTTCCGCCCAAAATCATAATAATTTCTGGACTAACCAACTCTATTTGCCTCTTCAAAAAAGGCAAGCAAACTGCGACTTCCCCTTCGGTCGGGGTTCTGTTCCCCGGCGGACGCCAAGGTAAAATATTGGTAATAAAGCACTCATCACGTTTAATACCGACGGCTCCGAGCATTTTTTCAAGCAATTGCCCGCTTCTGCCCACAAAAGGAATACCGCTTCTGTCTTCATCTGCCCCGGGAGCTTCGCCGATAAGGAGCAATTTTGCGTGTTCATCTCCATAACCAAAGACGGTCTTGTTTGCCGTAAGTTTCAACGCACACCCGTCAAAGCCTTCCACTAATTCTTTTAGAGCAGCAATAGTTTCCGCTTTTGAACAAAGCTCTCGAGCATTCTGACAAGCACTAACCGTTGCCTGAGCTAATTCGGTGGTCGCCGGACGAAGAGTTGCTTCCACACTTGAACTTTTATTTTGCACGGCAGAAACCGTAGCATGAACCGGAGCTGTTTTGGGTTCATCAATCGTTGTCTGAAGAGCAAAAGGCACATCACCACAGGTTTCATCAACACCTGCGGTTAAATACCACTCCAAAATTTCTCGTACATTTAAATTTTCACTCATGGCTATTAAATTAAAACAAATCTTACTTTTTGTCATTTAATAATTAAATATTTACACATAATAGTACATAATATAGAAATTGCTGTTGTATGATAGCAAAACTCATGTAAAATACAGAAGATTTAAAAATTAAATTAGGACAGAATTTATCATGGCAAAAATCGGCTATTTATTTGTTACAGTTTTGAGTTTCATGCTGTTCAATTCTTGCTCTAACAGGCAAGAAGCTCAATTACCGACGATTCAAGCCCCTTCTTCTCAACCTAAGATTTCCTCTGTTAGCGGGCAAAAACCTTACGGAGCATATTTGGCAGGTCGCGTTGCCCACTTGCGTAAAAATTTTAACACTGCCGCCGATTACTACATTCAAGCCTTAAATGAGGATTCGCAAAATCAAGACTTAATCAGCCGTATTTACATCATTCTTGCTTCGGAAGGTCGCATTGACGAAGCTGCTAAATATGCCAAAATTTCTCTGCAAAAAGGAGATAAAAATAACATAACTTACATTATTATTGCCACAGATGAAATTAAACAGCAACAATATGCCGCCGCCATCAAAACCATGAACAAATTAGACGGCACGGTTTATAAAGAATTCATCACCCCGTTGATTTCTTCTTGGGCATATGTAGGATTAAACCAACCCGACAAAGCCTTAAAAGAGCTTTCAATTATAAAAAAAGAGCCTAGTTTCAAAGCGTTATACAATTTCCACGCCGGAATGATAAACGATTATTTTGACCGTACGGATGCCGCCCGCAAGCACTATGAGGTTATTGTCCATGAAGAAAGTTTGGAAATGTCTTTCCGCGCCCTGCAAGTCATCACCAACTTTTATCTGCGCAATAACGAAAAAGACAAAGCAATAGCGTTAGCGCAAAAATACAATGATGACAAACTCATGCTTGATATGCTCAACAAGCTCTCGAACTCTGTACAAGCCGCCAATCCCTCAGAAACTAAAAGAATCATCACCAGCGCACAACTTGGCTTATCAGAGGCACTCTTCAGCATTGCCGCTACTTTGCGCCAAGGTCCATCAGGTGTTGATTTAGCACATATTTTCATTTGTCTGTCCATTTATTCCAACCCCAAATACGATTTAGCAAAGCTCTTGCTGGCTGACATATTGGAAAACCGTGAAATGTACGCCCAAGCCAATGAAGTTTATAATGAAATCGACGAGTCTTCGGTAGCTTATTTTTCGGCGCAAGTCAAAAAGGCTAATAACTATGTTTCCATGGAAGATTACGAGAATGCCGAAATTTTGCTCAAATCTTTAGCTCTTGAAGCTCCGCAAAACTACCAAGTTTTGCTTGATTTAGGAGATGTTTTGCGCCTGCAAGAAAAACCGGAAGAAGCCATATCTTATTATGAAGAGGCTCTCTCCAAGATGCCTTCTAATGCCTCACAAAAATGGGTATTATACTATGCTTTGGGCATTTCTTATGACGCCAACAAACAATTTTCCAAAGCTGAAGAAAACTTAACCAAAGCTCTTGAGATAAGCCAGAACAACTACCTTGTGCTCAACTATCTGGGATATAGTTGGCTCAAGCAAGGCAAAAACACCGAACAAGCCTTTGGTATGATAATTGACGCCTACAACCAACTTCCAACCGATGGACACATTACCGATAGCTTGGGCTGGGCATTTTACCAACTTGGTATGTATGATAAAGCGATTGAATATTTGGAAAAAGCCGCCGAGTTAGAACCTGCCAATGCTTTGATTAATGAACATTTAGGCGATGCTTATTGGCAAGGCGGTCGCAAGAACGAAGCCCGTTTTCAATGGCAACACGCCCTCACCTTGCCTGATGATACCGGTGAAGTTATCACTAAAGATGTTAAAGCAAAAATTGCTAACGGCATAAAAAAACACCAACCGCTTGACTATGACCAAGCCGACATCAAGAGCAAGATAGCAACCATTTCTCAAGATTAGACAAAAACTAATTCTGGACAGGCAAACAAATTTGTGCTATTTCTAAATAAGAAGAAGCACAAAGGAGAAGTATCTTGCAAAATAATCCGTTTGCCAAACTATTTGCCGACAAATTTCAATCCGAAGTTCTCAATCAAAGCACTTTTTATGGGGAGAAAGAAACCATAAAAAAGAGCACAATCGAAACTAAATTTATGGAAAGGTTCAACCTCTTTCTGGAACGTTGCGGCGAAAAACCGATTGATACCTCACACCATTTTATCTCCGATAAAAAATTGGCCAATTTTTGCTCAAGCCTCCGTTTTTATATGGTGCGCAATATTCAAGATTTACCTCAAGTTTCATCTGAATACAGCCGCGATAAAGACCTGATTAGCTTATTTGACAGTGCCGCCCAATATCTCATCAACCGCTCACGTCAATATCGGTTAAGAGGGCGCAGAGTTCCCGAACTCTCTGATATATATGATTACATTACTTGGAAAGCAAATATTGGCAATTTCCCCCATCAAGTCAAAATAATTCCTTCAAAAATTCCGGCCAAACCCGGAAAAAAGAACTTATTTATCTTTGACCCCAACCGCATTCCCGAAAAAGAAAATCTGGTCGAAAAACTATTTCATCACGATATGCAAGATATGCTCACCCCTGCCCCGCAAGAAACAAAGATTTTCTTTACGCACATGCCAACTTCTTATCCCGAAGAAATTGCCGTCGCCAATGTTTTAACCACTTTGCGCTATCCGCAAGAATACAACGAAGCAGACATGGAATTTGCCAAAATTCATTGGAGCAATTTTTTAGGAAAAAAATTAGAATATAATGAGGATAATGAAATCACCTCTGGCTATCGCTACGAGGACCAAGATTTCGTCAACAACCTCAAAGACATCAAAATTTTCGGTTACTGTGCAGGCATGGCTGACGCGCACCGTTGCCTCAAGGCTTTCAAAGAACTGGCTCTGCAAATTTATGATAAAAAAGTTGTTCAACAAGCCTTCAAAAATATTCAGGTTATGGGCTATGCTATGGGCCCTTTGGAAAAAACGAGTGATTACTCCGCTGTTTATTTTATGTCAAATGATGTTAACGATATCAGCAAACCCGAACACGTTTTCAAAACCAATTTTCCGGAACTCTATCCTCAAGTTCACATTACCCCAAAAGACTTAGAAACTGTTGATTCTAAAATTACTGAGACACAGGATGGTAATTTTATTGTAGCCAGCCCCATGCCGGAAAATTCATTTCAAATCATGGCTAATGGCGAGATTATTGATAAATTAAAAAACAAAAACGCCATTCCGGCTCACTTAACATTAGATAAGGATATGAATAAAGCCAAACAAATCAAAGAAGAAAATCTGCGCAAAAAGGAATGGCGCGACGGCCACCGCCTGCAAAACACCACAGCCGCCAATTTAGGTCATCCGAATCACATTATGGCAAGGACGGTATTTACCAATATGCTGCAAGATAAAACCGGAGCGGAGCTGTTCAGCCACACCGACAGCCCCAACGCTCAATATGTACTCATGCCGGCCATCTCATACGCCCACCGCCAAAAACTAAAAGAATAAAAAACAAAAAATCCGGTGGCATAAAGCCCACCAGATTAAATTTCAAAATTCTAACAACGGCAAAATATAAGCATAGTACTCAATATTACAACTATAACTCATGCCATTATTAAAATTTAATACCCACGCATAAGCCTTACACAAACATTCTTCATCTTTCTCCAAAAAATTCAGAGAACCTGTCCAATAATAGGACGGATGCAACAACTCCGCACCTGGGATCAATGACAACGCTTGGTTGATTTGATAGCGATTCTGGCAAATAAGAGACATTTCTTCCTTATTCCCCAGAAAAGCTTCTCCTTGCCTGATACCGTTTTCTGAATAATTATAACAAATAACGGAACTATCAGTACATCTGACATCATGTAGATTCTTAGTTTTTTGTTGAAATATATACCATACAATGCAGCTACGTTGTTTACTGGCTGCACATTGTGGAACATAGTAGTCATCTGCATCATAGGTATGTTCATTTGCCCACTCACCTACTTTCTGATGTAACGTAACAATCAAGCCATGCTGACCTGTTTCATCAACATAACCGACAACACCGGAAACCTGCTTATTCGGAAGCAATTGTTTTGAAAATGCTCGATCTTTGGCATAATAAAACATGCCAACATCAATCAAACGTTCCTTCTTTTCCATAATTGTAAATTTTAAATATGTTACACAAAATAATTATTAATTAGCATCAGTTGTAACAGATATTTCTTTTTTGTCAATATTTTCTAAAAAAACATATTCAATCACTATCGCACACACCAAAAAGCTCCGGAAAATAAAACTCCGGAGCTTTTTATTTACTGCCCAAATTATAAAAACAAATTAAATAGTCTGGCTTAGCTTCTCAGTTGTCCGCCTGTTTTGTTGCAAACAGCCATTTCAACCTTTTTCATCAAAACCTCTAACTCTTGGTCGCTAAATGTTTTTTCTTGCGGTTGGAAAGTAACCGAAATAGCAATAGACTTTTTGTTCTCAGGCAAATTTTCGCCCTCATAAAGGTCAAAAATGCGTACATCGATAATTGTATTGCGATCAGCCGTCTTAGCCGCCGTAATCACATCTATTGCTTTAACTTTTTTATCAACCACAAAAGCCAAATCTTTATCAACCGGTTGAAATTGAGAGAGTTCCAATTTTTTCTTAGCTTTACTTTGCGCATCACGTGGGAGCGGAATATTATCCATATAAACCTCAAAAGCATAAACTCTCTGTTTCAACCCAATCTTTTTGGTAACACTCGGATGCAATTCACCAAAATAAGCCAAAACATTTTTGCCCAAGCGTAAGACACCGCTTCTTCCCGGGTGATAATATGTCGGCGCATCTGTTGTAATTTGAGCATTTTCAAACGGTCCGTTAGCCGCAGCAATAGCTGCCAAAGCATCAGCTTTCACATCAAACACATCGTATGCTCTGGCCTCTCCTGTCCAATGTTTTTTAGAGGTTTGACCAATGCGGATACCGCCGGCTACCAAAGTCTGTTGCCCGGGCTTGCGACCGAAAAATTCCGGCCCGACTTCAAACAAAGCAACATTACCGTATCCTCTGGCAATATTGTTTTTCGCCCCCAAGAGCAAGTTTGGCAAAACCGAAGGACGCATCTCATTTAAATCTGCTGCAATCGGATTCATCAATAAAACGACATCATCATTTTGGCGACGGAAATATTGCGCGATATTACTGTCGGTAAAACTCCAAGTAACCGTTTCCAACAGTCCTCTATTAGCCAATTCATGTTTAACCGTAAGCATACGTTGTTGTGCCGGCGTCAAAACCTGGCGTGGCAATTTATCATGCGGCAAAGATTCCGGCACAATATTATCCAAACCAATCATTCTGACCACTTCTTCAACAAGGTCGTGCTCACCTTCAATATCGCCGCGCCATGTCGGAGAAATAGCTTTAATTCGACCATCAGCTTCAACCGAAATCTTAAAACCGAGGTTACTCAAAATTTCGGTTATTTTATCGGATGACACATCAATACCGGCAAAATTCTTCATTCTTTCCGGACGCAGATAAGCCACTCTTTCGGCACAATCTTCAGAGCCTGCAATTTCCATTTCACTGACTTCACCGCCACAAATATCAACAATCATCTGCATTGCATAATCAGAGCCGAGCACGTTTGACTTTGGGTCAACCCAACGCTCATAACGATATCTGGAATCAGAATCAATTTGGAAATGGCGTCCCGTCCGAGCAATGCATTCCGGCTTAAATAAAGCACATTCCAAGAACACATTTTTGGTCTCATCGGAACAGCCTTTTTCTTGACCGCCCATAATACCGCCCAAACATTGAACACCTTCATCATCGCAAATACCCAAAGATTTGCTGTCCAACGCATATTCTTTTTCCTCTAAAGAGATAAATTTTTCACCTTCTTTAGCCATGCGAACGGTGATGTTGCCTTTGAGCTTATCGGCATCAAAAACGTGCAACGGACGAGCCATATCATAGTTGATATAGTTGGTAATATCAACCAACGGAGAAATCGAACGTAACCCGATAGCGGTTAATCTGTCTTTCATCCATTTTGGCGTCTGTGCTTTGTTGTTCACACCGCGAATATAGCGTCCGACATAAGTCGGGCAGGCATCAAAATCTTCAATTTTTACTTTAACAGGGCTGGCAAAAGTACCTGAAATTTTGCGAATTTCTAAAGGTTTAAGTTTTCCAAGACCGGCCGCAGCCAAATCACGAGCCACACCTCTGACTCCTAAGCATTCAGCTCTGTTTGGCGTAATTGAAATATCAAATACTGGATCAATCGGCAATACGTCTGCCGCCGGAACACCAACTTTGGTACCTTGCGGTAGTTCGATAATTCCCGTATGGTCTTCCCCGATACCGAGTTCTTTTTCGGAGCACAACATACCAAAGCTCTCAACACCGCGGATTTTACCGACTTTCAAAACCTCGTTATAGCAAGGAATAACCACGCCGACCGGCGCAAAAATTCCGATAAGCCCTTGACGAACATTAGGCGCACCACAAACAACTTGCAAATTTTGTTGACCATCATTAACACTCAATAAATGCAAATGGTCGGAATCCGGATGCATTTCACAATCTTCAACTTTTGCTGTAACAAAACCTTTTAAATTGCTGGCAGGATTAAAAACTTCTTCAACCTCAAGACCGATTTTGGTAAGGGTTTCGGCAATTTCATCAACACTTGCCTGAGTATCCAAATGTTCTTTTAACCAAGATAACGTAAATTTCATTGTTCTCTTCTCCTATCTCTGCGCACCGCCGTTATTACTCAAACCACCTGTCATGGAAGACTCATCCAAAGGCACAAAGCCATAATGTTTCAACCATCTGACATCTGATTCAAAGAACGTGCGTAAATCAGGAATACCATATTTCAGCATAGCCAACCTATCTAAACCCATACCGAAAGCAAAACCTTGATATTCATTAGGGTCAATACCTCCGGCTTTTAGGACATTGGGGTGCACCATACCGCAACCCAAAATCTCGAGCCAATCATTACCGGCACCGATTTTGAGTTCGTTTTTTGTTTTCAAACAACCGATATCCATTTCGGCCGAAGGCTCAGTAAATGGGAAATAAGAAGGACGATAGCGCACCGGCAATTCATCGAGCTCAAAAAATGCCTTAACAAAGTCATATAAGCAGCCTTTAAGATGCGCCATGGTAATATTTTTATCAATCACCAAACCCTCAACCTGGTGGAACATTGGGGTATGTGTTGCATCATAGTCCGAACGATAAGTACGTCCCGGCGCAATAATTCTGATAGGCGGACATTGTTTTTCCATGGTTCTGATTTGCACCGAGGAGGTTTGTGTTCTGACCACATAGCTGTCATCAAAATCATCACTCTCCAAATTTTTGATATAGAAAGTATCTTGCATTTGGCGAGCCGGATGGTTAGCCGGAGTATTAAGCGCATTAAAGTTATGGAATTGGTCTTCAATATCCGGTCCATCAGCCACTTCAAAACCCATCTGCCCAAAAATAGCGACAACTTCCTCATAAATTTTGCTGACCGGATGAATCCTGCCCTGCACTTCAGGACGAATAGGCAAAGTAACATCAATCACTTCATGAGCCAATTTTTCATTGAGTTCTTTTTCTTCCAAAATTGCTTTTTGCTTATCCAAAGCGGCTTCAATTTCAGTTTTCAAGATATTAAGTTGTTTACCCATTTCCTTTTTCTCTTCAACCGAGAGGGAAGATAGAGATTTCATCAGTTCGGTAATTTTACCCTTTTTGCCCAGAGCAACCACCCGAACATCTTCCAAGGCTTTTATATTTTGAGCCGCACTCACGTTTTCGAGAAGCTCATTTTTTAATTGCGTAGTATCCACCATAAATCCACCATAAAATATTAAACTAAAACATTAAGTATTGTCAGTAACAACGTAATTTAAAATGCAAAAGAGTCAACCGAAACCATCAGTTAACTCTTCTGTAAAAATGTTTGCTAATTGCTTAACTTATTTGCTTAAAGCATTTTTAGCAGCTTCGACCAATTTGGCGAAGTTAGCAGGCTCTTTCAAAGCGATATCAGCAAGGACTTTTCGGTCGAGTTCAATGCCGGCTTTGCTAAGCCCGCTGATAAATCGAGAGTAAGTCAAATCATGCAAACGAGTCGCGGCGTTAATTCTTTGAATCCACAAAGCGCGGAAACTTCTCTTTTTAGCCTTACGATCGCGATAAGCGTATTGTAAACCTTTTTCAACTTTTTCAACAGCAACACGGAAAACGTTTTTAGAACGACCACGATAACCTTTGGCCATAGCCAAAACTTTTTTATGACGAGCGCGAGCTGTTACACCTCTTTTAACACGAGACATTTACACATCCTCCTACAAATACGGTAAAAACTTTTTAACAATGATGGTATCAGACTCTGAAAGCAGAGTAGTACCTCTGGCTTGTCTTTTCATTTTTTGTGTTTTGCAGAAAAGGCAGTGTCTCTTTTTGGCAAAATTTCTTTTTAATTTGCCGGTTCCGGTAACGCTGAAACGTTTTTTAGCGGAACTTTTAGTTTTCAACTTAGGCATTTTGCTTCCTTTCAATAAGTTATTATATTGGATGCATTAGGAGTATTCAGGCATGCCTTACCAGCACTGACATACTCAAAACGATTGTTTTATACACTTAACTTTTCAATATTGCAAGCATTTTTTATTCATTTATATCGTTTATTAAAGAAACTTCTATTACACTCAAACCCCAAGAGAATTAATACAAATAATTTTCATTATCCCTGAGTTTGCGAATATATTCGGCGCGTTCTTGCTCATCGACAAAGCCATCTTTATCCTTATCCATTTCTTTGAATTGCTCTTCAGGTGTTTTATAGGTACCGTTCTTTTTGTTACGGCGAATATTGCGCCTGTCTTCTCTGGTCAAATTATCAAACCGGCTTTCATATTCTTCCAATGACAATTTACCATCTTTGTCTTTATCATATTCTCTCATTTGATAAGAGGCAATTTCTTCCGAACGACTTTTAACTGGCATTCCTTCAGGAAAAGTATATTTTCCCCATGCTTGTCCTGATAACAACCATACACCGACCAACACAACCAAATATTTCATATTTACCTCTCTTAATAAAAATTACTACCCTCTATCGGCACAAAGGCTTCCAACCGCTTATCAACCAACTTACCCTCTTCTAAAGCAACTTTTCTATCCATTCTATCTGCCAACTCAAAGTTATGTGTGGCAATCAAAGCCGACAAGCCGGTTTCTTTCACAATTGCCAACAATTCGGCAAACACAATTTCGGCTGTTTTAGGGTCAAGGTTTCCGGTTGGTTCATCCGCCAACAACAACTTCGGCGCATTAGCTAAAGCTCTGGCAATTGCCACACGCTGCTGTTCACCGCCTGACAATTCCGCCGGACGATGATTAGCTCTTTTTTCCAATTTCAAACGAGATAATAACCATCTGGCTTTTTCTTGAGCCACCTTATATTTCACACCGGCAATCAACTGCGGCAACATCACATTTTCGGTCGCATCAAAATCAGGCAACAAATTATGATATTGATAGACAAAACCCAAATAATCACGCCTTAAAGCCGTGCGCATACCATCACCCAACTTGCTGCACTTTTGCCCATTGAGATAAATTTCGCCTTTTGTTGGTCTATCAAGTAAGCCTGCAATCTGCAACATAGTTGATTTTCCGGAACCCGATGGCCCGATAAGCGCCACAACTTCTCCCGGCATAATCTCCAAATCGACCCCGCGCAAGACATCCAAGTTTTGACCGCCTTGCTTAAAGGTTTTCACAACTTTTCTTAATTCCAAAGTAGGCACAATATTTTTATTCATATCTCAAAGCCTCCACCGGATCAAATTTAGCGGCACGATACGCCGGATATATGGTTGCCATGAATGACAATAACAAAGAAATCACGACCACAACACCAACTTCCATAGCATCAACTTTAGCTGGCAATTTTGATAAGAAATAAATCTCAGCTGAGAACAAATCTTGCCCCAATAAGGATTGCAACCCCTGACGAATTGCCTCGATATTATCACAAAACAGCAACCCCAAAACTAATCCCAAAGCTGTCCCGACCACACCGATTCCTGCACCATCCATAAAAAAGATACGCATAATCATTCCTTTCGTCGCCCCCATCGTTCTGAGTACGGCAACATCGCGCCCCTTATCTTTTACGAGCATAATCAAACCGGTAATAATATTAAAAGCGGCCACGATAATGATGAGCGTGAGAATAATAAACATCACATTTCTTTCAACTTCAATCGCATTAAAGAAAGCCGAATTACTTTGTTTCCAATCATAGACATAAGCCCCTGCCCCGACACTTTCTTCAATAGCTTGACGCACAGGTTTGAGCATTTTTTCATCATCTAAAGTAACATCAATATTTGTAACGGCACCAGACAATCCAAAATAAGTCTGAGCACTCTCCAAAGGCATAAAAATAAAACTGGAGTCATACTCAAACATTCCCACTTCAAAAGTTCCCAAAATCGTATAAGACTTCATCCGCGGTACGGTACCAAAAGCCGTAATTTTACCGTTTGGAGAAATAAGTGTAATTTCATCACCCTCAATAAGCCCCATTTTATTAGCCAAACGAGAACCGATAATCACGTTGTTTCCCTCAAAGCGCGACATATCAATATTTTTAAGGCTGTTTCTCAAAATATCTTTTTTTAAGATATCTTCTTTTGTAATACCACGCACCATAGCACCTTCTGCTACTTTTCCCGAAGAAACCAAGAGCTGATTTTCAATCATCGGAATCACGGTTTTAACATCATCAAATTCGGCAATATCTTTAACCGCTTGCTGATAATTATTAAACGGCAGCCCGATTGTTGAGACAATACCAATATGCCCGTTAATCCCCAAAATGCGCGCGAGCAATTCCTCACGAAAACCATTCATCACCGACATCACAATAATCAAGGTAGCCACACCGAGAGCGATTCCCGTAAAGGCAAAACCGGTAATCACCGAAATAAAGCCCTCTTTGCGCTTGGCATGGATATAGCGTCTGGCGACCAAACGTTCAAATTTTGAAAAAATCATTTTCAAGTCTCCTGTTTGCTTATAAAAATTTATAAAGCCCTCACAAGTCTTTGGCAACCATTCAATTCCGACAATGTGTATAAAAAAAGCACCGATTTCTCGGTGCCTTAAGTAGCAATAAAAAATTTAGCAAGCCGGACGCTTAGACATCAAACCTTCCGAAATCTGCAGATTCGTCATAATCATACTGTCCAAGGCTTTATGATTAAGAGAGTCAACATTTTTGCCGACTTCCAAAGTTCTGCAAGAAACATAATCAGCCAACTTAATCAAATTTCCTTTAGTTTCTTTCGGCAAAGGATTATTTTCATCAGATGCCAAAGTTTTAATATAAACCCAAAGTTTCATATTATTATCCAAAGCACTAACCAACTCGGCAGTACTGTTATTTTCTCTGGCATTAGACAAGTCAACGGCACATTTCAACAAAGAAAAAGCCTCTTCTCTGGCTAAATTATTCTTAACGGCTTCCACCAAGCCCTCAGAAATTTGCATATTAATATTAACCAGACAATCAAAATCGGTTTTAGTCATTTTCAAGCCCTTAGAAAGAATCATTCTTTCAACGAACTTAGAGAGTTTCATCAAATTAGCTTTAATATCTTCGGGAAGCAAATTCTTTGCGTTCTTTAATGAAGTTTCTATTTCGACCCAAAGCTTCAAATTGCTGTCCAAAGCCTGAATGATTTCATGTTGATTATTGCTGGTTGAAGCTTTAGCCAACAACATCGCATGATTCAGCAAAACGACGGCTTCGTTTTCAGCATTTTTCACTTGGTTATTTGTATTCATTTTTACTTCCTCAAAAGTTAATAGTTCATACACAATATAGATTTTAGACTAAGTTATTTAAATAATAATTCAAAGACATCCACAACTTATATCCTAGGCCTGCCTAAAATGGGGAGAAAGACAGGCCTTCGGACAAAGAGAGAGAAACACCTCGTAATAAAGTTTTCTCTCAAACGCACCGGAACAAATGGGGAGAATTCCGATGCGAAAGGCTTTTACATAGGCTAGAAAGGAGACAGAATATCAATGAGCTGACGACCATATCTCGGTTCTTGCATATCAGAAACCGTACCCCGACCGCCATAAGATACTCTGAGTTCGGCAATTTTACTCGATTCGATAGAATTATCGGATTTAATGTCTGCGCGTCTGATAATACCTCTGACAGTGAGTTGGCGCAGTTCATAATTCACTCTGATTTCTTGGGTTCCCTCAATCACCAAATTATCATTCGGCAAAACTTGGGTAACAACAGCCGCCATCGTCATGCTGATATCTTCCGAACGGTTAATTTTACCCTCGCCTTGAACATCATGATTCGACATCACGTTAAACAAATCGGTTACATCAACACCTTCCGGCAGATAATCATGAGCATATTTTTCATATCCGGCCAAAGCATTAATATTAACCGTATCTTCGTTATCATCACGATACTGTTCGGTTTTGTTTTTCATAGAGGCATTATCCGAAGCCACGATATTAACCGTGATAATATCACCGACCTTAGCCGCTCTCTGGTCTTGGAAAAATCCGGAAGAGCCTTTTTTCCATAATGAGTTTGCCCCGGCATATTGCTCTGGCTTAGCTGGCATCGGCATAGAAACGGCCTGATACCCGGGAGCTTCCACCGGATTTTGAATTGGAGCCAAATCCGGCTCTTTACCGATATTTGACAATCTTGACCAGGTATTACACCCACTCAAAGCCGTTGCCATCATCAACACGGCGGCTAATTTACAAAATTTTTGTTTTGAATTATTCATCATCCAATCTCCCCTTTATTGGACATCTATCCTAACCGTATCGGCATCAACCACTTCACCGACAAGGATTTTTTTGCTTTTCGTATTTTCGACTTCAATTTTATCGCCTTTTGCACCGTCTTGACGAGCTTGCCCGCGAGCGGTAATTTGCATTTTTTTGGTTTGATAAATTACCGTAATCAAGTCATTTTTATGAATAAGAATTTTCTCACCGATATCTCTGTCGGTAATAATTTTTCCGGCTTTAAGATATTTTTTAGCTTCTTTGTTTACGAGCTTATCCAAATCCACCACAAACATCGGTTTAATTCTGTTCATACGCACTTGAATGGTTTTGAGCATATCAGGCGTAATAACTTCGCCTTTATCAATATTTTTTGCCGGCACGTAGATATCGCCCAAAACATAAAACTTACCGCTAACGGTTGTTTGGGCAAAAGGTTTCCCATCGGCAAAAATTTCCACCTTGCATGAAAACTTGTTTTGCAGTTCATCAGCTTCTAATTGTTCAACCAAAATTTTAGCGCGTTGAGCATTTTCGATTTGAAAGACAGTTTGCCCACCGAAAAATTCCAAATCAACAGCCTCCAGCCGTCCCTGCTCCACAAATTCTTTTTTAATTGCCGCTGATACTTCATCTTCGCTCACCATCAACAGATTATCTGTTGCCTCTACCGCTTTCAAATTTCCGACGGTTAAGATTAAAAATAACACACTGCAAATCAATCTAATTTTCATGAAGAACCCTTTACCACGCTTATCTAAGTTGCGTAATTGTACTCAACATCTGATCTGAGGTTTGAATAATCTTAGAGTTCATTTCATAAGCACGTTGTGCCGAAACCAACTCGGTAATTTCCGAAACCGCATTCACATTAGATGTTTCAAGATATCCTTGCAGGATTGAACCAAACCCCTCGGCATCCGGATTATCGAGCACCGGCGCGCCTGATGCTTGGGTTTCCAAGAACAAGTTTTGCCCCATGGCTTCCAAACCAGCCTCGTTTACAAAGGTTGCGAGTTCGAGTTGCCCGATATTAATTTCATCGGTTTCACCGTCTTGTTTTACCCAAACTTCTCCCGAATTATTAACATAGACTTCGGTAGCATCTTCAGGGATGGTAATTTCGGGCTGAACGACATAACCGTCATGTGTAACAATCACACCGTCACCGTTTCTTTGGAAAGCACCGTCACGGGTATAAGCCGTTCCTTTACCTTCCGGAAGCTCTACTTGAAAATATCCTCGACCTTGAATGGCCAAATCCAGAGAGTTATTGGTATTGGTCAAACCCGTACCGCCGGTAATACGATAAACGGCTGCGGTTCTGACACCGAGACCAAGCTGAATACCGGACGGTACGATTGTTTCACCGGCCGAAGAAGCAGCCCCCGGACGAACAATGTTTTGATAGAGCAAATCATTAAATTCAGCTCTGCGTTTGGTATAAGCCGTGGTGTTCATATTGGCAATATTGTTGGAAATAACGTCAACATTGGTTTGTTGAGCCAGCATTCCCGTTGCACCGATAGCTAAAGATCTCATTTTCTCTCCCCTCTAAATTAAGCCAGCTGAGAATAAGCTGTAATAGTGTTAGACAAACGTTCATGTTCTTCATCAATCATACTTTGCACAATTTCGTATGAACGTTGCAGTTTAATCATTCTGGTCATTTCGCTGATTGAATCGACATTGGATTTTTCCAACGCACCTTGCACAATCTGCACATCTTGCGCGCCGACAATCATGTCATTGCCATTGGTATTGGCAAACAAGGTATCACCGATTTTTTCCAGTTTTTGATTATCGGCAAATTTTACCGTCTTAATACGACCAATCGGACCATTTTCGGTCAAAACATCACCGCTTTCGCTAATGGTAATATCTTTTTCGCCCGGAGCAAAAAAGAACGGCTCATTATTTTCCGACATAACGGCATAACCCTCGCTCGTAACCAATTGTCCGTCAGCATTCAAAGTAAAATTACCTTTTTTGGTGTACATTTCTCCTTGCGGGGTTTCTACAGCAAAGAAATTATCACCCCGAACCGCCAAATCAAAAACATTTCCGGTTTCAACAATCGCCCCTTCGCTAAAGTCATGATATTGCCCGTAATCCATTGTAAAATAGACCGGAACTTTACCAAAACCTTGCGCTTGAGGCGTCTGTGTCAAATAAGATGTGAAAATTGCACCATCTTGCTTGTAACCACTGGTGTTCATATTTGCCATATTATTGGAAACAATATCCATTTGTTTCCATAAGGCCATTTGGCGTGAAAGTGCAATATATTTGGTATTATCCATTAATTTATTCTCCCCAATAAAAATCGGATAATTTTCTTTGCTTATAAGTAATGCAAATTACGTGCCAAATTTTAAGAAAGTTTTAACGGATTATTTTTTACTTTGAAAATTCAGTGATTTAAACAAAAAAAAAGAGAGAGGGTGGAAGTTCCTCTCTCTCTCGTCCTCCTTGCGGAGGTAGGTTACTTTCGGAAATAATTTAGAACCATAATGATGCTCTTCACATCATCATAAGTCATTTTTCGGTTTCTTGGAGAACCTCCAATTCCGACGTGTCCGCCGAAACCGGTACCTTCTTCCAGTCCATACAGCTCATTGAGCTTCGCATAAACCTTTTTAAGGCCGTTTTCTCCAAATAACTCTTCCGCAACTTCAGCACATGGAGTGCCGATTAAAATGTTGCCCTCGTCATAAAGAGCAACAACAATCGGATTTGCCCATGCCGCTGCAGTGCGGACATTCCCGTCTTTTTTCTGATACCAAGTGTCAAAGCCAAATACAGAAGCTCCTCGGATAACAAGGATTCCACTTTCCTTGTGTCCGCGTTCTGCCATATCAGCTTGAGCCTTGGCAACTAATCTTTCCTGCTCCTGTACGGCAGCGGCATAAAATGGAGCTAACATCTCCTCTTCGGAGAACATCAACTTCCGCCAACCGTGTACGGACAGCTCAGCATTTGAGCCAAAACCGCTGTAAAATGCATGCCACAAGGACAGCATTTTACCGAACGGCAAAGCCATTCGGTCAAGACCGACTGGGTCTGTATCCAACAAGGCGATAGTCCCAGCCAGAGCCGTGAAATCACGACTCATGACTTCTGCCACTTTTCCTTTCAAGAACTTATTGTTCTTGTTGCAAGGTGCTGGAATGTAACCTGCCAATGCTGCGATTGCAAATGTGCAATCCGCGTCAATGTGCGAAATTACGAACCGCTGGTCTTTCCGTCTTGCTCCATAGCAATCGCGATAAGCGCGAATTGCTACAGACTCGAGCTGAGATAAATCACGACCGTCGGGGGTTATCCCGTGATGGTCCATTAAAAGACCATCTACTACAGACCGCCCCCCGTAGGAGCATTCTACCGGGCAATAGCCCTGGTTTACATAATTTTGCGCCTCTGCCGCAGTCTTGGCAAAGACGATTTCGAGTTGTTTCATAATTATATGGTTTTAAGTATTTGCATTTGAAATTGAGGCATGCAAACAACGGCCTCAGATATAAAAAAGAAAAAATATTATACCTAAGCCGTCTCCATATTTATATGAAACGAATGGCATAATAATTACTAAAGTCTTATAGAATAGACTTTAATAATACCATACCTCCGCCCTCCTGTCTAGACAAAAAACAGCTCTATTTTTGGAAATAAAAAAGAATTTGAAAAACAAACTTAACCCGCCGTAAGTCTTTTACGAACCTACAACGAGCTCCACGAAAAAAATTTACAAGCAGTCCACCGTTATACAATTTTTTCCCAAAACCCGTTATATGAGATTGATAATAAGATTTAAGAGAGCTGACACCGCAGCGTAGCCAAACCTACGTGAGGATGGCAGCTTCTCGCAAAATCTGTATTAGAAATCCATAGAACGGGTTTTAAGAGTTGAAGTCAAGATTCCACGCACTATACCTTGCCGGATCATCAATCCAGTTGGCGCGTACTTTCACAAATAAAAACAGATGAACACGCTCTTCGAGCTCTCGTTCAATCTCGCGACGTGCCGATTGCCCGATTTTTTTAATCATCTCACCGCCACGACCTAAAATAATGGTCTTTTGGTTGTCTTTTTTGACATAGATAGTCATCTCGGCACGCACCGATCCATCTTCACGCCGCTCCCATAATTCGGGCTCAACAGTGAGCTCATAAGGAATTTCTTGCCGCAAATATAAAAAGAGCTTCTCGCGCACAATTTCAGCCGCCAAAAGTTTCAGCGGCATATCAGACATCTGCTCTTCGGGATAATACCAAGGAGATTCCGGTAAGTTGTCAGCCAAATATTTGTAGAAGTCATCAATATTTTGTCCGGTAAGGGCGGAAATCATAAACGTTTCTTTGAAATTTCCGGCCTCATTCAACGCAGCACTTAAGGCCAAAAGCTTGGTCTTGTCAATAATATCAACTTTGTTCAAAACCAAAATGGCAGAGAGTTTGTTTTTGTTGAGCTGGTCAATAATGGCTCGGGTTTCATCATCAAACCCACGTTTGGCATCAACCACCAAAACGACAATATCGGCATCTTTCACTCCGCTCCAGGCCGAAGACACCATAGCCCTGTCCAAACGTCTTTTGGGACGAAAGATACCCGGCGTATCAATAAAAATGATTTGCGTATTTTCATACACCCCGATACCTCTGACCATGGTACGCGTGGTTTGCACTTTCGGCGAAACGATGGAGACTTTTGACCCGACAAAATTATTGGTAATGGTTGATTTTCCGGCATTCGGCGCACCGATTAATGCCACAAATCCACATCTTAAAACCTGAGTATCATTTGTGTCCATGCGGATATCCCAAAAAATCAAGCATCTTAGCGGCAGCTTCCTGCTCGGCTAATTTTTTATTACGTCCGGCGCCGACTTGCGGTTCAACCCCATTAAGAGCAACCGACATATAAAACGTCGGCTCGTGTTCACTCCCTTCCCTGCCTTTCAGTTCATAAATCGGATTACCCAAACCTTTGCTGTGAGCAACTTCTTGCAACAAGGTTTTGTTGTCTTTGGGAGGAGCCACATTTTTATCAATCAGTTCTTTCCAATGTTGGTTCACAAAATTGACGGCTTCATCACAACCGGCATCCATAAAAATAGCTCCGATGACCGCCTCACAAACATCGCACAAGACATTTTCGTTATGGCGAATTTCTTCATCCGCCACAATCATAAACTTATCAAGTTTAAGCATTAACGCCACTTCGGCAACGGTTTCTTTACAAACCAACCCGGTATGACGTTGCGACAAGCTCCCTTCGGGTTCATTGGGAAACATACGATACAAGAGGCTGGCAATCGCCACACCCAAAACTCTATCACCCAAAAACTCCAAACGTTCATAATTATCACATAAACGCGCCGAATGACTGCTATGCGTCAATGCCTGTTGCAACAGATGCTGATTATGGAACTTATATCCCAAAATATTTTCTAAATCAGAAAGCATGATAAACTCTTTATTTATAAATTGTAAGGAACGATAACTTGGATAATCTTATTTAATTTTGTTAAACAAGCGTTCCCAACGAATCATTTTTGGCCAAGTCCAAGGCTTGTACCAAGCACCGTCATCGCTGTTTGAAAAGAATAAAAAGCGAGCCTTACCGACCAAATTTTCAAAAGGAACAAATCCGACATTAACACGACTATCGTCGGAACGATCGCGGTTATCGCCCATAACAAACAAACTTCCCTCGGGAACGGTCAACTCGGGTAAGTTATCTTCGTTTTCAAAATCAGAAACTTCCAAAATTTTGTGTTTTTTACCCCCCGGCAAAGTTTCCATATATTGGTGATAGCGTTCGGCATTGCCTTGACTGTCGCGAATAACAAAATCTTGCATTTCTTCACGTTCAACCAACTCACCATTCACAAACAAGCGTCCGTTTTCCATTTTGATTTTGTCGCCAGGTAAACCGATAACTCGTTTTATATAGTCGGTTTTGTTATCTTGCGGAAACTTGAAAACCACCACATCACCTCTTTGAGGGACATCTGCCCAAACTCTTCCCTCAAACAAAGGAATACTAAAAGGCAAAGAATGTTTAGAATAACCGTAAGTATATTTAGAGACAAACAAATAATCCCCGACATAAAGGGTTGGATACATAGAACCCGAAGGAATTTTAAAAGGCTCAAACAAGAATGTTCTAATCAGGATGGCAATAACGATTGCATAAAACAACGTTTTCACCGTATCCATTAAACTTTCATCTTCTTCCATATTAATCTCTTTTATAAAAAAACAATAACTTCAGCCATTATTTTTGAAAAAAGCATGAACGCGTGCCTTTTTCAAAAACAATCAATCTTTTGCATACTAACCGCATATTTTACGGATAGCAACAACAAAATCAAATTAATTCAATAATTACAAACGCTTGCGCCCAAGGATAATCATCACTCATGGACACTTGCAGATTATACTCCTTGCCTTTACTTAACTTTTGTAAATGTTTCAACGCACCGCCGTAAATTTTGAGTTGAGGCTTGCCTGACTTTTGGTGAACAATGGCAATATCTTTCATAAAGACCCCTTCACGAAAGCCTGTTCCCAAGGCTTTTGCAAAAGCCTCTTTAGCGGCAAAGCGTTTAGCCAAAGTGCAAGCATATTCTTTATTAGAAATCGCTTGACGTCTCTTAATCTCATTAAATTCGACCGGCGCAAAAGAGCGTTTCAGAAATCTCTCTCCGAAGATGCTGATTGTTTCCTCAATACGGCTGATATTAGCCAAATCACTTCCGACACCCAAAATCATAAAAATAACCCTTTTCTAACCTTTTGATACCACACAAACATTTGGTATATAATATAAAAAATTTTCCATCGCAACCCAGATTTAAGAAAAAACTTAAATTGTGGATTGTCTTATTATTGATTAGCCCTTGCCACATAAGAAACTACTTTGCTGGCTTTGAGAGCCGCAATAATATCCGTCAAATGTTTAAGGTCTTTCACATCAATATCAATCAATAATTCAAAATAGCTGATTGTTCGATAAACGATATTCAAGTTGGAGATATTACCGTTATTTCTGGCAACCAGATTTGATAATTCGGCCAGCGACCCCGGTTCATTGGCAAGCATCACTTTCAAGCGTCCGGTATGCATTTCATTTTCGGCTTCCTCACCCCAAGCAATATCGAGCCAACGTTCAGGCTCATCGGCATATTTTTCCAAAGCCTTACAATCAATTGTATGAACAGCCACACCTTTACCGGTAGTAACGATACCGACAATTCTATCGCCCGGCAGTGGGTGGCAGCATCCGGCAAAATGAACGGCCATACCCGGAATAAGCCCTTTAATTTTAAGCGGTTCGCTTTTTTTATCTTTTTTAATAACCTTTTTAAAGCTCGGAACCTTGATGGCTTTAACCACTTTTTCCAGTTTGGATTGCTTATAAGCCGGATAAACCGCTTTCAAGACATCCCAACCGGTAACCAACCCCTCACCAACCTTGGCATAAACATCTTCAATCGATTCGGCTTCAAAATTCTGCAACACGTTAACCAAGGCTTTTTCAGAAAATTCCAGATTTTCGCCCTTAAATAAGCGTTCCAAAATCTCTTGTCCCAAAGTAATGAATTGGTCGCGTTTGTTCGCACGCACATAACGTCTGATAGCGGCTTTGGCTTTTCCGGTTACCACAAAACGCTCCCACTCGGTTGAGGGGTGTTGCGCTTTAGAGGTTAAAATTTCGACCTGATCACCATTTTGCAACACGGTACGAAGCGGTCTGATTTCACCGTTAATTTTAGCTCCGACACAAGTATCACCGACCGAAGAGTGAACGGCATAAGCAAAATCCACCGGTGTTGAATTGACCGGTAAACCGATTAAATCACCTTTGGGCGTAAAGCAAAAGACTTGGTCGTTATACATTTCGAGCTTGGTATTTTCCAAAAACTCTTCAGGATTTGAGGCTTGCTCCAAAATTTCCAACAACTCTCTAATCCAGCGATAATGCTTACCTTCGGCTTTTTGTCCTTGTTTGTAAGCCCAGTGGGCGGCCACACCTTTTTCACCGATTTCATGCATTTCATGGGTACGGATTTGAATTTCGATACGGGTATTTTCAGGTCCTATCACACCGGTATGAATTGATTGATAACCGTTTGGTTTCGGGGTTGAAATATAGTCCTTAAAACGTCTTGGCACCATGTGATATTTGCTGTGAACCACACCCAAAGCCTGATAACAGGTTGCTACGTCATCAACAATAATACGAAACGCCATAATATCGGAGAGTTGCTCAAACGAAGCGTTTTTCTGCTGCATTTTGCGCCAAATGGAATAAGGCGTTTTTTCTCGTCCGGAAACAACCGCCTTTATCCCATTTTCTTCCATATCTTTTTCAAGTTGTTTAATAATTTTCGGAACAATATTACTGCCTTGCTCACGCAAAAAGTTTAAACGAGCTACAATAGAATCATGAGCATCTTTATTAAGCTCGGCAAAAGCAATTTCTTCCAACTCGCTTTTCACTTCTTGCATACCGATACGTTCAGCCAAGGGCGCATAAATATCCAAAGTTTCACGAGCAATTCTGGCGCGTTTTTCAGGCTTCTTCACAAAATGCAAAGTCCGCATATTATGCAGTCTATCTGCTAATTTAATAAGCAGGACGCGGATATCTTCCGACATTGCAAGCAAAAGTTTGCGAAAATTTTCAGCTTGTTTGTTATTGGCCGATTTTTGCTCAATCATCGCCAACTTGGTCAACCCGTCAACCAACTGAGCCACCTGCTCACCAAAAAGTGAACGAATTTCCTCAACTGTAGTATCGGTATCTTCCACCGTATCGTGCAACAATCCGGCGATAATAGAAGCTGAATCCAACTTAAACTTGGTCAAAATACCGGCAACTTCCACCGGATGCGAATAATAAGGGTCGCCGGATTCACGAAGCTGGGCGCCATGTTTTTTCATAGCAAACACATAAGCGCGGTTAAGAGCGTCTTCATCGGCATCAGGGTCATAAGATTTTACTAAATCGACTAATTCATACTGTCTTAACATTTTCACCCTTAAACAAAAAGTTACCTGTAGCAATTGATTTAATACTACACCATTTACACACAAACCTACAACACAAAAATTAAAATTTGCTTTAAAACCCCCGAAATTTCCGCCTCTCTGTAACATAAAGCCAAAAAAAGGAGCCGATTAAGGCTCCTTTAAAAATTTTTACATTAATAACTACTCTTCATCGTCAAAATTATCGCCTAGGTCATCGCCTAAGTCAAAATTTTCATCCATAGCGTTTTCATCACCTAAAGACATATCATCGCTATCGACATCGGAGGCATCTAAATCCAAAACATCATCATCTTCACCATGGACTTGCATACCCTCAGATACTTCATTATCAAGCAAAACACCTGAAAATTGGTCATCCAAATCAGCCAATTCTTTTTCAGCAGCCATAATTTCCATTTCTTCTTCTTCAGGCTCTTCAACTTCAACATATTTTTGAAGTCCCAAGACCAAAGATTTTTGCAATTCTTCAATACTAACGGTTTCATCAGCAATTTCACGCAAAGCCACAACCGAATTTTTATCATTATCGCGAGCGACCGTAATCGGAGCACCTGAAGCAATATCTTTAGCACGCTGAGCCGCAACCATTAACAGTTCATAACGGTTAGGAATTTTATCAACGCAATCTTCAACAGTTACACGAGCCATTTTCTCTCATCCTCAAAAATTAAACAGAGTTTTCTTAGCTTTATACAGACTAAAAAACACAAATGCAATAGCAAAATGCAAAAAATTTTTGCAAATTAATTTAAAACCGATACCACTTGTCCCAAAATACGATATTTTCCGGCTTCAAATTCTTTTTTTAAGAGCTTACGATTTTTACGAACCTCCAAAATATCATTCATCGGTGCCTTATACATTTCCACCATAGCCTGCATAGTTGCATATTGTAAATCTGCCAAACGCTCATTTAAAGTTTCTTCTAAATAAGCATTATATGCCCCGCTTTGAAAAGCTTTCACACTGGCCAAAGTTGCGCTACGCATCATTCCCATTCGGTATGCTTTAATTGTTTTATCACAAGTATAAGCCCATCCTTCGGGAGAAAATCCTTCTCCGCCAACAGCCAAACGAAGCTCTGTTTCCAACCCAGCCAAACGCAATTTCTGTACCAATCGCTGACAAGGATTAACAATATCTTTCAATCCGTTCATTGGTAAACCGATTTTATTTTCAATCTCCCAAATATCCAGGAGATTACCCGCATTATAAATTCGTCCCTGAACCCGAATATCCTCACCGATTTTATAAACTTTAGGCAAAGTTCTGGCAAAAGCCTTCACATCTGCACTTGTGAGTGGGCTATTAATATCGGGATTAATGGTGCGCAAATCACTAGCTCCTACTTTCACCTCAGGCTTAGCACCGGGAATAAATTCTTCTTCGGGCACCAATTCTCTGATTTTTTGATATAATTTTTCGTCATATTCTACTTTGGGAGATGCTTTTTTTATGATTGGTCTTTCTTGAGGTGTTCTGTTCTCCGGCCACATTTCAGGCATAAGCAAATAATAAAGATAAGGAGACAAAAACTCTAAATCTTCAATTCCGGCCAATTGAGGAGCGATTCGCGTCGGAAATTTATTTTTTGTTTCCTTAATTCCCGGCATATTAAGCACTTTTTCGGGCATATTTGGAACCGTATGCAAATAAGGTCCGATATATTGATAATACTCTTTAGGCATTAGAGAGAGCATATCAAGCAAATCCTGTTCATGTTCATTACGAATACGCTTTTCGGTTGAACCATAATCGGTTATGGTCAACCGAAACAAATCATCAAATAGATTACCGATATCCCAATGAAAATCATAACGCCGATTATACCGCCGTCTGCCGACAATATATTTTTGCTCCAGTTCTTCATACTTCGGCAAGGACATATCCATATCCACTTTATAGTATTTGGCAAAATCAGCCGCACCGGCGCACACATTATGCGCCGTCAATAGAAATCCGCCCCAAAGACAAGAGCAAACAAATATTTTAGTTTTGGTTAAGAGCACTGCTTAATCTGACCTTATAAGAAAGAGTTGTTTTCCCTCGAGCCGGAACACTAACCTGCCACTCTGCTTTTTCGGCAGTTTTGTTTTGGGCAGGAATATTTTCTTCTAACATATTCCAAAGCGAGCCAAAACTCTGCACAAAACTAACCGATTCGCTTTTATCCGATGCATTACTGAAAATAATCTCAATCAAAGCCTCGACCGCATTGGGAGCAACTTTTTGAATATTCACAACCTTACCTTCAGCCGTCAGATCAAATGATTTACCGAGTTTGAGTTCTGATTTTTCACCGACCGCCAATTGAGCAAACACATTTTCACCCAAGAAGGCTAAATTTTGCGATTGTTGCTTATCATAAAAACGAATAACACCTTGTGGCAAAACTTCACCTAAGCCGGCATTTTTATCATTATTGAGTTGAACGATCTCATCAGGTGTTTGTTTTTCAAAACTTCCCCCGGTTACACCGTTCCATAAATAGAAGGGCGATACAAACTTATATTCTTTTTGATAAGTAACATTTTTCTTTTCCAACAAAGCCAATTGTTTTGACTGATTATTCAAAACGTCTGTTTTAAAAGGCAATGTATAAAAATAGTAACTTCCCAGTTCTTTAGGCATTTGATTAAGAGCCGTTGTTTTTCCCATCACGGCCATATTGGCATTTTGAGTTTTTGCCGACAACATCACTGCTCGAGGTTGAATACCGCTGTTGTTATTAACTTGATTAACCTCACCTGCCACAAATTGCAAAGTAGCATTTTTATAATCTGCACCGGATTCGTTATTCAAAGTAATCCATCCCCAAAGATTAAGTTTATCATCACTCAGCATTTCGGCAGTATAATCAACTTTCCAAGAAATTCCTTTGGTCAAATAAGAGAGTGTTAGCGGTTGCACTCCGTCTTTTTGCGTCATAATCTGAGCGGATAAGGTCGGAACCGAAACTAATCCTTCGGGGAGCTTGTCAAAAATCAAGCGCCCCGGAAAATCAATTTCTATTCCGTAATTAAACTGCAAAATTGACCGTCCATAACGGCTATCAATAATTTTCGCCTCATCAAAAATAGTTTTGCCCGTTGCCTCGTCAACAAGCGCAGTTTTCACAGTTTTACCGATAGAAGCATCAACAATATTAATTGGCGTTTGCAAATTATAGTTATAATTTTGTTCTATAACTTGAATATCCGAACCATGCAAAATAGCCGTTTCGGGCAACATTTTTTCGGCTACATTTTCAAATACCAAAGAATTTTTACCGACAACAAGATTAAATTCCCTCACATCCCTGACTAAACCAAGGTTTCCGTTATAAACACTCAAAGTTACATTGTGAACACCATCTTCCGCCCAAACGGACAAAGGAAGCATACACAAACTCAAAATACCCAATAATGCAAAATATCTCTTCATCAGCACTCTCCTAATTAATTATCCAATAATATAATCGATAAAAAAACAAAAAAAAAGTGATAAAATGTGAATATTGCTAGACTCGTGGATATTAATGACGTATTATCAAAACTAAATTAGTATTTCTCAAGAGAGGAGATAAGGATATGGCATGGACAGAGCAAATGATTGAAGACCTGAAAAGAATGTGGGATGAAGGTCTGTCAACAGGAGAAATAGGCAAACGCCTAGGCGTTACCAAAAACTCGATTATCGGTAAAGTTCACCGTTTACAATTAACCGCCCGCCCCTCTCCGATAAAGAAGAAAGAAGACGGTGCCTCTTCGACCCCAAAAGCCAAAGAAGCGAAAAGTGCAAAACCTGCCACTTCTGGCAAACAGGCTTCCACTCCTAAGGTTTCCACCCCAACTGCTCCTAAAGTAACGCCTCAAGAGGTCAAAAAAACTCCGAAAGAAGAATTGGAAATTTCTCAAATTCCCGCAAAAGAAGAAATTGAAGAAATTACCCCCAAACGGGACCGCATAGAAACAATACGTAATTCTGTTCACGTTGACCATCCCAAAGGCAAGCACAAAACCATGTTAACAGATTTGGACAATCACACTTGTCGCTGGCCGATAGGCGATCCCAAAGACGAAAATTTTCATTTTTGCGGCCGTAAAGTAAAGATAGGCCAAACCTATTGCGAAGAACATGCCGCCATAGCTTACGTTAAGGCCAACTCAAAAAAATAAACTTTGCAAATTATTAACAAATTTATGTTAATTTATATAAAGTATTATGAAAATTTATAAGGAAGTAACAAAATGTCTCTAGGAAGCCTTTTAGCCTTTTTGGCTGGTTTTGCGGTTGTAATCGGCTCAATAATATCTGCAACAGACCACCCAATGGCTTTTATTGATATTCCGAGTATTATCATTGTTGTCGGCGGAACGTTTGTGGCATCTTTTATTTCTTATGAAGCAAAGACAGCTCTTGGGGGGCTTAAACTCGGCTTAAGCACATTTAAAAAGCACAAAGATTCGGAAACCTCTCTCAAAGATGAAGTCGGTCGTATTGTTCGTTGGGCCTATATTATCCAAAAAAATGGTCTTCAAGGTTTAGAAAACGAAATAACCGATGAGTTGCGCGAAAACAATGCCTTTTTAGCTTACGGAGCAGATTTGGTTGTTACAGGCTATACCGGAGCGGAAATCAAACAAATTTTGGAACACATGTTAGAATCTCAAGCCGAAAGGACCAAACGCATCAGTGATGTTTTAATGAAATTAGGCGGTGATGCTCCTGCATTCGGTATGTTAGGAACTTTGATTGGCTTAATCATTATGTTGGGCAGCATGGCCGGCGACCCGTCAGCCATTGGTCCGAGTATGGCAGTTGCTTTGGTAACCACGTTTTATGGTATTATTCTTGCCCGTATCATTTTCATTCCATTAGCCACCAAAGCTAATTCACGCAACGATGTTACTTTATTAAAAAACACCTTACAAATGGAAGGATTGGTATTATTGGCAGAACGCAAGAGCCCGCGTTACATTCAAGATAAAATCAACTCCTTTGTTGATAGCAAAGAGCAATTTCTGATTGATAGAGATATGAACAACTCCTCCGCTCAATAATCCAAGGAAAAGGATATGAAAAAGAAACAAGCCGAAAAAATTGATGAAGATTGGATGTCCACTTACGGGGACATGGTAACATTATTGCTTTGTTTCTTTGTTATGATGCTGGCAGCCTCCACACCGGACGCCGCCAAATTTGAACAAATCCAAGCAGGATTAAACGAAGGCGTCGGCAAACAAGAGACCCAACCCCGCCCAATAGAAATGATGATGGTTGAGTTAAGTGATGACCTCCAGTCAATGGACGTTGAAGACAAAGTAGCATTAGGAACCGACACTCAAGGCATTGTTCTTGAATTTGAGGGAGACACATTATTTGATTATGGTTCAGCAGTCATTAAAAATGAAATGATACCCGCCCTCAAGCGTATAGCAGCAACCCTTCAATCCGAAAGATACAATAAATTCATCTTCAGCATTGAAGGACACACCAGCGATGAAAAATTCTCCAACGCACAATATCCGTCTAATTGGGAATTATCATCAGCACGCGCCGGAGCTGTTGCCAGATTTTTTGAAGAAAGAGGCATTAACCGCGTCAGATTGCGTACCGCGGGTTTATATGATGTATCCCCGAAATATCCTAACAAAGATCCTTTCGGCGAACCGATACCGCAAAACCGCATCAAAAACCGCCGCGTTGTTATCCACGTTGAACCATCATATAACTAAGTCTCAAAAAAGATTTCCTTCCATCTGCCAAGAGGAACCGTCCCACACCAGAAGAAACGCGGCACAATTAGGAATTTTTTCAAAAGAAAAATTAAGTCGATTTAACATAGCGGCCATTGTTCCGCCATGAATTGCGATGCCCATACGCTGATAGGGCAAATCTTTCAATTCATCTAACACCGCCCATACACGGTTTAACGCCACATCTTTTCTTTCCCCATTGGCAAAAGCAATATTCATATATTGGGGCTTATTCCAGTTATTAACGATTTCGGGACAAGATTTTTGCAAATCAGCAATCAACTGTCCTTCGGCATCACCATAAAAACACTCTCTTAAATCATCTTTAATCACAACCGGCAAATGAAGCGCATCGCCTAACACTTGCGCCGTGTGCTTGGCACGAACCAAAGGTGAGGAAAAAATCATTTCCAAATTTTTATCCTTCAGCTTTTCAATCAGCCCTTGCGCTTGTCGAATACCGTTTTCATTTAAATCATAATCCATACCGGAACCTTGCCAACGCTTTTGCAAATTCAAATCAGTTTCACCATGTCTAAAAACATAAAACTCTTTTCTCATCACTCTATTTCCCATTATTTAGACTTAAAATTGTTTAGACTTAAATAAGCCACCAAACACAAAAACTCAAGAAAAATTTAGGCCTCATATTCTCAAAAACACTCACACAAACAAGCTTTGATTCTTCAAAGTATTAAATAACGACCAAACAGATACCCCAAATAATTAGAGTAAAAAAGCTCAACTTTTTAGCAACATTCTTTACTTGAAAATCTTCCCGAAACTGACTTCCCCCAAATTTATAAAAACACCCACCCAGAAACAAAGCAAAAATACTTTGCGATGAACTTATTGCTTCAACAGTTAACACAGGCAAATGAGCCAAAGATAATATCATAATCCAAAATCCCCCCTGACTTAACATTTCATTAAATAGAAATAATTTTACTTTTTTTCTATATCTCGGAAACGTATCTACAATATCATCTCTGGTATTTTTAAATAACAAGAAAGAACAACTAATTAAAGAAGCAAATAATGACATCCAAAATAAGACAGTCACAAAATCAATATGTTGTAAAGAATATTTAGATAAGACCGTAACCAAAGATAACAGAACAGAAACCAACAACATCAAAAAGAAAGCAATATTTAGTTTACACTTCCGTACATCAAAATTTAAAATAAAAGTAGATGCGACAATTATGCCAAATCCCACATACTGAGAAAGAGCCAATTTTTCATCAACAATCAAATAAGCCAAAATAGGTAACACAATTTTACCCAAAGAAAACAAAGCCACCACAATAGATGTATCAATACGGCGAAGCGATAAATAATAAGGAATTTGATAAAAAACTTCAATAAAGGCAATAACAAATAAAATTGCCAACACCTCAAATGGTGGTACAACAGGAATTCCGAAAAAGAATAAAAATGGAATAATCAGCATATTGCTGATTGTTGCATAAAAAACCAATGAAGAAGTTTTTTTAAATACCGCATTTGAAAAATGAGCATCCACGATACAAGATAATGCATATAAAAGAGGAGTAAAAAAAGCTATCAAAACATACATAAAAGTCTCACAGAAGTCATATTACATTCACCGTATATTTTTCTTAAACATTTATAGTTAAATATTAGTTTATTCCTTACAATTATAATACCACCCCCAACGCCTCAAAAAGCATTTTAAATTCATCCCCATGCATCAAGAGCGTTTTATCGCCGGAATGTATCATATTGCGAAATTCATCCAAAGGAACATATTTAACCGCAGACACTTCCTCCTCTTGGATATGAAGTTGATTAAGAGTAAGCGACCAACGTAACAAATAAACGTCACTAAATTCATTATTAACAAAAGTTTGCGTATATTTGCTGGCTTTTTTTCTGGTACCGATAAGAGACAATTGCTCAGGCAAAACCTCAACCCCAAGCTCTTCCTTAATTTCTCGAAGAGCTCCGGAAACTGAATCATCTCCGGCAACTAAATGTCCGGCACTTGAAATATCCCACATATTGGGATGACTATCCTTATTAGGACTTCTTTTTTGCAACAACACTTCACCTTTGTCATTCACAATCCATATATGTACGGACTTATGCCAATCACCATCACGATGAACCTCTTCTCTGGACTTAATCTTCCCCGTCTTATTTCCCTCTTCATCAAGCACATCAAAAAACTCAACCATTCTCACCCCTATTTTTTATTGAAGTTAATAAACTTTATCAAAAATTTGTAAATCAATCTTTATAAAATTAAAAAAAGCACCTTCAAGGTGCTTTTTTTCAAAATGGAGCGGGCAACGGGAATCGAACCCGCATTATAAGCTTGGGAAGCTCACGTTCTACCATTGAACTATGCCCGCAACAGCTCCTTATAAATAAAACATTCTTTGCAACTTCGCAAGTCCTACTTACACAAAAGCCACAAAAAATTTCAAGCTACTTCAAACTTGTGCCCACATTCTGCGTCAACAAAGCGGTTGCATTACGATATGCGGTATTTTGTAAAAAATCATCTCTGATTTTAAGTTTTTCTAAACAAGTTTCTGCCACCTTGCGAACCGCAGTCTCGTTACCATACATCGCAACGGTTCCGTCTTGCAGAGCCGAATTCACCTCATCACGCAAACAAACATTGAGTTGTCCCAACGGCGTTAACGGAGTTTTATTTCCCTGCCCCCAAAGAGCACAACCACTCATGAGCACACAAACCACTACGAGAATTTTATTTTTAGACATTTTGCCCTCACTTATCTATCTTCCGTCAAGATAACCTAAAATTTATTAAAAAGCCCTAAATTCGCGGCATAATAAGCACAAAATGATAAATTTTGCAACAAATTTCAACAACGCCACAAATTAGGAGCAAACCATTGCTCCGATTCGCATTGAGTCATATTTTATTGGCTTGAAGATGCATTTTTTAATAGATTTTTGAGAAATAACGTGCTATAAAACCGGCCATATAGATGGAAAGATTCTATATTCCAGTTAACCAAGCCGGAGGATTAGGCATAAAACTGTCTATTTTGAAGGCTCTTTTTGTGTTTTTTAACACCAACCATATAAGGAAATATATATGTCAGATGTAAAGATGAAAATGATGGATGGTAACGAAGCCGCTGCTTCTGTTGCCCACCGCATGAATGAAGTCTGCGTGATTTACCCGATTACCCCGTCTTCACCGATGGGCGAATGGGCAGATGCGTGGTCTGCCGCCAAACAGAAAAACCTGTGGGGCGTTGTTCCTGAAGTTCAAGAAATGCAATCCGAAGCTGGTGCTGCCGGTGCTTGCCACGGCTCTCTCCAAGCAGGTGCTTTAACCACCACCTTTACGGCTTCACAAGGTTTGCTCTTGATGATTCCGAACATGTACAAAATTGCCGGTGAACTTTCTCCGTTTGTAATGCACGTTGCCGCACGTTCTTTGGCATATCATGCTTTATCAATTTTCGGTGATCACACTGACGTAATGGGTTGCCGTCAAACCGGTTTTGCAATGCTTTGCTCAAACTCCGTACAAGAAGCTCACGATATGGCTGCCATTGCCCAAACTTCTACTTTACGCAGCCGCGTACCGTTTATGCACTTCTTTGATGGTTTCCGTACTTCTCACGAAATCAAAAAAATCAAATTGCTCTCTGATGACGATTTACGCGCTATGTTAGAAGGCGTTGATTATGCATTCAATGCCAAACATGCTCTTCGTCCGGAATCTCCGGTTATCCGCGGTACAGCTCAAAACCCGGATGTATTCTTCCAAGGACGTGAGGCTTCTAATCCTTACTACAATAAGGTTGAAGGCATTGTTCAAGAAGAAATGGATAAATTTGCCAAAATCAGCGGCCGCCAATACCATGTTGTTGACTATGTTGGTGCTCCTGATGCCGAACAAGTTATCGTAATTATGGGTTCTGGTGCTGAAACCGTTGAAGAAACCATCAATTACCTCAACGCTCAAGGCGCAAAATTAGGTGTTATGAAAGTACACCTCTATCGTCCTTTCCCAGAAAAATCTTTCCTCAAAGCTTTGCCGAAATCTGTTAAAGTTGTATCTGTTTTGGATAGAACCAAAGAATCAGGCTCAACCGGTGAACCTTTGTACTTAGACGTTGTTGCCACCTTGACCCAAGCATTTGCCAATGGCGAAATTGCTTCTATGCCGAAAATCTACGGCGGTCGTTATGGCTTGTCTTCAAAAGAATTCACTCCGGGCATGGTTAAAGCTGTTTATGACAATGGCTTTGCTGCTCACCCGATTAACGGCTTCTCTGTTGGTATTAATGATGATGTCAACAAGACCTCTTTGCCGTTTGATGATTCTATTGACACCGAACCTAAAGACGTTGTTCGTGCTGTATTCTATGGCTTGGGCGCAGACGGTACGGTTGGTGCCAACAAGAACTCCATTAAAATTATTGCTGAAGATGCCGGTAAATACGGACAAGGTTACTTCGTATATGACTCTCGTAAATCCGGTTCTATGACCACTTCACACTTACGTTTCTCGGACAACCCGATTAAATCGGCTTACTTGGTAAACAAAGCAGACTTCGTTGCTTGCCACCAATTCCCGTTCATGCGTAAGGTTGACATTTTGAAGATTGCCAAACCGGGTGCAACCTTCTTGCTAAACGCACCTTACAGTGCTGAAGAAGTATGGGATCACCTCCCGATTGAAGTTCAAGAAGAAATCATCAATAAGAAATTGAAATTCTACACCATCAACGCTGTAGAAGTTGCTCGTGCAACCGGAATGGGCCAACGCATTAACACCGTAATGCAGACCTGCTTCTTTGCAATTTCTAACATTTTGCCGAAAGATGAAGCAATTGCACAAATCAAAAATGCAATTAAGAAAACTTACAGCAAAAAAGGTGATGCAATCGTTCAAAAGAACTTCCAAGCTGTTGATGCTTCTTTGGAACACTTGCATGAAGTCAACTATCCTGACCATGTAACTTCCAACTTCCACCGTTCATTACCTGTTCCGGCTGATGCTCCTGAGTTTGTTAAAAAGCTCACAGGTGAAATCATTGCTGACCGTGGTAATGAGTTGCCTGTTTCTGCCTTTGGCGAAGTTGTTGACGGTACCTGGCCGACCGGAACCACCAAATTTGAAAAACGTTGCATTGCAACCGAAATTCCGGTTTGGGATCCGGATACTTGTATTCAATGCGGTAAATGCTCACTCGTTTGCCCGCACGGCGTAATTCGTATGAAAGTTGCCTCTGAAGAAGAGCTCAAGAATGCTCCGAAAGGCTTCAAGTCAGCTGCTTACAAAGGCAAAGAATTCGCCGGAAAACAATTCATTTGGCAAATGTCTCCGGAAGACTGCACCGGCTGCGGTATCTGCGTCAGTGCTTGCCCGGCTAAGAACAAAGCTGATCCTTCTAAGAAAGCCATCAATATGGATCATATTGAAAACCACTTGGAAGAGCAAGTTGCTTGCTGGAAGTTCTTTGAAACTCTGCCTTATGTAAAACGTACCGAAGTTACCAAAAACTTGCCGAAGACCACACAGTTAATTCAACCTTTGTTTGAATTCTCTGGTGCTTGCGCCGGCTGCGGTGAAACCCCGTATGTTAAATTGTTGACCCAATTGTTTGGTGACAGAATGGTTGTTGCCAATGCAACCGGATGTTCTTCAATTTACTCAGGTAACTTACCGACCACCCCTTATGCCAAAGACGAAAAAGGACATGGTCCGGCTTGGGCAAACTCTTTGTTTGAAGACAACGCCGAATTTGGTTTGGGTATGAGATTTTCTATCGACCAGCAAACTCACTTTGCACAAACCTTGCTTGACGGTTTGAAAGACAAAGTCGGTGCTGAATTGGTTGAAAAAATCACTTCTAACCCACAAAAAACTGATGCTGAAATTGATACTCAACGCGACCTAGTCAAAGCCTTGAGAGAAAAATTAGCTTCTATCAACACTGAAGAAGCAAAACACCTCGACAAATTGGCTGACTACCTGATTAAGAAATCTGTATGGATTTTAGGTGGCGATGGCTGGGCTTATGATATTGGCTTCGGTGGTCTTGACCATGCAATTGCCTCAGGCAAAAACATCAACATCTTGGTAATGGATACAGGTGTATATTCTAACACCGGAGGTCAACAATCCAAGGCAACCCCGATGGGTGCAAGTGCTAAATTTGCAACCGCCGGCAAGTCCTTACCGAAGAAAGATTTAGGCATGATTGCCATGTCTTATGGCAATGTTTACGTTGCTCAAGTTGCCTTTGGTGCGAACGATACCCAAGTAATCAAAGCCTTGAACGAAGCAGAAGCTTATGACGGACCGTCTTTGGTTATCTGCTACTCACACTGTATTGCTCAAGGTTTCAACTTGGCTGATGGTTTACAACACCAAAAAGACGCGGTTGAAACCGGTTCTTGGCCTTTGTATCGTTACAATCCGGACAACATTGCTCAAGGCAAAGCGCCACTGACTTTGGACTCCAAAGCTCCGAGCAAACCTTTGTCTGACTATATGTCCAACGAGACCCGTTTCCAAATCGTTAACAAGATGAATCCTGAGCGTTATGAAACCTTGTTGAATAAGGCTCAAGAGAATGTTAAAGAAAAACGGTCTTTGTATGAACACATGGCTGAATTTGCAATCAAAGAAGGTGCTGAATAGTCCTTCCCGCAAATGAAAAATACCCCGAAGCAATTCGGGGTATTTTTTTTACACAAAAAAACAGGTTGCACCTCAAATGGCAACCTGTTTCACTAGAATTAATAATAAATACATCCCTTGCAAAGACAAAGTTTTCCAAGCCGAACACCGTGTTTGAGCTTTGTTTTCAAAGCCTTTCCGCCAACAATCGAAAAAGTATCCACCTTTTGCTTAGGATTCAAATTGAGCCATTTGCGCACATTGCACCACAAACCGTTATGGTTAGGCGTCAACACATCGACCAACCCGTGAGGAGATGGTAGCAAAACACGATAAATCACATCATCTATTGGAGCCAACTTTTGAATTTTATCAAAAGAATAATTCGTTTCAGCAAAATGAATATGTTCTAAGACATTATCCTCTTTGGTATAAAACTGCACTGGCTGAAAATAAATTTTTCCAAGTATCTCATCAAATTTTACCAAAGGAACAAACACTTCACCGATATTCTTTTGTTCAATTATCTCCCGATAGAAAAATCTCCCCAAATCATCTTTATAAATATCCACCGCTAACATCCTGTTTCCAAAATGTTGCTGCCAAATATCCAAAGAAACATTCTTGAAAGGTTTTTGCTGGCTAGCTTTACAAATTTTTTTCATAAAAATAAAAAAAGACCGAACTCCCCAACCTCTATCAGTCAGGGAGTCCGATAGTGAAACAATCTTATGATTTTCTAGGCTCAAAGACTGTTAGAATATGCCCGATTGCGGCATATCTGGTCTTTTCGGAATGTGTCATTTGAGCTTTTCCGCCAAGAGTTTTCCACTCTTTGCGGAAAATTTCCAACTGTTCTTCGCTTTGGGGCGCCAAATCAGGAAATTCCCGTAAAATCATATCCGTTGGCGACGGTAGAGCCTGCTTTTGATAGAAGCATCGCGACTGCATCAAAGGCGGTTCTTCAACCTTGGCAACTTCTTCCGCAAACACTTCTTCCGTTTGCTCTTTGGAAGCATCATCCTCTGGTTCATCACTGACAGGGAATTCTTCGTCTTTAAGCTTTGACTTATTGGCTCTTATTTGCCAAATTCCCCAAATAACCAACACGATGATACAGATGAGCAATCCTACAAATGCCCACTCATGCAAAAATTGATAAATTGTTTCCATTTTTTTAGATTTTTTATAAAGTTAAACAATGAGATTTTTTAGACTGGCAACTTGCCTGTTTTCATCCATTCATCAAGAATGTTTTCAACCATGGCCCCAAGTTGCTTTTGCAGCTCAGACACTGAGCTTGATTTCCATCCCTCACCGACTTTTTTACCATCGATATCAAAGCCGATAATTTCGACTTTGCGTTGATTGACAAGCTCCCTTGCTTCATCTTCCGGAATACCCAACATTTCCCACATTTCCTTGTAAGGCATATAGAAAGTATAACCTTTAAGGAAATATTTTTTCACCGTCTTCAGTACCCTTTCAGAGTTTGCTTCTGATACCAATTTTGGAAACAGAGCAACTTTTTCATCCGGCAAAGGAAGTCGCTCCCTCCCCCAGTTCATCATGGTGCGTAACGCGCAACCCACAATGACATCCACGGCATAGCCATTGACAATTGATTCCACGTCAAATGAACGATCGCACAATAACGTCAGCGGCGTTTCGTAGAAATAAAACTCCACCTCAGGCATAAACAGACCGAACTGCTGAGCCGCGGTCAATGAGTAACCGGCATGTGTTACCATTCCGATTCGTGGACAATCAAGCTGCGAAAGAACTAGCGAATTTTGAATAATCTGACGCAATTCCGCCACATTACCAATGGTATCGGTAGCAAATGTCTGAATCAGGTTCTTGCGTACTCTCTTGGAATCAAAACCGAGTTGTTCCAGTAAAGATGCATAAATCTGCGCTTCAGATCCCGGAGTATCTTGCCCTTTGTTGGGTTTATAACCGAGCATGGCAATCTCCACTTCGGTGTCTGAATAGAGATGATCATGCTTCATCCATACCTCACCTAAGTGTTTGACCAATCTTGGATATCCTCCAAACACAACGAGCAAATCCAACTCAGGCACATTATTCAACGAGAATGAATGTACCGTCATCGGAGCTCCGGTAATTGACGATGAATAACACAACGGGTACTCCTGGCTATAAGTTCCCCACTTCTGAATTGCAAGAATTTCTTGCACCTCTGTATTTGTCAGAGGTTTTACATTTTGATTTTTCATAAAAAAATGAATTAAAAAAAGTAAAACAATAAACGGGTACAAGAAAACATCTCAAAGTTAAACTTTGAAAAAATTTTAATAATACCCATCATAATTAATCACTAAGCAAGAGTCCTACCACAAAAAAAACAACTAATCAAGACAAAATTTAGACAAACAATATTTACAAGATATGATTTTTCTGATATACTTGATTTATTAAAAACAACATCAAACAAAAAACTATCATTGTGTAAAATTAAAGTGGTTAATGTCGAATCTTGTTAACGATTTTAAAGAAAAAAGGTAAAAATTTTTTCCAGATTCGCAATAAACATGTATTTCTTGTGGATTACTTTAAAATTTATGTGAAAAATTTTCTTTAAAGATGAAAATAGACACATTAAATATACAAAATTAGGAAAAAAAGATGACAGAATACAAATCTCAATCAAATATTCCGGCTGAAGATATTAATAATCTGGAATATTTCAAAAATTTACCCAATCAAAAATACTTAAGAACAGCTGAACAAAGCAGCAAAAAATTTCAGTCTTATGATGGTGCAGCCAAACGTGCCATTATGGAAAAAGCCATGCTTCACACCGAAGCCTACAAATTTTCCCAACGAGGACAATCCGAAACCAAAGATATGTCTGCCGAAGAAAAAGAAGAACGCATGGCTTACATTTTTCAAAAATTTTGCACTTTTTATGCTTACAGTGATGAATCATTAAAATATCGTCGTGGTATTCGTGATATTATGAATGAACACAAAGCATTTTACAGCACATATACCACAGAGGAATCCAGAGCGATTGCCCGTCAAATTAAGGTTCGCAATCTTGCAAACCAAATTGATAAAGGCGATTATCGTGGATATGCCATCACCAGATTTTATAAACAGCATGAAGGTCAAAGTTTATAATTTTCTGATTTGAAATAGATATCCCCCAGTAAACTGGGGGTTCTATAACAGCTACAAACCTAACGGTTTGACCACGCTCGTTGGCGTGGAGCGGTGTCTATCGACACCTTAGCATTCAGCCCCGAGTAAACTCAAGGTTTTCTGTAAGGCTTGTAATAACAAAAAGGGAGTGCTTACTCTCTTTTTTTATTGCACATTAAAAAAAGTATCTTTATTCTACCAGAAGAGCAAATATTAATTTAGTAATTATTCACTTCAAACATACGCCTTATGAAAAAGATGAGCTTTTTAGAGACAACCATTCCGGTAGGTGCGGAATGCTTGTACCCGACGAGACAAGACGCTCAAAACTTTTTTGATGAGCAACTTCTCTCTGGAGAACTGTTTTTTGGAGTAGGGTTTACCGACCACATGGAAAAAGACTTAGTCTGGGTATTACAAACTCCTGCCGGAACAATAATACCTCTCTGGGCATTTGAAAGAAAACAACCCATAAAAGGAGAGTTAATATTCTTTCATCAGGAATTTGTAGGTAATTACGTACATCGCTACCGACATAATTATTTATTATGCCAAGATGACGTTTTAGGACTAAGCATCCGAGAGTTAACCGTTTTTTCAGATGAAACGGATATCAAAGCCATTCTCAACATTATGAACGAACCGTTTGAAGAAATCACTTTGGTAAATGTTTATACCTCAAATTTTGAGTTAACTCCGTCTTTTACCAGTTGGTTTATTACCAAACCGAACAACATTGCCAGTCTGAACCCGACATTTCTGGAAGACGTGCTTATCCACAGAGGATTTGATCCCCAACAAGCCACCTGGGATTTTTTAGAGATTGGAGATACTTTTTATCATTTTAACGACAAATACCGTGTTGATTTTGACCCCAAAACCGGCTGGTATTTTTCAAAAGTATTTCACAATCCTTACATGAAGCTTTGCTCCCCAAAGGCAATTTAAAAAGGAGAGAAGTTTCTCTCCTTTTTTATTTTAAATTTTTGGGATTTAAGGCTTTCAGCGCATCAACTACAAATTCACCGTCTTTTCTGATAAGCACATCATCAAAATAAATTTCACCGCCGCCATGAGCCTTATCCTGCATTTGAATCAAATCCCAATGTACGGCTGAAGTATTTCCGTTTGGAGCCACATCGTATGAATTTCCGATTGCCAGATGGAAAGAGCCGCCGATTTTTTCATCAAACAAAATGTCCAAAATCGGATGCGTAATCCCCGGATTAAGCCCTAGAGCGAATTCGCCCATATATTTAGCCCCATCATCAGTATTTAAAATTTCTTGCAACTTATCATTATTGGTCAAAGACGTCGCTTTGATGATTTTTCCGTCCTTAAATTCTAAGCGAATGTTGGAGCAAAAAACACCGTTAAATACCGTGTCGGTATTAAATTGGACCACCCCGTTAATTGAATCTTTCACCGGAGCTGTATAAACTTCACCATCTGGAATATTGCACTCTCCGCAACTTTTAACCACCGGAATCCCTTTAATGGAAAATTCCAAATGCGTATCGGGAGCAATAATTTTTACTCTGTCCGTTTTCGCCATCAATTTCTGTAAAGGATCCATTGCTTTTGACATTTTGGCATAATCTACCAAGCAAGCATCAAAATAAAAATCTTCAAAAGATTGTAGCGACATTTTTGCCAAAGCGGCCATAGACGGGTTTGGATAACGCATCACACACCAACGGGTATGAGGAATACGGGTTGTCCGATGAACCGGATTAAAATAATACTTCATATAAAGAGCCATCTGTTTTTCGGGAACATCTGCCAAAGCAAAAATATCATCAAAACCTCTAATAGCAATATAAACATCACTTTCAGCCATCTGCCGACGATACACATCGCCAAAACTTTCCATCTGCTTAGGCGATGCATTGGCAATCACCGATTTCAACAAATGTTCGTCATTATAAAAATAAAACGGCACTGCCCCCATTTGGGTTGCGGTCTGAATAAAAATTTCAAACAAATCCAACACCGAGTTGCCAAAGGCTTCAATATAAATTTTTTCGCCTTTTTTCAGTTTGACCGAATGCTTGAGTACATTTTCTGCTAATTTATATAATCTCTCATCTTTTCGCATTTACTTTTTCTCCATCAGTAAATTAATAACCTCTGTTAATAAAGCGACCCCAAAACCGGTTGCATTTTCTTTTTCATCAGTATGACAGCCGGCAATATCCAAATGTGCCCAAGCCGTCCCTTCTTTAATAAAGTTCTGCAAAAAACAAGCCGCTTGCGTAGAATCTGCCTCTTTTTTAGCCAACTGCTTCAAATCAGCCACTTCGGACTTGAGACGTTTAGAAATTTCTTCTTCCAAAGGCAATTCCCAAACTTTCTCACCGGTTATTTCGGCAGCTTTTTTAACTATTGCCATTAAATTGGCATTATTACCAAGCAATGCGGCATAAAATCCGGCAAAAATATAAGCGGTTGAACCGGTCAGCGTTGCTACATCTATAACTTTTTTCGCACCGAATTTTTCTTGCAAAAACCACAAAGCGTCTGCCAAGATTAATCTTCCCTCTCCATCTGTATCAACAATTTCCACTGTTTTTGAAGACATTGAGGTCAAAACATCATCCGGTTTATAAGCATTTCCGGCCGGCATATTTTCAATTAACGGCAAGACGGCAATTAAATTGATGGGCAATTTTTGCAAAGCCGCCACTTTCATAGCGGCAATCACGGCTGCCGCCCCGCACATATCTTTCTTTTCCCCAACTTGCTGATTATCCAATTTTAAGGATATGCCGCCGCTGTCATAAGTAACGCCTTTTCCGACCAGCCCCAAATTCCACGTTTTTTGTTTAGGATTACCGACATATTGCATCACCACCAAATAAGATTTGTTAGATGAACCTTTGGCAACTGCCTCAATTAACCCCATTTTATTTTTTTTAATAAAGTCCTCATCAAACAAATCGACACGAATATCCAAATATTCCAAACGTTTAATATCAAGTGCCAAGACTTCAGGCGTCAATACATTGGACGGTTCATTACCCAAATCACGGGCATAGCGTATCCCGTTAGCTAAAGCCACTACTTTTTTCCAATCTTGCGGTTGTTCAAATTGAGGAAATGACACGCTTTCCAAACAGCCAAATTCTTCACTTTTTTTAGTGGTTTTATATTTATCAAAACTATAAGCCGCATATTCCAAAGCCAGAGCCAACCGCTCAAATTCCAACTTACATTGCGGAGCAATAATCAGACTCACTTTTTGAAAATCAGCGATTTTACCATAAATTTTCTGCCCGATTTTTTTATAATTTTTATCTTTTATAATCAAAAACACAAAGACTTCCCCGTTGCAAACTGTTTGGGCAACCTGTTTTCGGCTCAAAAGAAGCACTAAAAATTCCTCATTTTTCAGCCAAATATCTTGAATTTTTTTATTTTCTTTTCCGAGTCGCTCAATATCTTGTTGCCAATTTTCGCTAAGCACCACAACTTTTGGACAATTTTCTTCTTTTTTTTCATCTCTAAAGACAAACTCTAACATAAAATCTCCTCCTAAAAGCAATGAATAAGCATAATATAATCATCAAATAATAATAAACCCCTAATTAGAGCTGGATTTTTTATAAAAATAGTTTATATTTTAGACAAAATACAGTAAAAGGGCAATGGATGAGTTCAAACAAAAAACGCTATAATCCATTAAAAGTAACTTCCTCCTACCTATCGGAAGAAGCACAAACTCCCGCGGAAAAAATAATGGACGAAATACTTCCCTCCACCCCTATTATTACCGACGACAACCTCAAAGATACCACTCAAATTATCCAACACCTTGAACAAACCCACGATAAGGAAGACGCTCAAAGTGCCGAAAAAGAACTCTTGGACTTACTGGATAAATACTATAATGGTGATAGAGACGTTTCAAAAGAACTCCGCTATAAAAATAAAGAACAATATAAACAGCTCCTCATTCAAAAATTCAAACAATGGGGCTTAATTTACATTGAAAAGAAACACTATGCCTTAAGCCGCCCCGAAAAACACTTAATCAGAATAGATTTTTACGGTACGGTCAACAAACCGCGCCCCGATCAAAAAAGTGAGGCTTATACTCAAAATTCAACTGTTTTTGGTGAAGAACTAAGCCGTAAAGAAAAAAAGAAAGCCAAAAACTCTTTAAACAACGACCTTGTTCAAGCCCCCTCTTCTTCATTACAAGAAAAACCTAAATACTCACCGCAAGATTATGATTTAAGCACCTCGCCCACTTGGCGATTAATGCGCACTTTTCCGCGTTTTCACACCATTGAAAACAAAGTTCGCATTCAAATGGCTAAACAAGGACTTGCCCCCCAAATTTTACCCTACTTAAACGTCTATGACTATTCTGATATTTTATACAATTATTACCAAAAACCCGAAACCCAAGAAGGCGAAAGTGTTAGGATTTTTTTAGGCGCTCGTCAGGCTTTTATCAAAGACTTGTTTAGAAAACACGCTGATTGGTTCAGAGATTACTTCAAACGCCATAATTATGACGAACGCTACGCCGAAGCCCTCATTAAATCAGCACAAAGAAAAGGTGTTACAGCCAATATAGAATTAAAGGATACTATGCAAGATTATATTTTTGAATATTTGCATAACCACAAACAAAACTTTATCTTATTTACACAACAAGAAATACATAAAGGTAAACACACCACCGAAATTTTAGAAAGACTTAACAATCCTAACACTACTCTGACCGATGAAATGAAAAATTTTCTTTCAGAGAATAAGTCCCAATTTCAAAGTTATCTCAAAAGAAAATATATTACCAGCCACCTACTCAACGCCACATTTGAAGTATTAGACGATAGAGGAATTCCTTTTTACCTCAAAGAGAATCTTCGAAGTTTTATCGTATCTTCCCCTAATGAGTTTAAAAACTTCATCTTACAAAAGGGGTTCTCGGAAAGAGAGTATGAGGTTATGAAGGAACGAATAAAAAACAAACCACCCAAAGGTAAATTGGAAAATTTAATTAACTCTTACGCAAAACAAAACTTAGAAAAATTTCAGAACTTTTTAGTATCCGAAAATCGTGATGAAAATTACATCAAATTTGCCATCAACAGTCTCAAACGACCACTTATTCCCGAATACGTCAGAGAAAGCCTGTATAATTTTATTTTAAGTAAAGGCCACTCACCATTAAGCCAACAACTTCAACAAGAAGGCATTACGCGCGAAAACTTTGCATCAGTAAAAGAATACATTTTACAGCACCGCAAAGAATACAGTGAATTTTTCAAACAAAACAATATCTTAACCTATCAGGAGCTCAACGAGCAATACACAGATATTACAAACTTTATTATAAAAACACAAAATATACCGTCTTACATCAAAAATTTTGCCCAACAGTTTATTCGTCGCAATCAAACCGTTTTCCGCTATTGGTATTCTAATTTCAGAGTCCGCCAACACCAAAAAGATGCGGAAAAGAAGCATAAAAACATTATGGAAAAAGGTCTTTCTGAAAACGATTTCAAAGAAGTATCAACTTTTATCAAAGAGCGCCTGGATATTTTTAGTGAATACTGCCAAGGGAAAGGGCTCAGTTTAACGCCTCAAGAGCTTCAATTAATATTTAATCAGGGAAATTTCCTCAATTCTCAAGAACTAAACAAATTTCCAAACAAAGAAACCATTGGGACAATGCGTAATCTGCTGGAACAATTTATTCGACGCAACGGCTACATTTATCGGAATTCACTCATACAACAGCACATTCACGCCAAAGAAAATGAAGCAGATATCATCTTAAAAAAAATCGCTCAACAAGGCATCACCTCAACCACGCTCGCAATAGCTCACAAATTTATATTAAACAACAAACCCCTGTTTAATAATGATTTCTACAACAGTTCCGATGCCCAAAATTATAGTCAGGATATTATCGCCAACTTACTGGAAAATACCGCCAATAAAGATATTTTACAAATTTCAAAAAATTTCATTTTACAACGTCCCAAGGAGTTTGAAACTTTTATCCAAGCCCCTAAAAACATTGAAAATTATCTCTCAAATATAACCCAAAAGCTGGAGGCATCACAAAATAAAGGCGATGTAGCATTTTGGGGAATGCAATATATTACCCAAAACCAAGATGATTTTCTGCAATACTTAAGTAATGAAAAAATCGGTTCTGAAAACATTGAGAACATAAAAAATCAATTATCAATACAATCATTATCACAAAACATTAAAATGATTTTTGAAAAAGACAATTTAACACTACAATTTAATGATGGAAATATGATAAAAACAATCATTTCCGTACACCACATTAAAGCCGTACAAGACAGCATTGAAGAAGATATCCCTATTTTTCCCAAAGGAACGAACCAAGAACCCATAAAACCAGATTTTCTATATATGCCTAACTTAGCCGCAGCCAACTATTTTAAGAATTTAAGCGCGGTCATTGACGATCCTTACCATATTCGCTTTTTCCACGGTATGGATAAAACCGAAAAATTTGATAACACAGAACGTTACATTGGTCGCATTTATCCCCAAAATCAGCATATTGTCTTTTTTGGCGGTCTGGATCCTCAAGATCAGCTCTTTTATGATTATACGCATGATGAACGTACCAAACGTTACCAAAGACACACAGAAAAGATGATACAATTAAACGAAGAACAAGCCAAACAAGATAGTTTAAGTCCGGAAATGAGATTTTACATTATCACCGGCAGCCGCCAAGGACGATAAAATGCTCACTCTTTTACAACGCATTAAAAATAAAATTCACCCCTCAAAAGAAGAGCCGCTGACTCAGGGATTAATCTCTCAAGCCTCGCAAATTTTAGCTCACCACCATATTGCCTCTATTCCGAGAGATTACCTCCATTTTCTACATTTTTGTAATGGTATTCAATATCAAGATGCTTGGCTATTAGGAATTTTTGAAGACCATTCCCGAAACAATGATATTTGTCGTTTTAACCTCCAAATTTCACACCCTTTGTCAAAAGACATCATTTTTTTAGGCTTTGATGAATTTGACTTACTTGGATATAATCAGCAATGGAACACTTATCAAATCATTGACAAAGACGATTTTGAGGTGCTAGAAGAATATCAGGACTTAGAAACGGCATTAAATTATATATTGAAGATAGAAGCATGAGTAATATTTATGACATATCAGCAGAAAACATCACAAAGGCCGCCGACGTAATCAAAAATGGTGGTCTTGTTGCATTTCCGACTGAAACAGTTTATGGGCTGGGAGCAAATGTATATCTCTCAAACGCTGTTGCCCGCATTTTTTCAGCTAAGCAACGCCCGCAATTTGACCCTTTGATTTCCCACATTGCCGACATTAATTTCTTACCTGAATATGCCCAAACAGATGATAGAGCGATGAATCTCGCACGTCATTTTTGGCCGGGTCCGCTAACTTTAATTTTAAAACGAAAAGACGACAATCCGGCAATCGACTTGGCCTGCTCGGGTTTGCCCAATATAGCGGTCAGGATGCCGTCTCACCCAGTTGCTTTAGAACTTATCAAAGAAAGCGGCGTACCCATTGTTGCCCCATCAGCTAATAAATTTAAATCCATCAGTCCGACGACGGCCTATCATGTTCAAGAAAGTCTAGGCGACAAAGTTGATATGATATTAGACGGTGGGCAATGTGCAGTAGGTGTAGAATCCACCATTATTGATGTAACCGGTAAACAAGTTGTTCTGCTTCGCGCCGGAGGAACAACACTGGAAACCTTGGAAGACTTTTTAAATGAGCAAATTCTCATCTCGCACGGCAATCCAGATCAACCAAGTGCTCCGGGACAACTCCTCAAACACTATGCCCCTAGCAAACCTTTAAGAATTAATGCCTTATCACGACAAGAAGGTGAATTTTACATTGGATTTGGCGATGTTTCCGCCTCGGATATTAACTTATCACCGACCGCAAACTTGGAAGAAGCCGCCAGTCGCTTATTTGCTTTTTTGCGTTTTGCCGACCGCAAACCGGGTTACAGTGGTATTTGTATATCGCCTATTCCCATGAAAGGCTTAGGCTTAGCCATCAACGACCGTATTAAACGCGCAGCTTACAAAGAATAAATATGACAACGGATATTGCCACGCTTCCACATACCAACGATTACCTGTTGGATAAGAAAGTAAAAATATTTCAACCCGTTAACGGATACCGAGCCTCCACGGACGCCGTATTGGTTTCGTCTCTAATTTCCAAAGTAAAAAGCACCGATAAAATATTAGATGTCGGTTCGGGAACGGGAGCAATTTCTTTGTGCCTAGCCTCACGTTTTCAAGCAATACGCCCGCAAATTTTGGGTTTAGAATTACAATCCGAGTTATGTATGCTTTCCAACAAAAGTTCTCAAGCCAACGGTTTTTCAGAATATTTAAGCTATCAGAATGCAGACATTCGGCAAAAATTAACAGACTTGCAACCTTGTAGCTTTCAGCATGTCATTAGCAATCCGCCTTATAGCGAGCGCGATATGCCCTCCCCCAATCCCAGCAAAGCAGTAGCACACAATCACCAAGGAATAACCCTTGTAGAGTGGTTGCACTTCTGCCTCAAAATGACGGCGCCACAAGGACATTTATACCTCATAAACCGAGCAGGAGCGATTAGCGAAATATTATCATTTTTGCAAGGAAAAGCCGGAGCTATAAAAATAATTCCGCTTTTTTCCAAACAAGGCCAAGTAGCGAAACGTGTTATGATAACGGCTCAAAAAGATTCCAAAGCACCGACACAAATTTTTCCGGGACTCATCACGCATAACCACGATGGTACTTACACACCTCAAACCCGACAAATTTTGCGTACCGGCAAAGGCTTTTTTGATACTTTAAGCTAGAGCCCGAAAATTTGCATCCGATTTCCGCCTTCTTTTTGTGCTTTTTGCAAAGATAAAATTGCCTGTTCAATTAATTTTTTGGCAGATGTTGCTGGTTCAGGAAAGACGCTCACACCGATAGAAACCGAAATCTTATGATTTGTAAAATTATCCGCCACAGGTTCCCTAAACAGGGCCTGAATTTTACTCAGTTCCAATTTTAAGGTTTCTTCATCCATAACATCGGGTAAAAGAATCCAAAAATGATATTTCAAACCACTTCCGACAGTATAAGTTTTTCGCAAAGTAAGCATCAACTTTTCAGCTAATTTCCGTAAAATAAGTTCATGCATACCGATAGACTTAAAAGCCTTAAAATTATCAATAGCCACACCGACGACCGCCACCATATTACGTTTTTGCCGCACATCTTTATAATTTTCGTAATTAACAATAACTTGTACTCTATCTTCAAACAAGTAGAAATTAGGGAGTCCTGTTATCTGGTCATACATATTGAGAGCAGTAGATGTTTTACTCCCAATACGTTCGCCAATCAAAATAAAAGTAAAATGCTGATTATCAAAAAGATACATCGCTTCAAATTTAGCTTTAACTTGCTTATGCGCGCCATACACGAGATTAATTTCCATAGCGCCGTTGTTAGTAAGCATTTCTCCAATATTTTTAGCCAAAAAATCCCAATCTTCTTTAGCGACAAATCTTAAAAATTTCTGATGTAAAATATCCTCAATATTAGGACACTCCAACAATTTTAAAAAAGTATTATTAGCATACTCTATTTTATCATCACGGATAATTACGAAAGGTCTGTCTGAACGACGAAACACTTTTTCGACCACATCACGCAACCGCACGTCCGTTTCATCTAAAAAAGAGGGGAGTAAAGAAATTTCACCTGTTTTTTTATATTCTGTTTTATTAGGAAAAAATTGAGTTTGTTGAATCTGATTATCGGGTTGAATTGAATTTAAGTTTTCTAAGTCTTCCAAACCAAAGACATACTCTTCCGAGAGATTTCCCTCGAAATGAGAGGCATCAGAATTTTCATCATTTAAATTTTCTAAAAAATCAATACTTGTATTATCCAAAGCTCTCATATCAATAAAACATAGCAAACATTAAACAATATAATTTATATTAGCGGTATTTTTACAAAAAACAAAAAATATTTGTGTTTTATTAACCCTTATTATTATATAAAATAAGGAGATAAAAATAAAATGAAAGCAAAAACCTGATGACTGAAGAAGATACAGAACAGGCACAAGATACGATTCAAGAACCTGAGGTAATAGAAAATTTTCCAGGTGGAGGAAAAGACAATGTGTACGTCCTAAAAGAAAGATATACCATTGATTTTTCTTCACCTTTGGCGTGGCTTGACAGCAACGGCGGCAAAGCATACAAAGTTGAAGATAAAATCAATGACAAGAAAGAACTATTTGCCCTAATTTGTAATAATTTCACCTCTCCACGCAGTTCTTTACTTCCTTATTTAAAATCCATTGACCATCCGTCCATAATGAAATTGGTCGAATACGGAGTAGTCAGTTATACAAAAGAAAAATCCCGGAACATGGCTCTAATATACGAGGTTCCGCAAGGCGGACGTGTAATTGATGAGCAAGGAGCATATACGCTAAAGAATCAGCCGGACAAATTTAAAACTTTATTATTATCGATGTTATCGGCAGTAGAGACCCTCAAAGGATATGGCGTAACACATCGGGCGATACGCTCTGACAACATTTTTTATAAAGATGAAGCAAGGGAACATTTGGTTATAGGTGATTGTCTGGCCACTTTTCCGGCATACAATCAACCTGCAGCATTTGAAACCATAGAAAGCCTAATGGCTCAAAAAGAAGGTCGCGGTAACGGTTCTGAGAAAGATGACATTTATGCGGCAGGTGTTGTAGGATTACAGTTATATCTAGGACACACGTTTTTTGATGAGATACCGGAAAAAGAAGTATTGCGCCTAAAATTAAAAAAAGGCAGCTATTCTGCACTTTTAGGAAACGATAAAATCTCCGCCCACTACGCTACAATCTTCAGAGGTCTTCTGAACGACAATGAAGAAGAAAGATGGACCTACGCACAAACTTATAATATGTTGGAAGGAAAGCAAGGAAACTCTCAACCCAACACCATAGAGCGCCCGAAAAAATCCCTAACCATAAATAATGAAAAAGTTTACAATATAACGGAAGTTGCTTACGCCTTACTACAAAATCCAGAGGAAGGATACGACCTATTAAAATCTGGAAAAATCAGCGACTGGATAAAGAACGGCTTAGAAAATGAAAAACTGAACACCCAAATAGAAAAACTAATCCATACCAATTCAGAAAATACCACAAGTCGGGAATTGCTGATATCCAGACTTTGTATAATGCTTGCGCCGCATTTGCCAATAAAGTACAAAACGTTATGGTTATTCCCCGGAGGTATTCCCAAAGCCATATTTTTAGCCATAAGGAACAAAGAAAATCTAAGTATTTATTATGATTTGTTCAATTCTGACTTAATTAAGCTGTGGTATCAAGAACAAAGCAATATCAGAGCTCCAGCAAACAGCGGAGAATTTAAAAGTTATATCAGCCGCCGCGATATGGGATATGGAATTGACCGCATCATGTATGACTTTGATGAAGACTTACCTTGCATAAGCCCTCTTCTCGGGGAAGAATTTGTCAATAGTGCTCCTCGTATTCTACGAGCATTAGACCATACTTATGAACACACTAAAGTTACTTCCATGCCTTATGATAGAAACATTATGGCTTTTTTGCGTTGCAAAATGGGTAAAAAAATTGATGGTATCTTAACGGATTTAAACACCGGAAGAGAAGCTCTGCAAGCCAGTGCTATCTTACGTTTATATACGGATATGCAAAACAAGTATGGTCCCACGCAACTTCCGAACTTAGCCAAATGGCTGGTAAGTGCTTGTATGCTCACCATAAAGAGTTATCACAATATCAAATATCAAAAATACCTCGAAAGAGAGGTTCTAAAAATTCATAAAAATGGAAAACTCTACGAGATTACTGAAATCATAGAAAATGAGGAAGCAAGACAAAAAGACAGCATAGATTATGCTAATGCCTTAAAGAACGCCAACTTATTAATAAGCGAAAAAAATAATCTTCAAAACAATACAGCCAAATGGGATGACGAAGCCCGTGAAGTGGCAATGCGTTTTGCCAATATTTTAGCCGTATTAACAATGATTTCTTCTTTTGTACTAAACCTTTTCTTTTGGATATTAAAATGAGTAAACTAAACCAAATCAAGCCTCCGCGCAGACTCCCCAATCAAAGAGGAGCAAATTTTCGTCTGAATTTACTTCAAAAAATACTATTAATTATAGCTCTCTTGATTGCAGTTATAACCACACTTCCGGTAATGGTGGTTTTATTAATCGGACTTCTTCCGACATTCACAATCATGATAACCGATAAAAACAACACCAACAAACTCATCATCGTCGGATGTTTCAATTTAGCAGGTGTCTTTATTTACCTTTTCCATGTTATAAGTAACTTTACAATAAGAGATGCCTTTTTTATCTTCAGCGACATTTTTAATTTAATAATAATGCTGGGATCTGCGGGATTAGGATTAATAGTTTATTTGGAAGTTCCCAATTTATTCATATATATATATAAAGTAATGGTGCAAAAACGTCTCAAAACCATAGACAGCCAACTGGATAAATTAGCGGAAGACTGGGGCGAAGGAATAAAAGGAACCGGAACATCTTTACCAAGCGAAACCCAATAAGACATCTGAAAATTATAATTCGTGAATAGCTTTTCTGATTTTTTTAATAGAGTTAAGTTCAATCTGCCGAACTCTCTCTTTGGAAATAGCATAGATTTTACTCAAATCGTCTAAAGTAACGGCTTTCTCAGCCAAACGACGTTTAAAGAGAATATCCTTTTCACGTTGATTGAGGCAACTAAGAGCTTGCTGAAATAAACGCTTCCGATAAAGCAAAGTTTCGGAATAAGCCAATTTTTCTTCCTGATTAGGTTTTTTATCGGAAATAAAATCAATCCACTCACTACCACTATCTGAAGACGCATCAATCAAAGTATTAAGCGAACCATCATGAGCTTTCAAGCGCATATTCATATCGGTTACTTCTTGAACGCTCACATCAAGACTTTGAGCAATATCACCTAAAATCTCATGAGAAAGTTCGCGATCATCCATAAGATTGAGCTGATTTTTTATTTTTCGCAAATTAAAGAAAAGTTTTTTTTGAGCGGCAGTTGTACCGATTTTCACCAAAGACCAAGAACTTAAAATATATTTTTGAATTGACGCTTTAATCCACCAAAGAGCGTATGTCGAAAAGCGAAATCCTTTATTTGGTTCAAATTTATTCAAGGCATAAAGTAAACCGATATTTCCTTCCGCAATCATTTCGTTAATAGGCAGACCATAACCTTTATACCTTGCAACGACTTTAACCACCAACCTTAAATGAGAATCAACCAGTTGTTGAGCAATTTTGGGATTATGGCTTTTTTTGTATTCAACCGCCAAAGCATATTCACTTTCTGGGGAAAGAATAGGAAATTTTCGAATACTCTGTAAATATCTTGCCAGATTTACTTCCGGCGAAAAGTCAAGTCCGTTCAGAGTGAAGTCTTTATTCATAATAGCCTCCCTCGCAAATAATTGACAGAGGCAACAATATTAGGATTTCAAGATATATACAATCTGACTTTTAGTTTTAATATAAATAAACGCAAAAATAGTAATCAAAACATATTCAAACAAGTAAGCAATTCAACAAAATCCTCGGGATAAGAAGAATCAAATTGCATAAAATCCTTCAAGTGAGGATGCACAAAACCAAGACTTTTGGCATGTAATGCTTGTCTCGGAAAGTGATTAATAAAGGATTTAACTTCTTGCGATACACCGCTAATTGAGGTTTTAGAACTTTTCTCATAGAGCTGATCGCCGATTAAATTGCATCCGATACTTGATAAATGCACTCTGATTTGGTGTGTTCGTCCGGTTTCAAGATTGCATTGTATGAGAGAGGCGGTATTTCCACAAAGTTTTAGGGTTTTATAATTGGTAACGGCATGCTTTCCTCCTGTTTGCACAATCGCCATTTTTTTTCGATTATAACGACTTCGTCCGATATTTTCCTCAATTTTTCCTTGTAAAGGATTTGGCACGCCATACACAACTGCATGGTATGTTCGTTCAATAGAATGTTCGGCAAATTGCTCAGCCAAACCACGATGTGTCAAATCATTTTTAGCCACAACCAACAAGCCGCTAGTATCTTTATCAATACGGTGCACAATACCCGGTCGCTTAACCCCTCCGATTCCCGAAAGATTATCTTTGCAATGAAAGAGCAGCGCATTCACCAAAGTCCCATGATATGAGCCGGGAGCCGGATGGACGGTCATGCCGGCAGGCTTATTCACCACAATCAAGTCATCATCTTCATAAACAATGTTCAAGGGAATATCTTCTGGCGTAGGATTAGCTTCTTCTAAAGGCGGAATTTCGACCTGAAACTCCTCTCCTTTACGAACTTTGTAAGCACAATCAGAAATCAGCCTGTCTTCACAACTCACCATTCCTTGTTCAATTAGTCTTTGCACTTGTGAACGAGATAATTCAGAAATATTTTGCGCCAAAAATTTATCCACCCTTGTACCGGCAGAACACTCATCAACTTCTGACGAGGTAAAAATGTTAGAATCAAATTCCATGGACTTAGCAATAAAAAATTTACACTTTTGAGAATATAATATTTGTTAAGATACAAGTAATCTGCTAAAATGCAAGGATAAGATGATGGATAAATTAAAATTAATCAAAACAATAGTTTTTTTCATAACCTTTTTACTGGTATTAGGCAGCATAAGCCTTTTAGGGATTATTTATAAAAAAGCAACCCATAAACCGGAACTTGCCTCAAGCACGATTAACCTTCGGCAAGAAAAAGGAAGTGAAATATCCTCATTTAAAGTCGAAAATGGAACAATATATCTTTTGGTAAAAGGCTCCAGCCAACCGGATCGAATTATTATCATTCGTGAAGATAGCACTGAGCCGCAACAAATTCATCTAAATTAGAGGGGTATTTTTATGAGTGAGAATCAACAACCCAAAAAGGTATTCAAAAAAATAAAACACAAAAGACCAATGTCTCAAGGTTCAAGAATTACTCCCGCAATGTCTGTTCCCGCATCAACCGAAGCAGACATTAAAGCCCTATTGGCAGAAGACACTCCGCCGCAAGAGCAAAAAGCGTCTCCTGCTCCCAAAAACAATGATGAAGAAGACGAATTTGAGCGTTTACTAAATGAATTCATTAGTGCCGAATTAGATGATTCATTAGAAAATGCCCAAGAAAATTTGGAAAACATAAAGAATGGAGATGTTCAAGAACAAAAACAACCTCTCCCCTTTAGTAACACCGATGAAGAAAATTCCAACCTTCTGGAAGACCCTGAAAAATCTCTGTACCGCGCCTATCAAAATTACTTTTTTGCGATTCGCGCAATGACTGAGAACCAAAACGTAACCTCTATATCTCCCTCTCTCTCTGCCAAAAATTTTTATCCCCACTACAAGCCGCGCCTTGGAATTCGCATTTCCAAAGAAATTATGCAAGGTTGGGACATAATGCTTAAAATATTTCCGCAAGATTTAGCGTCATTAAATCCAGGAGGAACTGATGATGAGCTCTTAGATTTTGCGGAACAAGCCAATGATGAAAATTTACAATTAGCAGTAATTTCTTATGTTGAAATTTTAATCGAAATGGAAGGCTGCGATATTCAATATGAAATGCGTAAAATAAAAGCCGAGCGCCGCAAAATTGAAAAAGAGATTTACGAAGCCCATCAAGCACGTGTTGAACGCAGCCAAAAATATATAGAAGCCATCAAAAACAAAGAATTCCCGATAGACGCCGAAAGATTGGTCAAAAACTTTTTCAAAACCTCCAACAAGGATGCCGAAGGAGCTTATCAAATGCTCACCACCAATCCGGCAACTTTTTCGCCGATTGAAATCAGCAAAATCAAACCTAGACTCTTTGGACTCATTAAAGTTACACCGCAAGACGGCATCAGAGTTAATCGCGAAATTGGAGAATTTATAAAAAAGCTAAAGGCCTAAAGAATATTTTACAAAAATATAGACAAAAAACATTTTTAATGCTACACTTAAGTTAATAAACAAGATTTTAAGGTGAAGAATATGGCAGATACCCCCAAAACAGTGAGCGTAAACGAAGCATCAGCTCCTCAAGCCCCACAACCGGTGCAACAACCGGCACCTCAACCTACGTCTCAAAACAATTCTGAGCCGCAAAAAACCATTGCCTTATCACAAAACCCCAAAAAGGAAGCCCAAACCTTCCAAGGAATGACCGTTGCCCAAAAATTAAACTATCTTAATATTAAAGAAAAGCGCGGTATTTTAACTCCTGAGGAACGTAAACAACAAGAAGAATGCCGTGAGCAGTTAGCGAAAGAACAAGAAGGCGATGAAGGCGAAATCACCCCTGAAGATGGAACCAAAGTTGGCGAAAAAGATGATGAACCCAAAGACCTCTTCAAAGAACAAGACATCATTCAATATATGTATAATGAATGGCTGTTAGGCGGTGCTAACTGGCTCTACAAAAAGACTTACAAACAAGTTGACAAGATGTATGAAGCATTCAAAAATCGTTGTGCTCAAGCTAAAATGGATGCCCAAAAACGCAAAAATGCAACTTATGACACCATTACCACCCGTGATAACATTGATGACAAAGCCGTCAAACTTTATGATGGGCAAAAGGCCTCTATCGACAAAGGCAAGGAAGGACTTAAAGCTGTTTTAGAAGACATTAAAAACGGCAATATTGATGCCTCCAAAGCCACAGGCTTAACCAAACGCCTTATGCAAGAATTGCCGGAAGGCAAACGTCAACAATTTTGCACCGAAGCACAAGCCATGATTGAAAACTTGGCTGAGAATATGAAAACCATTCATTTCGTAGCAGGTCAACTTGCTCGTGCCCAAATGGCTGAAAGCATATGCATCAACCAAGACGCTTTCAAAAATTCAGTTCCGGCTAATGTTTTTGAGGCCATGGAAAAACGTAACGCCTTAGCTATTGCCGCCCAAATGGATGAATGGCAAAAACAAGGCAAGAATCCGGCTAAGCTCATTCAAAAATTAAAAGATGACGTTGAAAAAGCCAACAAATTTGCCGATAAACAATATAAAAAAGAAAAATTTGATGAAGCCGGCAAAAAAGGTAAAGAAAACAAAACGCTTCGTAAAATTAACGAATCACTAGGTATTCCGCCGGAAGAAATCACCAAACCGCAACACTATGAACCACAAACCATGTTGCAGCATTTGATTGTTTCTAACAACTTGGAAATGGGAATAACTGAAAAATTAAACAAATTAAACAGCAGAGAAGGAGTTCAAGCCGCACGTCTTGATGAAAATTACACTCCTAGAAGAGCTCATCTTCATGACCGTGTTGCCAACTGTGCCCGATATAGTGAAATGATACGTTCTCGTGTTAACCCACAAGGCTATCTGGCAGGAGACCGCCAAGGACAGCTTCGCACGCAACAACTCAGAAACGTACGCCCGCAATTTAATATGGACGCCTACCGCATGGCTCAACAGCAACAAGGAGCCACTAAGTAACCATGCTAAAAAAGCTTCTGAAATTTTGCAAATGGCTTATGGTCGGAATAATCTGGACGTATGTATTTTTATACGCCAGCTTATTTTTCACCAGTACAATCTGGAATTTCAACTACCTATCACTCATTGATTGGGAAATTATTTCAGCTTATTGGAATCAAGGTGGTAGCATTAAAGAAGCCACAGATTACGGTCTGTTTCTAACCTTAATTTTGCTCATTCCGCTCTGGATCTTGGGCTGGAGATATTTTTATCATCGAGATTTCATATCTATATTATTAGCCCCCATCAACTGGTATAATCAAAAACAAATCAAAAAATACGGTCAAAATGCATCACGTATTGTAATTAAAAACATGGGAAGTACCGGTAAAAAAATCAATCCCGAAGAAATGATTGAAGCAAAATTAAAAGATTTTAAAACCAATATAGAACAACAAGAAAAGAACTCAGATATCTTAAGAGAAAAACTTAAAGAAAAATTTGATAAAAAAAATTAAATAAAGAATTAACCAATAAGAGATAAACTTAACACAAAACATTTGGGAGAAAATAACCTTTGAAACCCTTTTTAATAACAGTCCGCATTATATTTGTAGGCATCTTCTGGAGCATATTTTTTCTGGAAGGGATAAGGGTTATTATGCTCACCAACTGGCACTTTGATATCTTTCGCTCTCGCCATTGGGAACATTTGTATAATTTATGGTATCAAGGTTGGACCATACAAGCTCCCAAAGAATGGGCGTTTATTTTAATCATTTTAACATTTATTCCCTTGTGGTTAACAGGTTGGGCGGCATTAAGCCTAATTGCTTGGGATAAATTATTGGTAAAACTGGTTGTTTACCCGATAAAGCTGTTTCGTAAACTATTCTACAAGCAAGTAACCGTCATAGCGACTAAAAAGCATGGTCAACCGGTAAAAAAGAAAAAATCTTACAAAGAAATAAGACCCCGCAGTATCCGCGCCCCGATTGATGACCGCATTGAAGACGCCTTGCCTCGTCCGACGACTTTAAGCAATCAAGTAACCAAGACGCAAAGTACTCCTAAAATAGCAACACCTGCCTTAACCGCATTAAGTTCACCCCCTCCGAGTGAGCCCAAAAGTTTTGACCATTCACTGTTTCAATTTGATGATGGCGAAAGTGATGACTTCGACTTTAATTTTGATGCATTTGATACTCCGGCCGCCCCAAAAAAAGATGAAACACTCAAAGCTGACGACAAGAAAACACCTCGCGACAAAGAAAGGAACAAAGAAAATCGCGAGTTTAGAGACACAAGAGACAAGAAAGATTTTAACAAAAACGCCAAAGACGGACGTAAACCCCAATCTAATAATCGTAGCGAAAATCAAGTTCAGCGCGGCGGTTCACTTATGGATATTCTCAAACAAAAAGGCTATGAAATCATTACCGGTGCAACCCTTGCCAATAATTTAATAGATTTTATCGGTGTTGCGGGCAAGAAAATTTGTGTTTGCCTGCTTGATAAAGAACCCGGAGATTGGTTGGCAGATGAGGAAAGATTTAACGACGAAGAACCGCTCTGGTTCTCAGAAAGCAGTCATAGGATTTCTCCGGTCAGAAAAATTACATTATCTTGCCAAGCCTTAGAAGAAAAATTAAAAGAAGCAGATTTAAATTTCAGCATTACGCCGTATGTTATTATTCAGCTTGGCAACATTATCAATGCTGAAGATATGTTTGAAATCTGGGAGGAAATGAAAGTCAATGTAACAAGAATTGACAGAGGAACCCCTAAAGAAATTAAGCTTTTTGCCAAAACTTTGGAGGAAGCTGAAAATCACATAGACAATGACAAATTTGAAAAGCTCAAAAAATTAATTCGTAATATAAAATAACAAAAGAGTAGCACGAATGGAAAAACAAGGCGAAGAATGGGAAGAATATAATAACGCGGTTCGCTGGATGTTAATGACTTTCATTATAACATTTCTGGTAACTGCGGTTCTGGCAATAATATCAATGCCGCTAGGTTATTTGATAGGAAGCGGCGTGTCCAAAGACACCCTAAGTGAAGTAGGTAAATTCATACAAACCATATTAAATTCACCGGACTACTTATTTTCCAGATATTGGAATTGGCTCAAACAAATAACAAATTACCATGGTCCCTTTTCAGTTGGTTTATGGTTGCCGATACTTCCCTTTATTTCCCTTCCGTTTGGAATTATCATAGGAACATTAAACAACCCCTACCGTTTTCAATCCAACATTCACGGTTCTGCCCGCATAGCAGAATTAAAAGATATCAAAAAAATGGGATTGTTGGACGGTTTCTGCATGGTTGTCGGTAAATACAAAGGGCATTTACTGATGTTAAAAGAGACCCTGTCAACTTTATGTTGCGCACCTCCGGGTACCGGTAAAACCGCCGGGGTGGTTATTCCGACAATTTTCCACTCGCATGGTATGAGCATTGTGGTAAACGATCCAAAACCGGAATTGTGCTTTACCACCACCGGCGCCAGAGCCAAAGACGGACCGGTATTTGTGATTAACTGGGGTGCAGAGGATAATCCGGCTGAAGGCATTTATTATCCGAGTTGGAATCCGCTATCTCCAAACGCACTTCCGGCACCGGGACCTGACCGCGACATGTACGTGGACTCAATGTGTAACATTTTGGTTGAAGACCCGAAAGGCGGAGCAGACCCACACTGGTCAAAAACCGGTCGTGCAGCACTAACCGGATTTATTCACTTTATTGCTTCCAAGTGCGAACGTGCTCGTGCCAACGACTATTTTATCGGTCGCGTTTATGAGGGAAAACTCGACGAAGAAGATAAAAGAGTTTTGGAAGGCTATTATCTGGAAATGCGCGATCCTATGGCTGCTAAAGCCATTCAAAATCTCCATAGCGGAACCTTAACGATTGATAACTACCTACCAATCGGAACATGGGCTCTGTTACCTGAAAAATGGATTGGTCATGAATCTTGCTTGGCAATGATATTGGAATGGGTAACCGAGTCGCAAATTAAGCAATCCCAAGAAATCAAACGTCGTCTGGATGAAGGAGACCAAATGGCCGCCATGGCTGATCCAATGCGCGATATGTTGGAAGAAGCCATTGAAGAAGCCAGAAAATACGGCTATTCACCACGCTGTATTGTTGAACTTAGCCAATTAAGCTCTATGCCGGATAAGGAGCGTGGTTCAGTACTATCAACCGGTTTCTCAGGTATTGGTATTTTCAAAAACTCGGCGGTTGTATCTCGTACCAGCTTTTCGGACTTACACTTTAAGGATTTGCGCGGTATGAAAGACCCGATAACCGGCGAGTGGAAACCAATTTCGGTTTATCTGTCAGTTAACCAGGTTGATGCGAGAGCTTTGGGTGTAATTTCGGGAACATTTATTGAGTTAATGTCCTCTTACCTCATTGCGAACCCGCCGAAATTCCAAAACAAAACCGATGGTCAAATGGGACCGTTCCCAACCTTGTTTGTATTGGACGAGTTTCCGCAAATGCCTAAATTAAAAGCCATTATTGATGGTCCGGCAGTCGGACGTGGTCAAAAAGTATCATACTTGCTGATTGGACAAGACTTAGGACAAATTTCAGGTAAGTATGGTAAAGACGACTTGGAAACGGTTATTTCTACCACAGCCTGCAAAGTTATTTTATCACAAAACAACGAGCAAACCGCCCAACGCTTCTCCAAAATGATTGGTAACAAGACCGTCCAAACCACTTCATTCTCCAAGAATGAAGGTATCAGCTTCCAAAAGGGTTCAAACCCATTCAGTAAAAACGTTAGTTACCAATTACAAGGAACATCAGTAATTAGTACCACGCAATTACTGAGCTTACCGATGCTCAAACAAGTCGTACTGATGCAAGGTTTCATTGATCGCCCGATTATGGCTGACGCGCCTCGTTTTTATCTGGACAAGCAAATGTTGGCATTATCAAAACTTCCGCCATCACCTTATGTTCCGGATTGGATTGTGGCTCAACGAGAAGATATCAATGAAGATATGCTTTCCAAATTGGGAATAGAATATGATCCGAACGAGGATTATGATGATGAAGACTTTGATGATGACGACTATAATGAAGAAGACATCAATACAACCCCTAATCAGTGAGATCAAAGAGATGAGGTAAGAGATGTGGGAGTGGTCAAATCAAAAACATCAAAATAACATAATGCTTCCTTATAATGATGATGACTCCTCCCTGCTCTCAGCCTATGATGATTTACTCACCAAAGGTATTCCGCCCTCTGGTCAACCATTTAAAAATGCGCTTAGCAAACAGCATCTGCAAGATATTGCCGATATGGAGCATAAACTTGAAAGAAAGTTGAAAGAACTACACTTAACCACCTTTCACCTTGAAAAGCATTCCTACATACCTCTCACTTGGGAAAAACAAACAGTTCTTTACCAAAAAGTATGGAAAATAAGAACCATATTTTTAAAAAGACTTGCTTACACGGAAGAATATGCTCTCAAAATAATTGGCTTCAACTTTCAAGACATAAATTTGCTAAAACAAGGCATTACACCCGAAAACTTTAATGTTCATATTAAAATTCCATTTGACTTTGGAGGAAAAGCAGAATTAAACAATTTATGTTTAATGCGAGCTCACCCCACACATGAGAATCTGCACAAAATCATAGACATTCAGCTAAATTCTAATTTTCTGCGCCAACAAAAAATGTTATTTCTGCCAATTTCTGAGGGGAAAATCTGCCATGACTGAAAATTTACCGATAATTTATTTTCCCCCGACACTCATGAAAGAAATTGAAGAAACCAACAACTGGCTCCTAATGCAAAAATTTTGCGCTCTGCCGGAAGAGTATCAAAACTTTCTTCTTAACTCCAACGGATTAAGTTGCAACGGATTAGATTTGTACGGCAGTTGCTCTCATTATCGCGAGACAAAGAATTACAAATTTCCTTCCATTCAAGACATCAATCAAAATTTTATCAACTATCGCTTTTTCAAAGACAAAGTCATCATCGGCAGTTGGAATGAGAGTTTGATTTATTATGATAAAAGAGGCAATTACTACGCGCTGGCCGACCGTATCAATCTGCGTTCAAGATATGAATTTGACGGCTTTGAAAAAATCTTAAACTACCTCCTAGAAATTATAAAATCTTAAACAAGTCAGACGAACCCTTGGGTTCGAGCCCGATGTAATTATAAAATCATTAAAATTTAAAAACAAAAAATCCCCTCTTGAGGAGATTTTTAAATGGGGCGAACGATGAGGCTCGAACTCACGACAACCGGTACCACAAACCGGGGCTCTACCAACTGAGCTACGTTCGCCATCGCCATTGAGTTTTACAAATAATTAAAAATAAAGTCAAGTCAAAAATAACATCAAAAGATGATTTGTAAAAAAAATTATCTCACCGCTGAAATTAATAATTTATTTGCTTTTTTGCGCTAATACTACACTCAAGAAGTTTTCAGTAAAAAAGTAAAAATAATGAAAAAATTACGCAAATTCACATTTGTACGCACCTTTATATATGTCCTCTTTGGATTAGGGCTAAGTTTTTGCAAATTTGCCCCAGCTTTTGCTTCTACATCATCAATTATTATTGATGCCGAAAGCGGAGATATTTTATCATCATCCAATGCCGACGAACTACGTTATCCAGCTTCTCTCACCAAAGTGATGACCTTATACATCACCTTTGACGCATTAAACAAAGGCATTATCAAATTAGACGATGATTTAAAAGTCAGTCGTCATGCCGCCAACATGGCACCATCAAGATTAGGTCTTCGTGCTGGAAGCACTGTAAAAGTAAAGACTTGCATTGAAGCCTTAATTGTCAAATCGGCCAACGATTGCGCCACTGTTTTGGCTGAAAACTTAGGTTATAGTGAAAAGAATTTTGCTCAAACCATGACCAAAGTAGCCAAAGAATTAGGGATGAAAAACACCACTTTCCGCAATGCCAACGGTTTACCCAATAAAGCACAAAAGACCACGGCACGCGATATGGCTTTGCTGGGTGCCGCAATGTATCATCATTTTCCACAATACTATAAATTATTTTCTTTAAAAAAATTCACTTATAAAGGTAAAACCATTTACACTCACAACAATATCTTAAAAACCTTTGAAGGTGCAGATGGTATGAAAACCGGCTTTACCAATGCGGCAGGGTTCAACATTATCACCTCAGCCCAACGTGATGGACACCGTGTTATTGCCGTTACCATGGGGCACAACACGGCCAAAGCCCGCGACCGCTATGTAGCTCAAATGATGGATAAAGGTTTAAAAAGATTAGCCTTAAACGACCATATCAAAGATTCCAATATGTATGCGAGCTTAGAAAGCAAGAAAGTTATTAAAGAAGAAAGCACGACACAAACAGCATCCATCACTCAAACAGATTCTAAGACCGATTGGGAAAATTCGAGTACGCAAGACAAAGAAGCAACGGAGAAAAAGAATCAATGGGGCATACAAGTCGGTGCCTTTTCAAACTATTCCAAAGCCAGAAGTTACGCACTCAAAATAAAATCCGAAGCAAAAAAATTAGCTTCCAATCCGATAGACATTGAACCTGTTGCCAACGGTTCAGCCATAATATACCGCTCCAAAATTGTAGGCATGGAAAAAACAACTGCGGATAAAGCCTGCCAGAACTTGAAACGCAAAAATAAATCCTGTATTGTAGTCGCTATAAAGAACGATAACTCACTTTTGCTTGCGAATAGTCAATACTAATGGAACCACAAAAGAAAGCACATATCATCGTCGTCAGTAACGAAAAAGGCGGCACTGGCAAATCAACCATATCCATGCACTTAGCCATCAAGTTGTTGCAAGAAGGTTTTTCGGTTGCCACGATTGACATGGACGGACGACAAGGCACACTTTCACGTTATCTGGAAAACCGCAAAAATTTTTGCGAAAAACACAAATTAGATTTGCCGATTCCGGCATTTTACAAATTTGAACCTCAAGAGAATTATACACTTGTTCCGGCTGATAGAGGTCGTGTTAACCACGAGATAACCAAATTAACATCCAACTACGATGCTATTATCATTGATACCCCTGGAAATAAGAATTACCTATTTGAGGAAGCGCATAAATTTGCCGATACGCTCATCACCCCGATATCAGACAGTTTAATTGACCTCAATGTTCTATCAGAAATTGATTTTGAATCAGGACATATAGGAAAACCGGGACACTATGCGAGTTATATCTGGGAAGTAAAAAAATATCTGGCCTCACAAGGCAAAACTTACCTCAACTGGATAGTTGTCGGCAATAAAATCTCAGCCTTAAATTCGCACAACAAGACCTTGTTTTTTGAATATCTGGAAAAGCTCTCCAAACTTTATGGCTTTAGAGTAACTCCTGGATTTAAGGATAGAGTTATCTATAAAGAACTCTTTTTAGAAGGTCTGACGGTTTTGGATATGCAAACTCCTGAATTAAAACGTAAAATGAGCGTTTCCCACATTGCCGCCAAACGAGAGATTAGAGCCTTAGCTGAATTTATTTGTCCGGAATAAATATGAAAGAATTAGCATATCTGATGTTTTTTATCGGTTGCGGCTACGCCCTAAACCTACTGGTCATCACACTCACGGATAAAACATCTCGCAAAATCTATATCCGTTATCCCTCTTCATCCCAATTTAATCTCCTATGGGGATTTTTGTTTTACGCCGGATTTGCTTGTTTAATCACGACATCACCTTATCTAAAAATTGCCTCAGCTATATTTATTCTTAGCTTAAGTTTAACTTTGGCGCACAACTATTTAATTCTTCATAGTCTAAAAAAAGCCGGTCGCGGCATCTACACCAAAATTTTGCAAAACAAATTCTCACACCAACAACTTGAGGACAAGAACCATAATCTTGCTTATAGCCAAGCAGAAATTTTAACTATTTTGGGTTTAGATAAAAACAGTATAAATAACTCTAAACTTCTTTCCTCACGCCTGCAAATTTATGAACAAATCGCCAAAAACCCAAAATTTACATACGCTGCCGAGTTTTATCAAAAAATTCGCACCACACTCGAGGCAAAATAATCAGTTATTAATAACTATGTTCCCTCTTGAGTTTAAGAGCAGAAGTGTTAAACTCAACATCATTCAAAATAGAACAATGTAAAGGATAAGCAATGATTACCACGATTCAGACGACCCCTTACACCGACCAAAAAATGGGCACGGCAGGCTTGAGAAAAAAGTCCAAAATCGCTATGCAACCCAACTATGTTGAAAATTTCATGCAAAGCATATTCAATGCGATTGGTCGCTTAGATGACAAAACCTTTTTAGTTGGAGGGGACGGACGTTTTTATAACGACATTGCCATTCAAAAAATCATCAAGATGGCGGCTGCCAACGGCGTCAAAAAGCTGGTTATCGGTCAAAACGGCTTTGTTTCGACACCGGCTGGCTCCAACATTATCTTAAAAAACAAACTCGATGGCGGTTTTGTGTTATCGGCCTCTCACAATCCGGGCGGAGAAAACGGCGATTTCGGAATTAAATATTCCAACCAAACCGGCGGACAAGTTCCGGCCTCCGTTACCGATAAAATTTACGCCAATACTTTAGCGATTCGTGAATATAAAATCTATGATGCACCCGACATTGATTTATCACGCCTTGGAACTCAGCACTTAGGTTCAATGGAAATTGAAGTTATTGACCCTGTGGTTGACTATGTTGAAATGGTTGAACACATTTTTGACTTCAACGCCATCAAAGCCTTGTTTTCCAAAGGCTTCACCATGCGTTTTGATGCGATGAATGCCGTTACCGGTCCTTATGCCATCCGCATTTTTGAAGAGATTTTAGGTGCTCCCAAAGGCAGTGTTGTTCATGCTCAACCATTGCCTGATTTTGGCGGTCTGCATCCGGACCCGAACTTGGTTTACGCCAAAGAATTGGTTGATTTAATGTTCTCCGATTCTGCGCCTGATTTCGGCGGAGCCAACGACGGCGACGGCGACCGCAATATGATTTTGGGTAAAAAGTTTTTCGTTACCCCATCAGACAGCTTAGCCATTTTAACCGACAATTATCAATACATTCCGGCCTATAAAAACGGCATTTTCGGCGTTGCCAAATCAGCGGCCACCTCGACGGCTGTCGGTCGTGTTGCCAAAGCCCACAATATTGGCTACTATGAAGTTCCGACCGGATGGAAATATTTTGTAAATCTGATGGATTCGCAACGCATCACCTTCTGCGGCGAAGAAAGTTTCGGTACCGGCTCGGCACATATTCGCGAAAAAGACGGAATCTGGGCCATTTTATTCTGGCTCAACATCATTGCCGCCACCGGTAAATCGGTTGAAGAAATCACTCGTGAACATTGGCAAAAATATGGCCGCAGCTATTATATGCGTTTTGACTTTGAGGGCTTGGACACAGCCGTTGCCGATAAATTAATGAGCGATTTGGAAGCAAAACTTCCATCTCTCAATAATCAAGAATTCAACGGCTACAAAGTCTCCGAAGCAGCCCCCTTTGTTTACCATGATCCGGTTGACAATTCGAGTACCAAGAATGGCTTAATTGTTAAATTTACCGACGGTTCACGCATTGTTTACCGTTTATCTGGAACGGGCTCAAGCGGTGCTACTTTACGCGTTTATTTAGAGAAATACGAGCAAAACAAATTAGCTGAAGAGCCAATAGATATGCTCAAACCGATTTTAGCAATCGCAATGGAAATTGCAGAAATCACTCCACGTACAGGAAAACAACACGCAGATGTCATTACCTAGCACTTTAAAAGCGATAGTTTTCAGCAGCGCGCTGATGGTCTCATCCAGCGCGTATGCTGGGTTATACGGTTTTGACAATATCCACCCCTACACCAAAGAAGAGCAACTCTTAAATATGGTGGTCGCACCCAAAAACATCATCAACTATCGCAATTTGTTAAGAGAAAACATCACCGGTCTGGCTCATTACGCCAAAGCCAATAATCCTGATTTTCAGATCATGGTACACGAAGGGCAAGATTTGCTCACCAAGAGCCTTTGGGAATATCATCTGGAAGGCTACCTTAAAGCTCGTAATGAAGGACAAGATGTAGAAGACTCATCTTTTTTGCTCAACCTCAAACAAACTTCTCCTGAGTTTGAACCGATTGTGGGCTCTGCCTCCGCCGAATATTTAAGAAGTATTGATGCCATTGTCGTCAACAACTACTTTTGCTCCAATCGAGCCGTTTCTCCAATAATCCGTCAAGAGCACCTCAAGCTCTTTTCAATCGATGAATGCACTGATGAAAAATCGTTTGATAAAGCCATTTCTTCATCACTCAAAGAAGGCACTCCGCTTTATGCCTTCATTAATTCCGACACGGCATTTAAGAAGATTGTAGCTCAACCGATAATCAAAGAAAACGCCAAAAATATTTTTGACCTAAAATCAGCACAAAACATTACCTTTTTACTAAAAGATGATTTATATGCCGACAAACAAGATTTTATTGACGCTGTCCGCGCCTCAAACTATGATGTTGTGGTGATTGAGCCCTATTTCCGAAACAAAACACCTTTCACACCTGATGAAATCAACGCCATGAAATATAAAAAGAACGGCACCAGACGCCAACTTCTGGCACGCTTTAGCGTTACTGAGGCCAAAGACAATGCCTTTTATTGGCAACCGGGTTGGAAAATTGGCTCTCCCGAATGGTTGGTTCGCCCGTCTTTGTCAGATGAACACGGCATTATCACCCGTTATTGGATCCAAGATTGGAAAGAATATATGTCGCGATACTTTAGAGGGTTAATCCAATCGGGCTATGATGGAGCTTTTTTAACCGGACTTGAGAACCACCGTTATTTTGAAAAATTAACACCATTGGAATAGGATAACTTTCATGAATGAACTAGAAGTTTTAGAAATTGCTCGCACTGCGATTTTCACCTTACTGAAAATTGTAACGCCGGTATTATTGGTTGCCCTATTTATTGGTTTGATTATAGGTATTTTTCAAGCTCTGACCCAAATTCAAGAAATGACATTAGCATTCGTACCCAAAATCTTAGGCGTGTTTGTCGCCATTATTTTATTGTTTCCGTTTATGTTGGGACAAATGCAAATGCTATCAGACGGTTTATTTGATAAAATCATCACCGGCGGCGGGTTATGACAGAACTCTTAAACCAAGAAATATACAAATTTATTTTGGTCTTTTTGCGTATTGGTTCGGCATTAATGTTAATGCCGGGCTTTTCGGCATCTTATATCAATGTCCGCCAACGTCTTTCGATTGCCTTGGCAATTTCTTTGGTTTTGGTTCCGTTTTTAAGTGATAAATTACCGCCTCAGCCAAGTGATACTTTAGAATGTATCCAAATGTACTTGTTTGAAATCATATATGGCATTTTCTTTGGGGTTATAATGCAAATTTTGTTTTCCGCACTAAACTTATGCGGTAACTTTATCGGACAAGCAATTGGTTTTTCCAACGCCCAAATTTTTGATCCGGCCTTTCAAACCCAAAGTATTGTAATTGAAACATTTCTCACAATTCTGGCATTGACGGTTGTGTTTGTAACCGACCTTCACCACCTTATGCTCAGTACGGTTATAGATAGTTATACGCTGTTTCCGGTAGGCTCTCCCTTACCGGTGGCCGATTTTTCAAACTTCGCCAGCCAAAGCCTCAACGAGAGCTTTATCATGGGCTTTAAGATAGGTTCTCCATTTATTGCTTTTTCAATTGTTTTTTATGTTGGAATGGGTTTGGTCTCACGCCTCATGCCGCAACTAAACATTTTTTTTCTCTCCCTACCCTTGCAAATATACCTAGGTGTAGGCTTGTTACTCATAACCACGCCGATGATGATTCTCTGGTTCATAAGATATTATGAAGAGGGTCTGAAACATTTTTTGGAATAGAAAGGAAGAAGCATGGTCCCCGAAGACGATGACGACGCCTCGAAAACCGAAGAACCGTCGGAACGAAAAATCTCCAAAGCCAAAGAAGAAGGTGATGTTGCGCTCTCGCAAGAAGCCAAAAGCTTCATCATGCTGTTGGGTATGCTTTTTGTGGTCTGGCTTTTGTTACCGCTGTTGATGAAATGGTTTTACATCATGTCGGTCAAATTCATCGAAAATCCGGAATCTATCCCAACCGACCCCAAACACTTACAACTGCTTTTATTTAATGTTGCTTTGGGAATTTTCAAAATTTTAGGAATTCCTTTTGCAATTTTTATGGTTTTAGGGCTTTTTGCCAGCATTGCTCAAACCGGTTTTGTCTTTGCGCCCAAGAAACTGGAACCTGATTGGAACAAATTAAATATCTTTGCCGCTCTTCCTAAATTTATCAACATGAAAAAAATTGTTGAGAGCTTAAAAGGCATTATCAAAATAACCGTGATAGCTTTTGTTTCGATTCTCGTCATCCGTCCTTATCTGGAAAATGTCAACCTCATGCCCACGATGGAAACGATGGCGATTTTAGCCTATATCCACAAGGTTGTTGTTTTGCTTATTTTCACGGTTGTTATCGCCACGCTAATCATTGCCGTTGCAGACTTTGCATACCAAAAATACAGCCACTTAAAAAAATTGCGTATGACCAAACAAGAAGTAAAAGACGAATACAAACAAACCGAAGGAGACCCCTTGGTCAAATCCCGTATTCGCCAAGTTCGAATGGAAAGAGCGCGCCACCGCATGATGGATGCGGTTCCTCGAGCAGACGTAATAATTGTCAACCCGACGCATTATGCGGTTGCACTTGAATATAAAATGGATAAAATGGATGCGCCGATAGTTGTTGCCAAGGGTTTAGACAACATCGCGCTTAAGATTCGCGAGATAGCCGAAGAACACGATATTCCGATAGTGGAAAATCCGCCGCTTGCAAGAGCGTTGTTCGCCTCTGTTGAAATCGATCAAATGATACCCTCAGAACACTTTAAAGCCGTAGCCGAGGTAATAGGATATGTTATGCAGCTTAAAAACCCCCAGACCTGATAAATTACTGCAAAATCGCCTGATACTATTGGCCTATGCACTAATACTTCTGACCATTTCCTTAGTCTTATTTCTGATGTATCCGGAATACAGACTTTTATTGGTATTTGCCTTTATTCTCACGACGGTATGTTGTTTATCACTCACCATAAAGACCATAAATGCCGCGGAAGAAGCCATTACTTACGGCGGTTTTGCCAACGAAATCATCAAAAACAAATATGAGATTATCCGCATAGATAATTCTTACGGAGAACCGGTCATTCAAAATGATTTAGCGCATGAAATGTTCCGGAATAATAATTTGCTCAGCTATATAGAACAACATTTATCTAACCAATCAGGCAATTCGGCGGCATTTTTCCGCCTCAAGACGGCATATAACAATTTGGTTTCAGAAAAAGTTACATTAGCTTTATATTCTCCTCAAGACGATTCGAAAATTTTCACGCCTGAGGAATGGTACACCATCAGCATTAAACCGATATACTTGAAAAAGACCGATATTTTTGAAGGCAAATTTTCAGTAAAAGCCATTAAGAAATACACCTATATTTATTGGAAATTAGAAAACATCACCGCCTCTAAAAATATGGAACAAGTCTTCCAAGAAGAGCGCAAATCCCTGCACGACTTTTTAGATTATCTTCCGGTTGGCGTTTATACTTGTAACGAAGATTATCGCATAGAATATTGCAATCACGCTCTGGCGCAAGCTCTGGGCTATAACCGCGAAGAAATCATTGGGGAAAATTTATGGCGTTTTTTAAGTCCGCATTGCGAATTGCCCGAAAAACATTCACTCTGGAAAGGCACGCTTTACCTCATAGATGCCGCTAACGACACCCAAGAATATTACGTTGCTCAAGAGAGTTTCCGTGAGGATAAAGAAATTAAGTTCCGCGGTGTAATGATTAATGATTTACCAAGCGATACAGAATTAAAAGAAAATTTAGAACACTCTTTAGATGAAATTAGCTGGTTGTTTAACGATGCCCCTGTCGGGATTGCATTTATTAACACCGACGGCACCATAGAAGATTGCAATGCCGCAGTTGAAAAATTCTTAGACCGATCAAAAGAACAAATCATTAATAAAACGATTTTTGATTACATCCGCCAGGAAGATTGTGAAGTTTTGCAAAAAGAAATCCATGGTATGAACGGCACCAGCCAACTCTCAAAGGCGATAGATATTCACATCACGCTGGATAAAAATGAAAAAATAGCATCACTTTACTTAAGCCCGATGCAAAAGCTCCACACATCTCACCCCGAACAAATTGACGGTTTAGTCGTTTATGTAATAGATGCGACCCAACAAAAGAGTTTGGAGATGCAATTTGCCCAAGCCCAAAAAATGCAAGCCATGGGGCAAATGGCAGGAGGTGTAGCGCACGACTTTAATAACTTACTCACCGCCATGATTGGTTTTTGTGATTTATTATTACAACGCCATGGCGTCGGCGACCCCTCCTTTACGGACTTAATACAAATCAAGCAAAACGCCAACCGTGCGGCCGGACTTGTAAGACAGTTACTTGCATTTTCAAGAAAACAACCCCTTAAACCGAAATTAATTGACGTAACGGAAAACTTTGTAGAATTAAGCCACATGCTCAAACGTATTTTAGGCGAGCAAATTGTTCTGCATTTTTACCATGGTAACGATTTAGGCTTTATCCGTGTTGATCCGGTTCAATTTTCACAAGTCATCATTAACTTAGCCGTTAATGCCAAAGACGCCATGAACGGCAACGGAACGTTGAGTATCACCACACGCGTCGAAACCCTCACCACGCCATATCAATTTGGCGCAGACACGATTAAGCCGGGCGAATTTGTTGTAATTGATGTCTCAGATACCGGTTGCGGAATTCCCAAAGAAAACCTCAACCGCATATTCGAACCGTTTTTCTCCACCAAACAAAATGTTGTCGGTTCCGGTACGGGTTTAGGTCTGGCAACGGTATATGGTATTGTCCGCCAAACCGAAGGCTTTATCAAAGTGAGCAGTATTGTAGGCAAAGGCACAACTTTTTCAATTCATTTACCACGATTTGAAAACAACACCGATGAAGAAGAACAAAATCAAATAGAAGCCAAAGAACGCATCACTGCCAAAGACGGTACCCCGATTCTCACTGTTCAGGAAAAACGCACCTCACCTGTTAACATCAATCAAAAAATCATCTTTGGATTAAATGTTTCCGCGATTGACCGCAATAATGAGCCCAACCACGAAGCTAAAGACATCAAAATTTTGTTTGTGGAAGATGAAGATTCGGTCAGAACATTTGCCGTTCGCGCCCTAAAGAAAAAAGGTTACGAGGTAATCGGTTGCAATTCGGCCGAGAATGCGTTAGAACAATTAGAACAAGAAACCGATTTTGACCTTTTGGTTACCGATATGGTTATGCCTGGCATGAGCGGAGCGGAATTGTCCGGTATTGTAAAAAACAAGATACCAAACATCAAAATTATTCTGGCTTCGGGGTATTCGGAAGAAATTGCCAGAAGGGAGCTGGCTGGCTCGCAAGAATTTGAGTTTATGGCAAAACCGTTTAGCTTAGGCGACCTAACCAAAAAGGTTTTTGACGTATTGAATCAAAAATAGAGGATAAGATGAGTTCTGCTGAATTTTCGGGACAACTGCCGCTTGAATTTATACCTGAACCCTACATGGGCAAAGAGGACTTTATGGTTGCCGCCTGCAATTATGAAGCCTTTAAGCTGGTTGATAGTTGGCCGGATTGGCCTTTTTTTGCCATCTGTATTTATGGACCTGAAGGCTGTGGCAAAACCCACCTTGCCACTATTTTTGCCCACACGGTTTCGACATTAACGCATTGGCCATACAAGATTCCTTGTATCAAAGCTAAAGATATCAATTTTGAGACTTTGGAGTACTTTAACCTCTGTCAGTGTTTAATTGTGGAAGACTTAAACGAAAACATTGATAACGAGGCTCTGTTTCACTTATACAATCATTATCGTAATGAAGGCGGCTATATTTTGTTCACCTCCCAACAAGCTCCGGCACGACTAAAATTTCATTTGCCGGATTTGCGCTCCCGAATGAATATTGTACCTTCTGCAGCCATAAATGAACCGGACGACGAAATGCTTTCAGCTTTGTTTTTGAAACTATTCACCGACCGCCAAATAACGGTAGCACCCGAAGTCATAAACTATATGCTTCACAATACGCAACGCTCTTTTGCCTATGCCTGCAAACTGGTAGCCGAAATTGACAACATCTCTCTAGCTAAAAAGCGTGCCGTATCAATTGCAATTGTTAAAGAGGCACTAAATGTTTTGAACGACAACCATCAAGGAGAACTTTTCTCCTAAATAAAATAAAGAGTAACCACTATGCTAAGAAAACTTTTTCATCAACCCTTTATTTTTAAGATAGACAGCCTCAAATTTAACCTGTTATACGCGGGGCTGACTCTCATCTTCTATAATGGTGTTTTCTTCAAACACGCCACAGTATTTCGCTCTGATATTTTATTTTTAAGTGGTCTTTTTATAAGCCTATGGATGATATTGTTTGTGGCCTGCAGTATCTTATTTCACGGTCGCTTACGCAAACCCTTGGCGATTTTTTTGGTTATCTGCAATGCAATAGCCTTTTACTTTATGTTCTTATACAATGCCGCCTTAGATAAGATAATGTTTTTAAACGTCCTAAGGACGGATGCTGCCGAAGTTAAAGATTTACTCAACTTAAAATTCATTGTTATTTTTGCATTTTTAGGCATACTTCCGAGCTATTTGATTTCAAAAACCCAAATTATTGCCACACCTTTGCCCAAGCAATTAAAAGGCTTATTAGTTGCCATTTTGCTCTCAGCATTCATTATGTTAGGCAATTTTCAAACCACGCAGCAATTTTTGGATTTTAATCGCAATTTGCGTTATTACTTAGCACCATCTGGTTATATTGGGTCCATTATTTCGGTAATCAAAATCAAAGCCAAGCCTCGTCCTGATTTAATAAAAATCGGAGAAGATGCGCACAAAGAAAAATATTGGCAAAACAATAAGAAAAATTTGTTTGTTTTTGTTGTTGGTGAAACCGCCCGCGCGGCAAATTTTTCTCTGCGTGGTTATCATCGCCCAACTAATGAACCGCTAAACCCTTACCTGAAAGATATTATATATTATAGCGACACTACCTCTTGCGGAACTTCAACGGCTGTTACTGTCCCATGCATATTTTCCAAAGATAACCGCACTCAATTTAAAACCGGCTCTGAAGTATATACCGAAAACCTACTAGATGTAATGGAAAAGAGCGGCTATAAAGTTTTGTGGCGAGAAAACAACACCGGCTGTCAAAATGTTTGCGACCGAGTAGAAATTGAAGACCCTTGCAAAACCGGAAAATTCTGCCTTGATGAGGTAATGCTTCAAAATTTTGACGAACGGATGCAAGATTTCGGCAAAGACGCATTAATCGTCTTACACCAAAGAGGAAGCCACGGTCCGGCTTATTCCGAACATTATCCCAAATCAGCCGAGCTTTATACGCCGATATGCGAGCAAAAAGACTTTCCCTACTGTAGCCAAGAATCTTTAGTCAATGTGTATGACAATTCGATTTACTATACCAGTATGTTTTTAGCCCAAACCATAGATGAGCTAAAAAAGCTCTCAGACAAATATAATACGGTGATGATATATATTTCCGACCACGGTGAATCTTTGGGAGAAAACGGAATGTTTTTGCATTCAGCCCCATATGACACCGCCCCTAAAGAGCAAAAAGATATTCCATTTTTGGTCTGGATGTCCGATTCCTTTGCTAAAGATTTCAAAATAAATAAATCCTGCTTACGAACCAATGCAGATAAAGCCCATTCACAAGATAACATTTTCCACTCTATTTTGGGATTAAGCGGTATAAAAACAAGCATCTACAACTCTGACTTAGATATTTTTGCACCTTGTCGCAAATAGCCCCCAAGATTCATAAATTATTAAAAAAATGCTTGTACAATGAGGGAAATTAAGATATATACCTCCATGAATGTATATATTTAAAAGGTAATAACATCAATGGCAAGAAGAACTAAAGAAGAAGCCCAGCAAACAAGGGAAGCAATACTTTTGGCTTCCTTAGATATGTTTTGTGAAAAAGGCTACACCCGCACAACTTTTGATGAGATAGCCAAAAAAATCAATCTCACCAAAGGAGCGATTTATTGGCATTTTCGCAACAAACCGGACATAATCAAAGCTTTGATAATAGAGGCCTTTGAGCATAATCAAGTAGCTATAAATCGGGAGATTCCCGAAGTCAAAACCCTTAGCGACTTGCTGCGTTATTTCAAATATGAAGCACAAATGGTGCAAAATATTGCCATTTTTCGTAAATTTTTGTTTTTCGTAATGTACCAAATGGAATGGTCTGAAGGTTTATTTAATACACTAAATATTTCGGGTCCCATTAATCAAATCCGGAACTATCACCAAGAATTAATAACCAAAGTTCTGAAAAACAGCATTCAAAACAAGGAAATAAGTCCAGACACAGATGTTACGACCATTTCGCAAATAATAGCATCTCTATGGGATGGCATATTGCACCAAGCCATTGGAAAAAACTATCATGGAGACTTTCCGACCTTAACCGAACAAAGTTTTCAATTAATATTCAAATCATTAAAGACAAAAGAGGATAACTAACATGCAGATTGTTACCATAAGCAAACGTACAATCATCCGTAAAACAATTATAATTTTGTTATGTATTGGCATCGGATGGTATCTCAAAGGAAAAATGACCCCGCAAACATCCACGCAGGGCATGAGTCGAGGAGACACGTATGTTTTAATTCAAGGAGTAGAGAAGCGAGACATTTCCCCAAAAAAGAACTATATTGGTCATGTAGAAGCCATCAACTCGGTTGATTTACGTCCGCAAGTAACAGGCTATGTAGAGAAAGTTTTGTTCCAAGAAGGTAGCCTTGTTCAACAAGGTGATGTTTTGTTTGTAATAGAGCAAAAGCGTTATTTGGCAAATTTAGAATTGAGAGAGGCAGAACTTGCCAGTGCGCAAGCTAATTTGGTAAAAACAGAAAGAGACTATAAACGCCAAAAATCCTTAAGCAGTCAAAACTATGCTTCCAAAGCAACGCTTGATACTTCAGAGAGCAACTATCTCCAAGCCAAAGCAGCCGTAAAACAAGCTGAAGCAAATTTAGAATTAGCCAAGATTGATATGGGCTATACTGAAATCAAAGCCCCATTCACCGGTTATATTGGTAAAGCTCTGGTAACCGAAGGCAACTATGTTAACTCCTCAACGCAAACTCTGGCACGCATTGTACAAACCGATCCGATTCGCGTTGCCTTTTCAGTTACCGATAAAGATATTATTGATTTTAGAGAAAAGAGCAAAGCCATAAAAGAAGGCAAAAGTTCGCCTATCAGCAGTGAATTGATTTTGCCCAACGGCAAACGTTTGGTAAACCACTTAAAATCTCGTTTTACCGATAATGAGATTGATACCACCACCGCCACCATTGCTGTTTATAACGAATATAGCAACGAGCAAAGTTTTCTGATACCCGGAGCCTATGTGCAAGTTCTTATAGGAGACACCCAAAGCGTAGAAGCCACGCTTATTCCGCAAGCCGCCGTAGCTCAAGACGAGCATGGCAACTATGTCATGATTGTAACACCTGACAGCATTGCCGAACAACGCCGTGTTGAATTGGGTGAAGTTTTTGGCGATATGCAAGTAGTCAAATCCGGTCTGAACGATGATGACAAAGTCATTATTCAAGGACTGCAAAAGGTTCAAAACGGTCAAAAAGTAAAAGCCGAACTCCTCACCAGCAATACGGAAGGTAAATAAGAATGTTCTCAAGAGTATTCATTGAAAGACCTCGTTTTGCGATGGTAATTTCCATCGTTTTAACACTAGCAGGTCTTATCTCAGTATTTTCATTGCCGATTGCCTTATATCCGGAAATCACCCCGCCGATGGTTGTGGTGAGTGCATCTTATCCTGGAGCGAGTGCGGAAGTTATTGCGAAAACGGTAGGTATTCCGTTAGAGCAAGAGATTAACGGTGTTGAAAATATGTTATACATGGATTCTTCATCGGAAAACTCAGGTTCTTATTCATTAAGTGTTACTTTTGCCGTCGGCACTGATCCTGATATGGCACAAGTAAAAGTCCAAAACCGTATTCAACAAGCACTTTCTAAATTACCTGAATCAGTACAAAGACAAGGTCTAACGGTAAAACGTCGTTCATCAGATACATTAGGGTTCTTAACAGTTTATTCTCCCAATAAGACTCACGACAGAATGTTTTTGAGCGACTATGTTCAAAACAACATTAAGGATAACTTGAGCCGTGTTTATGGTGTGGGTGAAGTAAGTGTTCACGCCTCACCTTTGAGCATGCGCGTGTGGTTAGACACCAACAAATTAACCGCTCTGAAATTACCCGCCAGCTCAGTTATTTCAGCCATTGAGGGACAAAACTACCAACCTTCCCTTGGTTCAGTAGGCTCTATGCCTGGAGACGGCACCCAACAAATGACTTATACCCTGCAAACTCAAGGACGTATCAATGAGGTGGAAGACTTCCAAAACATTATCGTCCGCACGGCAGAAGAAGGCGGTATTGTGTACTTAAAGGATGTTGCCCGCGTAGAAGTCGGTGTTGAAGACTATGGTGTAGAATCTACCATTGACGGCAGTCCTTCAGTTGCCGTAGCCATTAACTTGTTATCAGGTGCAAACGCCCTTGAGACCATGGCCGGTATTAAGGCAGAACTTCAAAGACTGTCTCAATATTTTCCTGAGGATTTTAAAGTTGACATCACCTACGATGCCACCAAATACATCAGCGCATCTATTGATGAAGTCGTCTTCACGTTAATTTTAACATTTATTTTGGTTATCGGTGTGTGCTACCTGTTTTTACAAGACTGGAGAGCAACACTCGTTCCCTCACTCACTATTCCGGTCTCCTTGTTTGCGACTTTTGCCGTCATGTTGGCATTAGGTTACAGTATGAATATGCTGACCTTGTTTGGTTTGGTATTAGCAATCGGTTTGGTGGTAGATGATGCGATTGTGGTGGTAGAACGCGTTTTATACCTTATGGAAAACGAACACTTGACGCCAAAAGAAGCTACAATCAAAGCCATGGAGCAAGTATCCAGCGCGGTTATAGCCACCACATTGGTATTGTTGGCTATTTTCGTACCTGTTGGCTTTTTAGGAGGCATTACGGGACGAATTTACCAACAATTTGCCGTTGCTATTTCTACGGCGGTATTTTTCTCGGCTATCAACGCCTTAACTTTATCTCCGGCATTATGCGCCACCATGCTTCGCCCGTTAAAGCCCTACACCAGCGGTCCATTATTCTGGTTTAACCAATTTTTGAATAAATCACGTGATAACTACGCTTTAATTGTCGGTATTATCGGACGCAAAGTCAGCGTTGTTGCCCTATTATTGGGAATGCTTATTTTGGCAAACGTATTTTTCTTAAAAATAAGTCAAACATCATTTATTCCGAGTGAAGACCAAGGCGTTATTTTCACCAATATTCAATTACCTGAAGGGGCTTCAATGGAACGTACCCGTAAATTGGTCAACCAAATATATCCTGATTTAAAGAACGAAGAAGGGGTTGCCAATGTAATGACGATTGTTGGCCGTTCCATTTTAGGCGGCGGCGGCGAAAACGTAGCTTTCTCGGTTATTGTTTTGGAACCGTGGGATAAAAGAACAGACCCTAACCTTCACTCTTCTGCAATATTAAATCGTATAAGAGCGAAAGTCGCAAATATTCCTAACGCCGAAATCAACTTTTTTGAACCACCGGCGATACAAGGTTTAGGAGCCAGCGGCGGTATGGATTATCGTCTGCAATCCTTAAACAGTACCGATTCATCCGTTTTAGATGCCGCCTTACAAGGTATCTTGCAAAAGATGAACACTATGCCCGAAATGCAATATGCATTTACCACCTATACGGCTAAAACACCTCAACTGTTTATTACAATTGATAAGCAAAAAGCCGAAAGTATGGGCGTACCGATAGGCAACATTTATACTTTACTGCAAAACTATTTAGGGTCAAGTTACATCAACGACGTTAACTTTGGTACCCAAGTAAACAAGGTATATATTCAATCGGACTGGACATATCGTAAAGACATTAATTCAATTAATGATTTATACGTTGAAAACAAAGAAGGAAAAATGGTTCCACTGGGGAGTGTTCTTAATATCAAAAAAATATTAGGTCCACGTACGGTTGAGCGTTACAACCAGTATCCGGCAGCTTCCATTAACGCAATTCAGTCTCAAGCCGTTAGTACCGGACAAGCCATGACCGCGGTTGAAAACTTGCAACTGCCCAAAGGCTTCAGTTATGAATGGTCTGGTATGAGCTTCCAAGAAAAACAAACCCAAGGACAAATTGGTTATATCATTGCTTTAGCGATTACCTTTGGTTATTTGTTCTTGGTTGCGCAATATGAGAGCTGGTCAACTCCGCTTCCGGTATTAACCTCCGTAACGGTTGCGATGTTGGGAGCCATGACCGGATTGTTCATCACCAGCCTACCTTTGAGTATTTACGCGCAATTAGGTTTGATATTACTGGTTGGACTAGCCAGTAAGAACGCTATTTTGATTGTAGAATTTTCAAAAGAAGAGCGTGAACGAGGCTCTTCAATTGTCAAATCAGCGATTGTCGGTACCAAAGAACGTTTCCGTGCGGTCTTGATGACAGCCTTCACCTTCATTTTAGGTGTATGGCCGATGATTGTCGCCACGGGTGCCGGCGCCGCCAGCCGTATTGCCATCGGCGTTCCGGTATTTTACGGAATGTTGGTCGGAACGGCAGCCGGTTTGATAGTTATTCCGTTGCTTTATATTTTATTCCAAACCATGCGTGAAAAAACGTATGAATGGAGTAAAGGAAAAACCAAAGAGCAAGACTAAAACCAAAGCCCTTCTTCGGAAGGGCTTTTTTATAATATTTAGAAACACATTTATTAAAATTGCAATTAAACACTTGCATTATTTTTTCATTTGTGCTTTTCTGTCCAAAGAAGTCTAAAAATTATCTATATTATTAACCATAAAAAACAAAAAATTATGAAAGCAGGTGTTTTTATCTTAAGTATTTTACTGGCAATTGGCTTTATCATTGCCGGTATTGCTTTAATCCAAAGCGATTTTGAAATTTGGAAATGGGCATTCATTGTCATTTCCTTCTTAGCGGCTATTCTCTATAGTATCGGAGCTTGGAAAGTACGCCCGTGGCATAAAGAAACATCTCTGAATTAAAAAAAATCCCCTGAGAAAATCATAAGATTTTTCATCAGGGGATTTTTGTTTACTATAATTTCAGTAAAATTTCGCCGTCTTTAATATGAGCCGAACCACCCACCGGCAAAGTCAGCAAAGGAGTCGAGTGTCCGAAATCCACATTGGCAATAATCGGCAGATTTTGCAAAGCCTGTTTGGTTGAGATGATGTATTCCAATTGCTCGCGCGAAACTTTTGAACCTTTCTGGAAACGCCCAATCAGAATTCCCTTAACATTTTGAAAATCGGGCTGATAAATCAGGGCTTGGAAATTACGTTCAAAATCTAAAATATCAGCCCCTTCGGTATCTTCAATAAACAAGATTGTGTCTTTCTCAAACGCCGGACGATAAGCCGTACCCAGCAAGAGATTAAATGTGCCTAAATTTCCGCCGATAAGTGTGCCTTGCGCTTCACCTTGATGAATTGTCCAATAGCCTTCGTTTGGAATAAAATTGCGGTCTTGTTGATTAATAAACCACAAATCATCACTCCACTCTTTCGAGGGTTTAACAGCATTAACTCTATCACCCATCAGCATAATTTTTAAATTTTCTAACGTATAGTCCGCACCTTTCAGCATACCAAGCGAGCTAAAATGCGGTCCCGAAAAAGTTACCAAACCGGTTTTGGCATAAATCGCATTTAACAAAGCGGTAATATCGGAAAATCCGCAAAATACCTTAGGATTCTTCTTTATCAAATCATAATCCAAATAAGGCAGTAATTGATTAGAATTCGCCCCACCGATAATCGTAAAAATGGCTTTGACATTTTTATCTTGAAAGGCATCATTAATATCCTCTACTCTGTCTTGGACAGAAGAAGAACCAAGCATATCCCAGTTATCATCAGTCGTATGCCGTCCGAAACTCACCTTCAGCCCCCAAGATTCCAAACGCTCTTTTGCAATTTGGCGTGAATCCTGACCAATAATTTTAATGCCTCTGGCCGGTGCAATCACTCTGATTTCATCGCCTTCAACCAATTTATTTGGGATAATTTTTTCCATAATTTTTCTCCTCTTCAAAATTTTGTTTTAATATAAAACATATTTTGCAAATTGCGAATAATTTTTATTGAAATATTTTAGCAATGTTTTATCATAAGAACAAAACAAGAACATTATAGGATATAAAAATGCCTTTTTCAACAGCCACGACTTATTTTCATGAACACGACCTTGACCTCAATTCTTACCTGCAACCCCACCCTCTTTCCACCTATTTTTTTCGTATGGAAGGAAACACTCTTGAACATATCGGTATATTTAATGATGATATCCTCACCATTGACCGCTCGCTCACAGCCGCCAACGGCAATTTAATCATAGCGGAACTAAACGGTGAATTAATTGCCCGTCGTTTTTTGTTGCCAAACGGCAAGCCCACACTTTCAACCGATAATCCCCAACTTCCGGCATATCATTTAAGCTCTGACGACACCTTTGCCGTTTGGGGAGTTGTTACTTCCGTCATTAGGAAACTTTTGTAATGTATATGTTGGTTGATTGCGATAATTTCTTTGTTTCTTGTGAAAGAGTTTTCCGACCTGACTTAAAAAATCGGCCGGTAGTTGTTCTTTCCAGCAACGACGGCTGCGTCATTGCCCGCTCGTATGAGGCTAAAGATTTAAACATACCCATGGGAGTTCCTTTTTTTCAGGTAAAAACTTTCCTGCAAAAACACAACGGCTCTTGGCTTTCCTGCAATCACGAGCTATACAGCAGCATGTCCTCCCGCGTGATGAATTTAATCCGCAGCTACTTTCCCAAAATTGAAATTTACTCCATTGATGAAGCTTTTGCTCATATCGCCGACAGCGAAAACTATTTAGCCATAGCCCAATCTCTGCGCCAAGATATTTTGCACCAAATCGGCATTTCAGTATCAATTGGCATAGCCCCCAGCAAAACCTTGTGCAAATTAGCAGGCAGCATTGCCAAGAAACAAAGCTCCGGCAAAATTTTTGCCCTTCCTGATAAAAATGCAGCATCTCCTTACCTCAAAAATTTAGATGTCGAAAAAATTTGGGGCATTGGGCGCAATCTAAATAAAAAACTAAATTTCATGGGTATTTTTACGGCTGAAGATTTGGTGAAAGCACCTCTTCCGATAATTCGTTCGAAATTTGGTATTTCTCTAGAGCGCACGATTCAAGAATTAAATGGTATTCCTTGCCTGCAAATGGATGAATTGGAACATTCAAAAACGATTTTATGCTCTCGGAGTTTTGAAAGAGAACTAACTTCTTATGAGCAAATCCGCACCATAATTGCCGAATTTGTGGATTCGGGTTGCCGTCGCCTGCGCGAACAAAAAGCCTTAGCCGGCGGAATCATCACTTTTATTGCCACCAATCGTTTTCGCAACGAACCGCAATATGACAACTCTCAGCTCATCAGCCTCAATGCACCATCCAATAATACCGCCAAATTTTTATCTGCTATGGATAAAGGCTTAAAACAAATCTTCAATCCCCGCTTTCGCTATAAACGAGCCGGAATTATTTTAACCGATATTTGCGCCGAAGACACCCCGCAAACCGACCTTTTTCAAACCTCAACCCAAAACCAAAAAGAAAAAGCCCTCATGCAGGCTTTTGATGAGCTTAATGAAAAATTAGGCAAACGCACGGTCTATTTTGGTTTGCAAACCCCAAAACAAACCCCTTTTATCAAGCATGAATTTCGATCTCCTTGCTATACCACACGTTGGGCAGAAATCGCTAAAGTCAAATAAAAGCACTCATAAAAGTTATAAAATATTAACTTTATCACATTACAATATTTCCGATAATCATTTGGAGAAATAGATGAACTTAAATTTGATAATGGCCACAACGGGCATTTTGTTACTTATATGCGTATATGCCAATCGCATATCAATTCGCTATGGCATACCGAGTTTATTGTTCTTTCTAGGTCTGGGAATGGTTGCCGGTAGTGATGGTCTGGGCATACAATTCAGCAATGCTCACTTAGCCAATTATGCCGGAACTTTTGCTCTTGCATTCATCTTGTTTTCGGGCGGACTTGATACCAAATGGGCAGAAATCAAACCGACGCTTAAAAGAGGAAGCGTCTTATCAACCCTCGGTGTTTTGTTAACCGCAATATTTTTATTTATCTGCACTCGTTACATTCTGAGATTATCTTACGAAATTTCGTTATTATTAAGTGTAATTGTTTCCTCAACCGATGCACCGGCTGTTTTTTCAATTTTGCGTAGCCAAAAACAAGAACTCAAATCTGGTCTCAAACCTCTTCTTGAATTTGAATCCGGCAGCAATGACCCGATGGCGGTTCTGCTCTCCTTAGGAGCCCTAAATTCCCTTTCTGACCCGGATTTCAGCATATCCGCCATGCTGCAAAATTTTGTTTGGGAAATGAGTTTGGGCTTAGCAGCCGGATATGTCTTTGGTCAATTATCTTGTTATGTTTTGCGCCGCTGGAATTTGGTTTACCCCGGACTTTATCCGGTTTTTGGCATTAGCATTGTAATGCTCACATATAGCCTAACCCAACTTCTGGACGGCAACGGATTTTTGGCGGTTTATATTGCGGGAATCATCATGGGCAACACGGTTTTCCTCTACCGTCGCCACTTTATAAACTTTCAAGATTCTTTAGCCTGGATAATGCAAATCGGTATGTTCTTGCTGTTAGGATTATTAGTTAATCCGCATGAACTTCCGGCAGTTTTCCCGATTAGCCTCCTTTGTGCCATCTTTTTAATCTTTATTGCTCGTCCCTTAGCTGTTTTTGCTTGCCTTTACAAAAGCAATTATTCTACAGCCGATAAAATCTTCATCAGTTGGGCAGGATTTAAAGGAGCCGTACCGATTATTCTGGCCACCTACCCTTTAATGTATAATTATCCGGATTCGAGCTACTTATTTAACATCATATTCTTCTTGGTTATTTTATCAGTTCTGGTTCAAGGAAAAACTTTAGCCACTTTAGCAAAAAAATTAAAATTATATTAATAAAATCTGCTTGTAAAAAATAAAAAAATCGAGTACTATAAGCTCATCTCCCACCCAGCGAAAGGAGGTTTTGCATGGTAAAAAATTTTTATATTTTCCGACATGGTCAAAGCTCCTACAATCTTGAAGGCAAGATACAAGGACATTCCAACAATTCCGTACTTACCGACAAAGGCATAGATCAAGCCTACGCCACTGCAGATTATCTCAAAAACAAAGACATTGATGTCATTATTTCCAGCCCGTTACGCCGTGCCAAGCAAACGGGCAATATTGTATCTCGCGTCGTCAAAGCCCCCATTCAATTTGACGAACGCTTTACGGAAGTAAACGTCGGTGTTGCCGAAGGTCTGCATTACACACAAGCGCAAGAACGTTTTGGAGAAACCTACCAAAAATGGCGCAGCAAAGATTCCTCTGACCAAGATATCCGTTTTGAAAACGGCGAAACCAAACGCCAAGTTCGCCAACGTGTATTTTCCGCACTTGAGCAATATGCGCAAAGCAAATATAACAACATCGCCATTTCCGGGCATGGGATTACCTTAACCGAAACCCTTCATGCCTTAGATATTGACAAAGACGAGGTTGACAACGGTGAAATAATTCACCTCCAATATGACAATGATAATTGGCACTACATTGGTTGTAGCAAATAATTAAAATAAGCCGATGTCATCATCGGCTTATTTTTTTCCAAGGAGTAAGGCGAGGAATCCACCGCGGAACATTAGCTTTATATTCCTCATAATCTTTACCGAAACGCTTGCTTAATCCCGGTTCTTCCGAATATGGAATATACAAGGCGTTCACCAAGCAAAAAAACAGCCACCAACAAGCCAAACCGTCATTTAAGAAAATAATCACCTCACCTAATAACATCCAACCGACACCGCTAATCATCGGATTTCTGACATATTGGTAAGGTCCTTGCAAAACCAGTTTTGCAGGGGGATTCCAAGGAGCTAAAGAACCTTTTCCCTGATTTTTAAATAACGTAATCGTAAAAGCAACTAAGACTAAACCAACACCAAAGGACAAAACGCCTAAAGCTGAAAGCAAATTAAACTTGAGTTCAACCTTTTGCTCAGAAAAAAACAGGATTAAAGCCGGTATCACCACCACCACATTAACAGGCAGGATAAAAATCGCTTTAATCCAGTTTTTATCTTGAGTAATTTGTTTTTTAGACTTACGCATAAGACCTATTCATAAACAAAATGGCTCTTATCAACGCCGCACAACGGGCAAACCCAATCTTCAGGTAACTCTTCAAACGGCGTTTCCCCATCATAAACATATCCGCAAACGGCGCAAACCCAATGTTTACCTTCTTCTTTTTTGTTTTCATCAGTCATCGTATTTTTCTCCTTTTCGTTAGATTTAAGATGATTAAAACTTTCCACCACATCTTTCTTAAAATAGGCGCGATAGTCTTGATAAGTCAAGGGTTCATCGTCAACCCCATCTTCACAATCAACCACTTCAGCCAAAAACAACGTATTGCTCTCATAAGCAATACATTGCACAACTCTGCACTTCAATGAAGCTAAATTTCCTTCCAAATAAGGCAGATTGTCTTTTACCTTATATTTGGTAATTTCCCATTTATCGACCATTTTACTGCTTTGAAAGCCAAAATTAGCAATAATCCAGGGTTCAACACTCTTACCCAAAACAGAAAGCGAAAACTCTTTTGAAACTTCAATACATCTTTTAGTATAACTGTTATTATTGCAAGAAAGCGCAATCATCCACGGCTTATTAGCCACTTGCATCACGGCATCAACCACACTGCCGACCATTCGCCCGTTATCTTGAGCACCTAAAATATAGAGCCCGTGAGTTAATTTATATAAAGCATCAGGATTCATAAAATTTCTACCTCCATTGTCTTATATAATTTCAAACCTCGCCAAAACAACCCCCAATACTTTCGCTTAATAATGCGGCGGAGGAGTTTCTTCACTCAAAGGCTTAACAGTATCTTGATCCACTATGCTCATTAAATATTGATTTTGCTTGAGGAGCCGGTCAATCATTTTTCCTTGTTCAATAACGACTGAATTCAGATCTTCGACGATTCGTTCTTGGTTAGCCAAAGCCGTTTCAATATCAATAAGTCTTTCTTCCAAATTATCCATAAACTTACGCCTTATTAATTTTTGCAAACAGGAGTTCATCGCGATATTGCCCGTATGCAAAACGAGCTTCACGAAGTTTCCCCTCCAGCTCAAAGCCACAACGTTTTGCCACTGCGGCAGAGGCATGGTTATTCACATCACAAGTAATCACCAAACGATGAATTCCTTTATTAAAGAGCTCTTTTTCGAGCAAGCGAACCGCCTCGGTAATATACCCGTGTCCGACTTCATCTTTACTCAAATAATAACCATATTCAGCCCAATGATGTAAATAAGAGATAGTGTGAATTCCCCCTGCCCCGACTAATTTTCTGGAATTTTTCTCTAAAAACACATATTCAAAAGAATTTTGTTTTTGCCAATTATCCATAAAGATTGAGGTTACATCTTTCACATCTTGTAAAGACTTCGTATCATCAACCCAAAACAAGTATTCTCTCAAAAATTCGCGTGAAGAATCAATCAACTTCCACAAAGCCTCATCAAACTCATGAGTTCTGGGAACTAAAATCACCTTTTCTCCGACAATTTCTTCGGGCAAAGAAAAACGCTCTAACTTTTTATTTCCTAAATCAATCATTGGACATTCCTTATTTATTTCAAACTTAAAAGTAGGATATGTCAGGCGGGCAGTATTGTCAATTTGAATTCAAATCATAGGCATAACTCTTATCATTGACAAAATTTCTCAACTAAATTAGGATACCCGCAATTTCAAATTATCATGTCAAACTTAAAACTTTATCATTATGCTTATACTTTACTTTTTTTTGAGCCTTATGGCTCTTGCCATAATTATAAATTGTGCTGACTATCTTTTCAAAAAATATTGGGTAACACCAAAAAAAGAAAAGATAGCCCAAATGAGCGACGACGACCTTATTCAACTCTACTACCAATTACTAAGTAGCACGGTCAATAAGTTCGCCCCCCTCAAAGAAAAAGAAATCTCTCTCATCCATTCAGAATTACAAAAAAGAGAAATTGCCTAACCCATAAATACATAAAATTATGACAAGAGAATACTTAAGAAAAGCCATCAAAAAAATTTTTATTGGCCTATTATTGGACCGCGATGAAATTGCCGATTGTGTTGAAACCAATGAAATCTTCAAAAAGCATGGAGATTTTATGCCCGCACTTTTAAAACAGCAAAACTCCAAATTAGACGAAGAAGAATATCTTGGCACAGTACACCAAGTTTTCTATGAAATTATTCAACACACCGCCATCAGAATTCTTCATCCATCTTCCAATCCGTTAAGCATGGAACAAACCGCCGATACGTCATTGCTGATTATTTCCGTCTATAACGAATATGATGCAATCTGCTATCCGTCGTTGATGTACAAATTTCTCCAGCTTGTCTTAAAAGAAAAAATCTTACTGGTCTGAAATTATCTTACAAGAAAGTCGGCAGATTAACTCTGCCGGCTTTTGTTTTAGGCAACAAAAAAGGACATCAATAATTGGATGCCCCTAAAACTTAACGCACCTTTTGTGCGATTGGTCGGAGTGACTGGACTCGAACCAGCGACCTCTACGTCCCGAACGTAGCGTTCTACCAGGCTGAACTACACTCCGGTAACCTGACTTGCCTATGTTTAACACAAAAAATAAATTTAACAAGCATTTTTTGCAAAAAAACAAAAAAAATTACATTTTTCATTAAACAAAAATTGACAAATAGAAAAAAATTGATTATATTACCGTTAACAATTTGTTAACAACTTTAACTTTTGAAGAGAAAAACCATGAAGAAACAGATACTTGCATTAGCAACCATAATGTTTTTATCCGCTTGTTATTCCGGTCCGATATACCGTAGCAATACTCCGGCTGACTACAGCAGCTACAATTGCACCAGTCGTTGCCAAGCCAAACGCCGCCAAGCTCCACAACCGGCTCAAGTTTATGAAGAACCAAAACCGATTGTAAAACCATGCCAAGTAGCACAACCGCAACCGGTTATTAAACCTTGCAACACTTGCGCACAAGCCGTTCAACCATGCCAAAATTGTGCCGCACCATGCAATAATTGCACTCCTAAAGTTGAAATCGTAAAAGAGCCGGTAGAAATTGTTTATAAGAAAACAACCAAAACAACGGTTTATGAGCCTAAAACCATAACCAATGTTGCTTATGAAAAAGAGCAAATCACTACCCAACCGGTTGAAACCAAGACGGTAGTTACCACCACGACCACTCAATCGAGTGCTCCGGTTGAAATTATTTCAGCTCCGGCACAAACCCAAACTGAGACAATTTCATACACCATCGATTCTACTCCGGCCACAACTACTATCCAAGTAATGCCGGAAGAAGAGATAAAATAATAATAAAATTCTTTCTCCTTGTAAAAAACCGCACAGAAAGTGCGGTTTTTTTGTCCCTTGAAAAATGCCGATTAAGACTTACATTTTAGTTTTAAGGAGTCGAATATGAGAAAAATCATCACAGTTAACGACAAGATGCAACAAGACTACGTTTATGAACTGGTCTGCGAAGCCGGCAAAAACTTTGCAGACGATTTCAAACCGGAATTAACACCGTATGAAATGTTGCAGCTTGGTGTTTTTGAGGGAAAATACTTAAATGATTGCCAAGAAGAATTCCCATCATTTTGGTTTGAGAATGCCAAAACCTCCCCATTAAAGGCCGATGAGCAATTAAATTTTTTCCATCTCAAATCACGATTATCCTTACAAGAATGGAAAAAACGCGGCTGGATATATGGTCCTGACCCAAGAGGTTGGTTTCAGTGGTATTGTCGTTACTATCAAGGACGTAGGATAGCGGAACTTGACCAAATTCAAATAAAGCGTTGGAAAGCCTTCCGCCGCCATAAAGCTCAAATTTTAAAGAATTGTCATCTATATGATACATCATGCCGCGCCCGTCAAAGACAAGCTTTACTTCAATGGGCATATAATCCATATTTTTAAAGGAGAAGAGATGAATTTCACCCCACGAGATAAAATCATATTCAGTATCGTTTTAGTTTTGTTAATAATATCTCTCATACTTTTTAATTAAACGAAAGGAACCCCAATGAAACCCTGGCATATAATCACCATTATCGTTTTTATATTTGCAATAATAATAAGTTTAGCCTTTTAATAAAAAAGCTATTGACAAGAGTTCGAAAAAGAGGTATTTATACGCACAGTTTTGAGATCTCCATCGCGGGGTGGAGCAGCCCGGTAGCTCGTCAGGCTCATAACCTGAAGGTCGCAGGTTCAAATCCTGCCCCCGCAACCAAAAAGAAAAAGCCGTCCGAAAGGACGGTTTTTTGTTTTTGCATGGCGCGGCTGATTTGAAGCTACGAAAAGTAGGTTCACGCCAAGTGAAAGGCGGGCGAAGAACGCCGGTGAGCGGAGTTCCTCCGCGAAGGCTTTAATAAAAAAACTCCGGAGCGTCAAACCTCCGGAGTTTTTTAGTCTCAAATTGAGAGAACTTACAAAATAGAAATATGATTAGCAGCCGGACGCCCTTTATCATCAAAAATATCAAAAGACACTTCCTGCCCGTCTGTCAATTTTCTGATACCCGATTGTTGCAAAGCCGTCACATGAACAAAAATATCCTTTGCCGCAGCATCAGATTGAATAAAACCATAACCTTTTTTAGTGTTAAACCACTTAACAATACCTTTATGCATAATTTTAGTTTCCTTAAATCAGTTTTAGAAAATAAGCCTTGTAATAGCAACCAAAAATTTTAATTAATTGCACATTACATATTAACAATATATGATAAATAGCAAAAATAAAATATCCTAAATTTATAATTGTGATAACTAAAATTTAGTACACTAAAAGTTTATAAAAAATATAAATTCAAACAAATATTTTACAAAATATTAAAAAATATCCGTTAAACCAAAACTTTTGACAGAAACACAACAACATACGCAATGCTGCAATTTATTTGGACTTCTCATTGGCGAATGGGATTTCCTCTAGCATAACTTTGCACAAGGAAAAATCGCCCACGAAGTCAAAGGGGAATGGCTCTTCAGCCGCCTACCGCAATATCACGGCATTTATGATGTTTTTATCTGCCCTTCGCGCCAAGAAGCCGAAAAAAGCGGAATTTGCGTCCGTCCAAGCACATCTAAACGGCTTTATAACCCCAAAACCAATGAGTGGAACACCTATGACGGCGACGATGACAATTTCAACCGCCTCCGCACCCAGTGCACGGAAGACCAAATAATCATCTGGGATGATACCCCGCAAGACTTCCGTCTCCGCTGGATAATTAAAGATATTGAGCTACATTCATTTTATTGGTGTTGTGAGGCCACACACGACGGCGGCAAAACTTGGAATTTAATTGAAGAACTCCATGCCACACGCAAATCTTAAAATTCCCCTACCTCACAAGTGTAAAATATTCTAAATTCCTAAAAAAGAGTGGTGCTCCAAGCCCACTCTTTTTTTGTATCTCAATAGCACTTATCGCTCAAAAGCATTCTTTGCGCATATCCCAAGCTGATGAGAGTTTTCCGCTTGCAGGTAAGCATTCACCATCATTTGATAAACCTGAAACTCTCCATTTGATAATGCATTATCATACGACACAGAGCACAAAGCCCCATACAACAAACCCCGCAAACTCTTTTCTTTTCTGAGTTTTGCTTTCAAATCATATTCTCTGTCCATCTGTTCCCACTCATCATCAAGCGGTTGCGTAAAAACCAGCCTTTCATCGGGCTTCAACAACTTCATCCGCAAAGCCATCACATCCTGAGCCTTAACCTCATCGGCCCCATACAGCCCATCACCCAAATTTTGATACCCTATCATTTCATAGTCATCTTTACGGCGATACCTTTTAGCCAATTGTAATAAATCTTGCTGCATTTCTTTTTTCTGCCTATCGCGAGCATAAATAATAATCGGATCTTGTCGGTTGTTATAATCTTCTTCAGCCGCAACTTTATAGTTAAAAACATCATATTTCAGGCAAATGTCATCGAGCTTTTTAAACAAACCAACATCGGGCTTTACATTGAGCGCATAGCGAATAACATTTTTCTCTTCCTCTCCGCCCATTCCTCTAAATTTATTGAAAGGAAAAGTCTTATAAAACCAATAAGCCCCAAATTCTCTATCACACTCTTTTTCTTTAGGCACAGACCATAATTCATCACGCACAGTTTGTGAAAAGCCGTTGATTTTATCCATCATCGGCTGTTGCCTCAAGCGCCGGCTCAAAACTACCAAGGCCAAAGATAAATCTTCTTTGCTTAAAGGTTTAGCAAGAACACTTGGCACATCTTTGAGCACAAAAACATAATCAAACTTTTGTTTTTCATAAGAGGCCGCGACCAAAGCCAAATAGTCCGATAATTTTTCTTCCGATTTTTTAACCAAATGATTATCAGCCAGATAAGTATTATATCTTGCACGCACCTCAGTCATTTCCGGCAAATATTTTTCAAACTTATCATAAACCGACATCATTTTCTCCCAATTTCATAAGAACATTATGCCGAAGTTTTCCACCCTTTTCAAGTCTTATCTACTCTTCCATATTTAAGAGTTAAACCATATTTTAACCGATTATGAGTAACTATTTCCTCATTATAAGAATTTCCTCGAGGATTTGATATGTACGTTCTGATTGCCTTTTTAACGCCACTTTTACACGCTTTGTCTTGTATTGTGGATGCGCATTTTTCTAATAATATTTTTAAGAAAGTGCCTTCACTCGTATTTTATGCCACAATCAGCAACATCATTATCATTCCGTTTTTATTTTTATTCGGAACCCCGATTATTCCGCCATTAGAGATTTTAGCTATATTGTTTATCATCTCATTAATCGAAGTTTGTTATCAAATTCCTTATTATCACGCACTCCGTAATATTGATACCTCGATTGTTGTAGCATTATTCTCTTTAGGTAAAATTGCCGTTCCGGTATTAGCTTATTTTATTGTAAATGAAAAACTGAACTTTACTCAATATTGCGGTTTCGGAATTATTTTGCTTTCCACTTTTTTGCTTAATTTTGATATCAAGAAATTAAAAATTAATATTGCATTTTTCTTGATGTTGGTCGTATCTCTTTTATTATCGTTGTCTTCGGTATTATCCAAATATTCTCTACAGAGTGTTGACTTTGTAACAGTTTTATTCTGGGGTTCACTTTTTGCAACATCAATAAGTTTATCTCTTTTATTTTTACCTCAATATAGAACAGATATTATAAGCTCATTTCCTCAATATAAAAAGAGAATAAAACTCTTTTTATCTAATGAAATTCTAAACCAAGGAGGAACACTCGCCTTAACAATAGCTTTGGCTCACCTTCCGGTTTTGGTGGTCGAATCTATTGAATCTTCACAAAGCATTTTTACACTTTTGTTAGGGTTTATGCTCTATAAAATCTTCGGCAACCGCTTCAAAGAAAACTTAACCCGCCAAGAAGTTATCAAAAAACTCATCTCATTTACCGCCATTATAATTGGTATCAATATGGTTTTGTTGTAATTTTTTATTCTCTCGTACTTTTCAATGCAAAGAAAAATATACTATTACTCAATAAAGCCAAAACATAGGCCCATAACATCGCGTCAAACGGACTTGTCATATCCGCCACCATTCCGATTAAAATGGCGCATAAAGAATAACACAAAGAACTAAACAACGAAATTATTGATAAAATAGTTGCTCTTTCTTGCTCGCTGCAATCATTCTGCAAAAGAGTTTCAACGGCAGGCTCTTTTACGCCGCTACTGAATGTAGAAATGATTTTGATAATCGGGCTCCATACACTTGCGGCTAAAACAGAAATGATATTGATAAAATTATCCAGACAAGCCCCAAAAAGAATAGTTGATTTTAACCCGCTAGTTTTTGGCAGCAAAAAACGACAAATAATTTCCAAGACTGTTGGCAAAATGACCAATACTTCTGAATATTCCTAAACTCCACTCCGGTACAAATTGTTTGAAAAATACACCATTAAAGTCAAAAGCGGCTTCATTTAACCCATAATGTAAAGTTTCAGCCAAAGCAATACCTCTTAATCTCTTATGTTTCAGAAGATGTTTTATTGAATTAAAGATATGAATAAGGCTTGTATTTTTATCATCATAAGACTTTTTAACTTCTTCAAGTTTCAAGGTTATTGCAAATGCTACAATTGCCGGAACAATACTTGCCAACATCACCGCGCGTAAAGATATAAAAACAAAAAACATACCCAACAAAGAACTTATAGCCAATGAAAGCTGCTCCAAAGATATGTTTTTTGATACTTCCTTATGATAGTCTTTTTTTCTGCCAATTTGAACCATACTATCGTAAAGCAAAGCTCTATTATTTCCGCTAGCCAGAGCCCACGATAATCCATTCAAAACAGAAGCAATCGCTAATACTAAGTAACTTCCGGCAAACGCATAAAGTATAAAAGATAATAGCATTACTGCCGCACCGGCTCGACAAACCAATTTCCTTCCCCATTTATCAGAAAGACAGCCGGTAGGAATTTCTAAAAGTGTAATAGATATATTTTGAATAGCAAATAGGCTCATCGCTTGAACCAAATTTCCGCAGACTTCTGCAAAAAACAAAATTTTAACTGGATAAAAAAGAATAAAGTTTTCCCAGAAACTATACCAATGCAAATATTTTATATTATTTTCTATCTTGTCCATAATGACTACTATATAAACAAAAATTAAACTAACCAAACTATAAGAACAAATAATTTAATATTTGCTAAAAATTTTCGATTTGATTTTGCTTAATAAGCTCATTTTTTTTACCAATAATTATCCCATTTATAAGGCAAGAGATTAGATTGTTTTCCCCCTCAGGCTAGGCGTCATGCAATGACGAAAAAAGCACCCTTGAGGGGGTGCTTTAGAAAAGGGAACAACGTAAATAAGAAGGGATGCGGTTAGAAGATCTGGCAGCTACCTACTCTCCCGTGTCTTAAGACAAAGTACCATGGGCGTGGAAAGGTTTAACGGCCG